>NZ_CBFHHZ010000005.1:0-9836 GCF_965655815.1 Prochlorococcus sp. | reverse complement strand
AAAGATTTTACCCCAGTCTTCTCAGGTAAACATCAAAATTCAATAATGGGTGTAGCAAATAAAGATTATGAAGTTGCTCCAATTGCTAACTCAGTTCTTACAAGAATGGATGCAAGAGGTGTTGTTGATTCTTCAAAAATAAGAACTATCTATAAATCCCAAACCTTCCCAACAACAGGTTATGCTCATGCTCATAATCTCCATCCATCTGTAGTTGCAAAAGTTAAGCAAGCTTTTTACACATATAACTGGGATAATTCAACATTAGATAAAGAATTTAAAAAAGCAGATAGATTCATTTCAATTAGTCACAAGCATGATTGGGATGTTATTAGAAAAATTGATAAGGCTAATGGCGTTGTTTATGATTGTAAATAAAAATTTTCTATTATAAATAAAATCAAACTTAATGCTTAAAACAATAAACCTGAAAAAGGTTTATCCAAATGGCGAAGAAGCTCTTAAAGGAATAAATCTAGATATCCCTAATGGGCAAGTAGTAGCTCTTATTGGTCCCTCAGGTGCGGGTAAGAGTACATTTATTAGAACAATAAATAGATTAGTTGAGCCTACTTCAGGAAAAGTATATTTTGCAGATGAAAAAAATGATATTACTTCATTAAATAAATCGAAATTAAGAAAAACAAGAAGACAAATTGGAATGATTTTCCAGGAATTCGCCTTGGTAGAAAGATTAAGTGTAATGGAAAATGTTCTTTCCGGCAGATTAGGCTACGTAGGATTTTGGAATAGTTTTTTCAGGAAATTTCCTCAAAAAGATATCGAAGAAGCATTCCGGTTGCTTCAAAGAATTGGACTAGAGCATATGCTTGATAAAAGAGCCGATGAATTATCAGGAGGTCAGAGGCAAAGAGTAGGAATTGCTAGAGCTTTGATACAAAACCCAATGTTACTTTTAGTAGATGAACCTACAGCTAGTTTAGATCCAAAAAATTCCAGACAAATTATGCGATTAATATGTGAGTTATGTAAGGAAAGAGATCTTGCTGCGATTATAAATATTCATGATGTTTTTCTTGCTCAGAATTTTGCAGAAAGAATAATAGGTTTAAAAGCTGGAGAAATTGTTTACGATGGCAAGCCCAGTGGCTTATCAGAAACAATACTTACAAATATATATGGAGAAGAAGACTGGTCTAAAACCGTAGCAAATTAGGAATATATTAAATGAAAGATAAGAAAGTAATTTGGAAAAGAAAACCATTTATAAAAAATAGGTTATTAAGAATTGGATTGATTTTATTCATTAGTACTTACTTATTATCTGTTTTCCTAACTACAGAAATTGATTGGCAAAGAATTCTTGAAGGAATCCCAAGGGGTAAAAACTTTATATTTGCTTTCTTTCCTCCAGATTTTATAACTAGATCTGATGAAATTTTTGCTGGTATATTTGAAAGTTTATGGATGACTATTGTCGCAACTATTGTTGGGATACTTATTTCTATTCCTGTCTCCTTGGGAGCTGCTAAAAACATAGCCCCTAAATTTGTTTATTTTTTATCAAGGGGAATTATCACATTATCAAGGAGTTTTCAGGAAGTAATCTTAGCAATATTTTTTGTTAAGCTAATGGGTTTTGGACCTTTTGCTGGGATGGTAACTCTAAGTTTATCTACAATAGGGTTTTTCGCTAAATTATTATCTGAAGATATTGAAGACATAAGTAAATCTCAAGCTGAAGCAATCAAATCTACTGGTAGCAATTGGTTTCAATGGATTAATTATGGGGTCCAGCCTCAAGTCATGCCAAGATTTATTGGATTATCTTTATACAGATTGGATATTAATTTTAGGGAGTCAGCGGTAATTGGAATTGTGGGTGGAGGAGGTATTGGTTCTACCTTAAATACAGCCTTTGATAGATATGAATTTGGGACTGCAGCGGCTGTTCTTATCGTAATTATTTCTATCGTGATGATTGTTGAATATACATCTAGTTATCTAAGGAAATTAATAAAGTAATGCCAATAATAAAACAAAAGGATTACAAAACCTGGAAAAAATTTGATCGAAAAAGAGATTTACAAAACTGGCTTTGTTGGTTTTTAGGAACTTTGATTTTTAGCTTTTGTTTCGGTTTGATTAGTAGTAAAACAATCTGGTTTTATGTTTTTGATTCACATAATGAGGCTTTAGATCTTTTAGGTAGGATGTTTCCTCCAGAAACTAATTATTTCTTCACTTTAATAAAACCTATATGGGATACTTTAAATATCGCGACCATTGGTACAACGATTGGAACTTTAATTGCAATCCCATTAGCTTTTTTATCCGCAAACAATACTACCCCGAGTAAAAGGTTTATAAGACCTTTAGCCTTATTTTGCATAGTTTCAAGCAGATCAATTAATTCAGTAATCTGGGCATTACTTCTGGTTGCAGTTGTCGGTCCTGGAGTCTTGGCTGGCATAATTGCTATCGGATTAAGATCAATAGGATTTTGTGGAAAATTACTTTATGAAGCTATAGAGGAAATTGATGAAAACCAAATTGAAGCTATTGAGGCAACAGGGGCAAATAAAGCACAAATTATGACCTTTGGCATACTCCCTCAAATTCTCCCAGCATTTACGAGTATTTCTATTTATAGGTGGGATATAAATATTAGAGAAGCAACAGTTGTTGGCTTAGTTGGGGCTGGAGGTATAGGGATAGAATTAGATGCTCAAATAGGAGACTTAGCTTGGGCTAAGGTATCAGTTATTTTATTAGCAATAGTAGTGGCGGTAGTTTTTAGTGAATGGATTACAGCAAAAATAAGAAAGGCTATTATTTAGATTAAATTAAGTACTATTTTGGATAGTTGATTAAAAAAAATTAAATGAAATTTTCTGATAGATATCTAAGTATTTGGGTTTTCTCCGCAATGTGTGTTGGATCTTTTTCGGGTTATTTATTTCCTGATTTATCTCAATTTATAGGCGGATTAGAATTCTCAAGAATAAATCTTCCAATAGCAATTCTTATCTGGGGAATGATTTTCCCAATGATGTTATCAATAGATTTCAAGTCTGTAATAAATTTGAAATATAAGATTAAAGGATTTTCTATTGTCCTTTTTATTAATTGGTTAATAAAACCAGTTTCAATGGCAATTATCGCAGCCTCTTTTTTATATTTTTTATATGGTAATTTGATAGATCCTGTAATTGCTAAAGAATATGTTTCTGGAATGATTCTATTAGGAATAGCGCCATGTACAGCAATGGTTTTTGTCTGGAGTAATCTAGCTAAAGGCGATCCATTATTTACTTTAATACAAGTAGCTATTAATGATCTAATATTAATTTTAGCCTTTCCATTATTGTCAAAAATTCTTTTAGGATTTAACAGTATAGATATCCCATTAGATACTGTTTTTAGTTCTATAATAATCTTTATTTTGGTACCACTTTTTCTAGCATTATTTTTAAAAAATAAAATCTACAGCGAAAAAATAATAAAAAGTATTTTGAATAAAAGTAAAAGTTATTCGTTATTCTTTTTAATTCTTACAGTCTTTTTATTATTCTTTGTTCAATCAAAATCTATATTACAAAATCCTATTCATATAATCTTAATTTCAATTCCATTAATAATTCAGACTCTTTTTATTTTTTATTTAACTGCTTTTTCAATGAAGTTTTTTAGGCAAAAGTATTCTATTTCCTGTCCAGGCTCGATGATAGCCGCTTCAAACTTTTTTGAACTTGCAGTAGCTGTATCGATAACTCTTTTTGGTATTAATTCAGGAGCTGCTTTGGCTACCATAGTTGGGGTACTAGTAGAAGTTCCTTTGATGCTTTATTTAGTAAATATTTCTAAGTCTTCCAAAATATTATTTATAAAGTAATATTTTCTTCTTCAAGTTTTTTCTTTAGTTCTACTGGCATATAAGCAATATCTTTTTTAACTGCATCTATCGCATCTTTATACTTTTCAGGATCAGATAAAAGCATTTTTATCAGGTTGTATTGACTTTCTATTTCTTGAGAGGAAAATCTACTCATTTTAAAATACTTATTACTTTTTTTATTTTTAAGTAAAAATCTCTATATTTAATTTCTTAAACACATTTTTCTTTAACTTTACTTAACCATAGGTGAATATTATTTATAAAATAGAAACTTTGGGGATGTTTAAATACAGGGAATTCATTGCACAAATCAAATATAAAGAAGTAATATCTTCCCCTGTATATTTTATTCCTGTTTTGCTTCTATCCATAATGATTATTATTGAGGGTTTTCACATCTTTAATCACAAACAAAATTGCAAAACTAAAGCTGAGTGGATGGAACAATCAGGAATGACTTATGAAAGGGAATCAGAAGTTAATTAATAAAATCTAAAATATAATTTATTCGCAGCAACGTTTTCTATTTGAGGAATAATCTGCCAAAGAAGTTATCCACTCCTTGATCAAAAAGAGAGCTTCTTTATTTAGGCTGTAGTACACCCATCTACCTTCTTGTCTGTCTGAGATAAGATCAGCTTCCTTCAAAATTTTTATGTGATATGAAATTCTTGATTGAGATAAATTAGTTAATTTCATAATATCGCAAACACAAACTTCTCCATCCATCATTAGGTCAATTATTTCTAGCCTAAAAGGATCAGAAAATGAAACCATCAACTTAGATATATTTTCTTTTTTTACTTTGCTAATCTCTTTTAACATTTTTGAAGATATTAAATTCTTTTAAATATAGCTTAACTAAAAAAGATTTCATTAATCAAAATATCTTGATATATCAAAATATTTTGATGTATAATTTAAATAGAAAATTTCAAAGTTATGAAAATTGGAATTAATGGTTTTGGAAGAATTGGCAGGTTAGTTTTCAGAGCATTATGGGATAGAGCTGATATAGAAATAACTCATATAAATGAGATAGCAGGAGATTCGAATGCTGCTGCGCATCTACTCGAATTTGATTCAGTCCATGGTAGATGGGTGAAAGATATAAAGGTTAAAGAAGAAGAAATAATAATTGATGGAAAGAAATTAGCCTACACATCTTTTAAAAATTACCTTGATGTACCTTGGGAAAAATCTTCTGTAGATATTATTTTGGAATGTACAGGAAAGAATAAAAAGCCAGACAAACTAAATCCCTATTTTGATTCTCTTGGGATGAAAAGAGTAATAGTAGCTTGTCCAGTCAAAGGAATTGTTGCAGAAGCTGAATCACTTAATATTGTTTACGGTATAAATCAAAATCTTTATGACCCTTCCAAACATAAATTAGTAACTGCAGCATCCTGCACTACAAATTGTTTAGCTCCGATAGTAAAGGTAATTAATGAAAATTTCTCAATTAAACATGGCGCTATTACAACTATTCACGATGTCACGAACACTCAAGTTCCTGTAGATTTTTATAAAAGTGATTTGAGGAGAGCAAGAGGATGTATGCAAAGTTTAATACCTACTACTACTGGATCTGCTAAAGCAATAGCTGAGATCTTCCCAGAATTAAAAGGAAAATTAAATGGCCATGCAGTAAGAGTTCCTCTACTTAATGGTTCTTTAACAGATGCAGTTTTTGAATTAAATAATGCTGTAACTGAAGAGCAAGTAAATAATGAATTTAAAAAAGCATCTGAAACATATTTAGAAGGAATTCTTGGTTACGAAGAAAGACCTTTAGTTTCTGCAGATTATGTAAATGACTCTAGAAGTTCAATAGTTGATAGTTTATCAACGATGGTTGTTAATTCAAATTTATTAAAGATATACGCTTGGTACGACAACGAATGGGGTTACAGCTGCAGGCTTGCAGATCTTACTGAATATGTAATCAAAAAAGAGATTTAATTTATGTCTTTATGAAGTTATCTAATATTCAACAATATAGTGTTGTAACAGCAAACTATTGGGCGTTCACGCTTACTGACGGCGCATTAAGATTATTAGTTGTTGGTCACTTTCATGAACTAGGTTATACAACTCTGCAAATTGCTTTACTTTTCCTTTTTTATGAGTTTTTTGGAATAATTACTAATCTATATGGTGGCTGGATAGGAGCAAGATATGGTTTAAGGCTTACTTTATGGATTGGGACTATCCTTCAAATCATTGCCCTTTTTATGCTTATTCCAGTTAAGGAGGATTGGCCAGTAATATTTAGTGTCGCATACGTTATGGTTGCTCAAGCAGTCAGTGGGATAGCAAAAGATTTAAATAAAATGAGTGCTAAAAGTGCTGTTAAGACAGTTGTTCCAAAGACAAATAATGGCAATGATACTAGCCAAAAACAACTTTTTAAATGGGTTGCTATTTTAACTGGATCTAAAAATGCCCTTAAAGGAGTTGGTTTTTTCTTGGGTGGACTGTTATATAAGTTATTTGGATTCAATAATGCTGTAGGGATTATGGGTTTTGGACTCTGCTTAGCCTTTTTATTGACATTAATTTTACCTGGAGAAATTGGCAAGATGAAAACCAAACCAGCTTTTAATGATCTTTTTTCAAAATCAGATGCCATAAATATTCTTTCAGCAGCAAGATTCTTTCTTTTTGGAGCAAGAGATGTTTGGTTTGTTGTAGCTCTTCCAGTATTCCTTGATATGGCATTTGGTTGGGACTACATGGAAATAGGATTCTTTCTTGGGGCCTGGGTAATAGGTTATGGAATTGTTCAGGCTTCGGCTCCAGCAATTAGAAAAATGTGGGGCCAGAAAGAAAGTCCAGATCGTAAAGCTATCCAATTTTGGAGTGCCGTATTAATGGTCATACCATCTTTGATAGGAATCGCATTATGGAGAGAAAGTTCTCCATCAATAGCAATAATTTTAGGACTAACTATTTTTGGATTTGTTTTTGCAATGAATTCCTCTACACATTCTTATATGATTTTGGCATACTCTGATAATGAAAAAGTCAGTTTAAATGTTGGCTTCTATTACATGGCAAATGCTTCTGGAAGACTAGTTGGAACATTACTATCTGGCTTACTATTTATGATTGGGAGAAATCCAAGTATTGGTCTTCAATATTGTCTTTATTTTTCATCACTTCTAATATTATTATCTTGGATTTCGAGTCTTAAATTACCATCAATCAAACAAAGCTTATCATCACCATAAAAACTAATTTTTAGAAATTAGAATATTTAAATGGCAAAAATATCATTAATTGAACTTGCAAAAATTTTTCTAAAAATTGGTATTTTCAGTTTTGGAGGACCATATGCTCATATTTCTTTATTCGAAGATGAACTTATAAATAATAAAAAATTAATCACAACACAATCTTTTGAAAAAGGTATTGGATTATGTCAAATACTTCCAGGACCGATATCTACTCAATTAGCAATATATATAGGTCTTAAAATTAATGGTTATATTGGCGGATTGATATCCGGGATATGTTTCATTATCCCAGGATTCGTTTCGGTATTAGTTCTTAGTTTTTTTTGGCAAATTGGTTCTGGATCAAAATTCTTAACAGATTTAATTTATTTTAATCCTCCTATTATTGCAGGAATAATTTTTTCATTCTCTTTAGTTCTATTAAAAAAAAGATTAAAGGTTGATCGAATATTATTCTCTAGCTCAATATTATTTCTACTTATATTTGCCAAATATAATAGTATTCAATTTCCACTCATAACAATTCTTACTATTGCAGGATTGATAAATATATTTTTAAGGAAATTCAAAGATATTTTTTATAGCTTGGTCCCTTTATCTATATTTTCAACGACCTCATTTTTGATTAGTTCACTCTCTATAAATATTTTTAAGTTTTTTAATTTTTTAAAAGATTCTTTAAACTCAAAGTTTTTAATAAATTATCTTAATCTGTTTTTATTCTTTTTCAAATCGGGACTTTTTATATTTGGAGGCGGATTAGTAATTATTCCTTTAATGAGTGATTACGTTATCTCACAAGGATGGTTAACAAATAATGAATTTATTGATGGCATAATGATTGGTCAAATAACGCCTGGTCCTGTCTTATTAACTACAAGTTTTATTGGATATAAAGCAGGTTTTTCAATTGGAGGTATTAATGAGGCTTTGAAATATTCATTTATATCAACGTTTGCAATATTTTTACCAAGTTTTATTTTGATTTTTATTTTTGGAAAAGGCCTTTTAAAAAATAGAAGTAAATTATTAACTTCCTTTATTGAAGGAGTAATAAATACAATTCCAGGTGCAGTTATTTTTTCTGGCTTTAATTTAATAGAGGATTACCTTTCATCAAAATACACTTTAATAAGCTCAATTTTTATAATTTCCATTTCAACTTTACTAACTTTTTTTAAAGTAGTTCCAACATACATACTTATCCTTATTTCTCTAATATTAGGTTCAACAAAATATCTTTTTGCATAAAAAAAGGGAGAATTAATTTCTCCCTTTATGTAAATATATTTTTTAAATATTATCTACCAATTTTCTTAACTGCAGCTCTTGATTTCTCAAGGATATCTCCTTTAAGTGGAACAAATCCTAAAGTTGGAGCTTTATCTTGATATTCATCACTTAGAAGTGTGCTTAATGACTTCTTGATAGCTTTAGTATTTCTACCATTGCCTTTTTCATAAGCAAGTATCCATGTTAGAGAAGCAATTGGATATGCCCCTTTTGCTGTTGGATTAGGATTCTTACCCGCAAGATTTTCATCTAAAGTAATGCCGTTAAGAGCTTTAGCTCCAGCTTCAACAGATGGTTTTAAAAATTCACCTGATAAATTCTGAAGTGCAGCAGCCTTAACATTACCTTTAATATAGGACTGGTTAACATAACCAATTGCACCTGGAGTATTTTGAATAACACCGGCAACACCTGAATTTCCTTTTGCTCCAACACCTGCTGGCCACTTAACTGATTTACCAGTTCCTAAAGTCCATGTTGGTGAAAATGCTTCCATAGAGTTTGTGAAAGCCTTAGTAGTTCCTGAACCATCAGAACGATGTGCCCAAGTTAGTTTGCCGGCTTTACAACCTAATTCTTTCCAGTTTTTAACCATACCCATTGCAACCTGTACTGCTTGCTCTTGAGTAAGTTTTAAATCGCAATCATAGTTGTATCCGAAAGCAATAGTTCCACCAACCATAGGAATTTGAACTAGACCTCTAGTAACCTTTGCAATATCCTTATCTTTCATTGGATCATCTGATGCACCGAAGTTAACAGTTTGATCAATAAATGCTTTTCTTCCAGAACCAGAACCAACTGCCTGGTAATTAACTCTTGGTCCACCTGATTTTGCTAAATCAGAAAACCATCTAGTATAGATTTTTGCTGGAAATGAAGCACCAGCTCCACTCAATCTTGTTGAAGCGGTTACACTTGGACCAGCTATAAGAGCTAGCGCAGAAGTGAATAGGAGAGCTTTCTTTGCAATGCTCATAAGTCTTGTTTAGAATTTTTGAAAGACTTCATATTTATAGCATCTAATGTATTTGTTTAGTAATGGTTTTCTTAAGCTTATCTAATAATTAATAGCTAATTAATCTTCTCTTAAACTTTTCTTATACCAAGCTTTATTCAGTTAGGTTTCTAAAACTTATTAAAAGAATTTCTGAGAAATTTATTTTCAAATATTTTTAAATTGGAATACAAGATTTAAAAACATGTCAATTAATATAAGAAATGATTAAGGGCTAGTTAAAAATAGCTTTATTTTACCAACTCTTGATAAATTCTTAATCTCTCAACGTTATAAAAAAATTGGATTAACATCCATTCTTAAAAGTGTGTGAACTTTACATGAAATTATTTCAAAAATTAATTGCTGCTCCTGCCATCATTTCTTTGGCATCAGGTTTCGCAGTAAACGCATCTGAGATCAATACTCCTGATCTTAGTAAATA
>NZ_CBFHHZ010000004.1:4516-128531 GCF_965655815.1 Prochlorococcus sp. | reverse complement strand
CCAACGGCCCAAACATTAGGTATTATTTTTTCACCATTTAAAACTCTCATTTGATCATCAATAGGAATATAACCTTTTGTGGTTTCGATACCAACTGAATCAAGATTGAGATTTTTACTATTAGGACTCCTACCAGTAGCCACAAGAACGCCATCAACTTCTAAGTTTTCTACAATTTCCTTTGATTTTGCATCCGTTAGTTCTATCTTTACAGGGCATCCAGGGGTGATCTTAGTCGCAAATACATTAGATTTTGTATCAATATCTCTTGATTGAATAAGATTTTTCTTGGCTATTTTTGTAATATCAGGATCAAAGGTGGGCATTATATTTTCCAAAGCCTCAATCATTGTTACTTCGCAACCTAGAGCGGTATAAACATCAGCGAATTCTAAACCTATATATCCACTTCCAATAATGGCTATCCATCTCGGGAGCCACTCAAGTTTTACTGCTTCATCACTTGTGAAAACTGTTCTATTATCTAAAGTTATTCCAGGAGGTACAAAGGGAGAAGAACCTGTCGCTAGAAGTGTATTTTCACATGTGAAGATCCTATCAATTCCATTGTTGTCTCTTACTCCTACTTTTTGATTACCTTCAAGTCTTCCAAATCCTAAAATAATTTTAACTCCACTTCTTTTGAGGGTTTTTGTTAAATTTTCCCTAACATTTGATACTAAATTATTTGCATGATCAGCAATTTTTGATCTTTCGAATCTAACAGGGGAAGCATGAATACCAAACTTTGCTAAATGTTCATAATTGGCTATTTCTCTAACTTTTCCACTTGCTGCCAAAAGAGCTTTGGAAGGTACGCATCCTTTATTAACGCAAGTACCTCCCATATCTCCAGACTCTATGATGGCAACTTTAAGACCTTTTTCCGCAGCATGTTTGGCGGCATCAAATCCTCCATATCCTGCACCAATTACTATCAAATCAAAGTCAAAATTTGGATCAGTCACTTTTGTATTCTTGAAGTAGAAGTATATGTGACTCTTTTTCGTTCAAGTAATAATGGAACTGCAACACAAGCCACATTCAATGATTCTACAAGCTCACTATGCGGAATAGTAATTGTTTCATTAAAAGCTTCTTGAATTCTTTTATGAATACCATTACCTTCATTACCCAATATAAGTGCAGTTGGTTTAGACCAATCAATTTCCCAATATGGTTTTTGAGGTTTATTAAGATTTTTATTATGGCTACTTGTAGAAATTATTTGAAACCCGTTCTTTGAAAATTGATCTAATGATGACAATAAAGAATTAATCATTTCTTCTTCACCTCCATCAAATCTTTTAAATGGGAGATGAAAAACAGATCCACTAGATGCTCGTAATACCTTTTGCCCTAAGGGGTGCGCTCCCCCTGCTAATAATATCTTGTTAACACCAGCAGCTAAAGCTGTTCTAAAAAGGTTCCCCATATTCCCAGGGTCTTGAATCCTATCAAGGACAAGAATAAAGTCATCTTCAATATTATTAAAGTCAAAATTAGGTATTGATGAAATCTCCACCAAGGCGGCTACTCCATCAGGATTTTTTGTAGATACTGCTGAAGCTAAAACTTCTTCTGATACGACAATTATTAATGATTGTTCAATCTTTTGATAAAGATCCTCATTTTTATCAAGCCATTTTTCAGTAGTTAAAATTTTTGAAGGATGATTGCCAGACTTAAGCATTTCTTCGATCAAATGAGTACCTTCAATGCAAAAATAATCTTTATCTTTTGTATTAGACCCTTTTTTAAACGATCTAAATCTTTTAACTAAAGCATTACTTTTACTAGTTATTTTTGGAAAGAATTTTTCTATAATAATTTAAATTATTTTTATATTAAATACATTTTAGTTACTTAAATATTTTGATCAATTATTTTTTTTTAAAATCTTAATTCTTATCCATTTAAATTTACACTTTGGTATTAATTAATATTCATCGCGTTACACAGGGTGGACTTACTATATTTAATTTGTCATTATTAGACCAATAAAAAAATTCTTGATGGTTTGCGTAAGCAACAATAAGTCATATCTTAAATCGCAACATTTAAAGATTATTGGCCAAAAAACCTTAAGAGGGAAGGTAAGAATAAGTGGTGCAAAGAATTCCGCATTAGTATTACTTGCAGCATCATTACTAACTGACGAAAAAATCATATTAGATAATGTTCCTCTTCTTACTGATATTGAGAAAATGGGAAATATACTTAAAAGTTTAGGAGTTAAATTACATAATAAAGATCATCAATTAATAATTGATTCAAAGAATATATCCATACAAGATCTTCCATATGAACTTGTAAATGGATTAAGAGCTAGTTTCTTTTGTATTGGAGCATTATTAACAAGATTTGGGGAAGCTTCAATACCTTTACCTGGTGGGTGCAATATTGGTGAAAGACCTATCAACGAGCATATAAATGGACTAAGGGCACTAGGTGCAGAAATTATCATTGACAGAGATATCGTAAAGGCAAAATTAGTTAAGAAGAAAAGTAAACTTTTTGGTGCAAATATCAGATTAAATTGTCCAAGTGTTGGGGCTACTGAAACGTTAATAATGGCGGCATCCTTAGCAGAAGGCAGGACTGTGATAGAGAATGCGGCAAGGGAGCCTGAAATTCAAGATTTATGTCAGATGTTAAATAAAATGGGAGCGAAAATTTATGATTCTGGTAAAGAAAAAATAATTATTGATGGAGTGCATAAACTTCATGGCTGTACTCATAAAGTAATCCCAGATAGAATTGAAGCAGGAACTTTTTTAATAGCTGCTGCTGCAACTTCATCTTCAATTACAGTTTCTCCAGTAATTCCAAATCACTTGGAGGCAGTATTAAATAAGCTAGAAGAAAGTGGTAGTAAAATAATAATAAAAGGAAATTCGATTTCAATAAAAGGTAATAATATCAAAGCAGTAGATATTAAAACCGCTCCATTTCCAGGTTTCCCTACCGACTTACAGGCTCCATTTATGGCTCTAATGACTATTGCTAAAGGGAGATCTAAGATCACCGAAACAATTTTTGAAAACAGAATGAATCATGTTGATCTTTTAAATCAAATGGGGAGCTCTATAACTTTGAAAGATAATATAGCTCACATAAATGGAGTTAAAAATTTAAGAGGAATGACATTAGTTGGATTAGACTTGAGATCTTCAGCTGCTCTTATAATTGCTGCTTTAACCTCTAAAAGTGTTAGTTATGTATATGGACTTGAACATCTGGATAGGGGTTACGAAAATTTTGAGCAAAAATTATCCAAATTAGGTATTGAAATTAAAAGACAAATAACGAAACGTAAAATTAATGAATCAAACTATGATAAATCTAATCAAAATAATAAAGAGATAGCTGGAATAAGAGCAGCTTGATTTTGGTTTTAAACGTAGGCTACGTTAACAAGTGACACACAGCCAATAAAAAGAAAGGACAATACCAAGAAACGAACGGACCAATATTTATTTAATCCATTGATTTTTAAGTCGCTCATACCCATGTGCCGCCGTTAGTACCGAAAGCAGTGAAAATAGCTACTGCGATAAATAAATAAGGAGCTAACTTAAATGATAATTTTTGAGTTTTATTTTTTGTTTTGATTCCCGACATAATTTTTTGAAATATTACCAATAAATATAACACAATATTACTATCTGTGAAGTCTAATCTTCAAAACTAGCCCTTAGAGCTCTATTCTGAGACAGTAATGTTTCAAAAGTGTAACTTAAGGCTATATTTGAGCTTAGTTTCTAATCTTATGTGTTTAATTTAAGATCTTTTTGAGAATTATTTATTTTTTCAACAACTCTTTTCCATAAAGCAGAAAAAGTAGTCATTGCATGAAATATTGTTATAGTTAAATCAGTTAATTATTTGTGAAGAGCCTTGGGAGCGTGGTGGAATTGGTAGACGCACCGCACTCAAAATGCGGCACCTTCGGGTATGTCGGTTCAAGTCCGACCGCTCCCACTTTAATGAATACTTATACTAGATTTAATATTTCTTTCAAGAAAGGTAATGGATGTTGGCTATGGGATGAAAAAGGCAAAAAATATCTTGATGCTGTTGCTGGTATAGCAACATGTAGCCTAGGACATAGCGATAGAATCTTAAGAAAAAAGTTATCCGCACAATTAAAAAAAGTTCAGCACATATCAAATCTATATAAAATTGAAGAGCAAGAAGAATTAAGCAAATATCTAACTAAACAGAGTTGCGCTGAAAGTGTTTTTTTCTGCAATAGTGGTGCCGAGGCAAATGAGTCAGCTATTAAATTAATCAAAAAGTATGGCAATACAGTACATAAAGGTAAAGAATCTTTTATTCTTGCTGCTGAATCTAGCTTTCATGGTAGAACACTCGCAACTTTAAGTGCGACTGGTCAGCCTAAGTACCAAAAAGGTTTTGAACCAATGGTTAAAGGTTTTAAGTTTTTCAAATATAACGATATTGCTTCTGTAAAAAAATTATTTGAAGAATTAAAAGAAAACAACCAAAAAGCTTCTGGAATTTTAGTTGAACCTATTCAAGGAGAAGGAGGTGTAATACCTGGAGATAAAAAATTTTTTAAAGAATTAAGAGAAATTTGTAATCAATACAATTCTCTTTTAATTCTTGATGAAGTTCAGAGTGGAGTAGGGAGAACGGGAAAAATGTGGGGATATGAGAATCTAGAAATCGAACCTGATGGATTCACATTAGCTAAAGGTTTAGGCGGAGGACATGCGATTGGTGCTTTATTGGTACAAAAAAAAGCGAACATTTTTACCCCTGGAGATCACGCAAGTACTTTTGGTGGCAATCCCTTTGCTTGTAGAGCTGCCATAACAGTTCTAGAAGAAATTAAAAGACGTAAAATTCTTAAAAACGTTTTAGAAAGAGGTAATCAATTAAATGAGGGTTTTACTAAAATTTCAGCGAAATTCCCTAAAATAATTAGTGATATAAGAGGCCTAGGATTAATTCAAGGTCTTGTTATAAATGATTCCTACACAGATGCAAAAACGATCACATTAAAAGCTTTTGATAAAGGTTTACTTTTAGTACCGGCCGGTGGAAACGTTGTTAGGTTTGTACCACCTTTGATAATTTCGAGAAATGAGATCAATATACTTTTAAAGAAATTAGATTTAATTTTCGAAGAGATGTAAATCCTATTAATTTTGATTAATGTAAATATTGAGAATTTTGATTTACTCTCGCCCAAATTAGAAAGGGAAAATATTCAATTAGGATTATCAAGAATAAAAAATGCGTTAAGAGATTTAGATGAACCATGCAAAAATATACCTGCTATTCAAATTGTTGGGACAAATGGTAAAGGTTCGATTACCGCTTTTATAGAAAACATTCTTTATGCAGATAAAAAAAATATTGGGGTTACTACTTCACCTCACCTTTTAGATATCTGTGAAAGGATTAGAGTGAATAAAGAAAAGATTAGTAAGAAAGAATTTGAAAGACTATTAAAGAAAATAAAAAATAATCTTTCAAACCATAAATTATCTCCTTTTGAACAAATTATTTGTTGTGCACTAATTTTTTTTGATTTTAAAAAAGTAGATTTATTAATTCTTGAAGCTGGTTTAGGGGGACGATTAGACGCTACAACAGCCCATCCTTTAAGACCAATAATTGCTATTGGAAATATAGGTTTAGACCATAAAGAATATCTTGGAGACTCACTTGAAAAAATTGCAAAGGAAAAAGTAGCTGTAATTGAAAAAAATGCATTTGTTATTTCTTGTCGTCAAGAAGCTGAAGTTGAGGAAATAATTAAAGCAAGAGTCAAACAAGTAAATGCAAAAATCATATGGAAAGAATCACTATCAAATGATTATGAAATTGGTTTAAATGGTAATTTTCAAAAACAAAACGCAGCTGTTGCTATTGGAGTAATTGAAGAACTAATTAATTTTGGCTTTAAGGTTAAAGAACGCTCCATTAAGGAAGGACTTAAGAATACAAAATGGAGCGGGAGATTAGAAATAATTAACTGTTTTAATAAAAAAATTCTTGTTGATTCTGCACATAATTTCTCTGCGGCAAAAGCCCTTTCAGAGGAAAGGGGAACTTGGAATTATAATAATGAAGGGATTTATTGGATTTTAGGAGTCCAAATACACAAAGATATTACCTCAATGATAAAGGTTCTTATTAAAGAAAATGATCATATACTTTTAGTCCCAGTTCCTAATCAAGCAAGTTGGAAATTAAAAGATCTTTCTAATATGAACGAGCTAAATCATTTAAATATAAATGAGTTTGAAAAAGTTGATCTGGCTTTTAACTATCTTTTGGAGCTTGAAAAATGGCCAAAATGTACTCCTGTGCTTACAGGCTCAATATTTTTAGTTGCTGAGTTTATTAAATTTGCAAAAAATCAAAAGTTTTAAATATTAAACTCATCTTTTATTTCCCACCCTTGCAATTTACCTGGATTTAATAAACCTTTTGGATCAAATTTTAATTTTGCTTTTACTTGATCAGAATCAATAACTCCTAATCCACCTCCCTCAACAGTTAATACATGTGGATTAAAAATAATTGCTCCCAGTTTTTTACAATTATCAATTATCTGGTTTATTTGATCTGAACTGTGCCATTTTATTACTGGCAAAGCAGCTAATCTAGGGACTCCTTGTTGAGAAACAGCTTCAAGATGCCAAAGAATATTCTTACCCCATTTTTCTCTCAAAGAATTAATTAATTCGAATTCCTTATCTAGAGGTAAAAGCATCTGTAAATATGTCCAGTTTTTGTCCTTTGCCCTCATATGAAGGGTTGTATGATTCCAAACTACTTCAGAGATTCCATTTGTTAATTTATCTTCTTCTCCAAGAAGAAAAGAATTAACTTCATATTTTTTGCAAATTAATTCAATAGTTTTTATCCCCCCAAGCGTTGATTGGATCAAAATCTTGTGACTTTTAGATTTACCTTTAAACCAGGAAGGCATTTGATCTACAATGTCTTTCTCAAGAATTGCGCCAAGCTTTAAGTCAATTGCTGCAGTGGTACATGTTTTTAATATTTCGATTGTTTTATTTAACCCTTCACAGTCAATTACTATCGAGTACCACTTACGTTTTATATCAGTAGCGATTAATAATGAAGTAATAATTCCATTAGTTCCATATGCATGATTTAAAGGTTCTGATTCTTCAGCATCAAATCTTAGTAATTTAGGCTCTTCATTTATTGTTACAGCTTCTAAACCTATGAGATTCCCTGGATCTCTTAAAAATCCCCATCTAATTGAACCAATGCCTCCTGAGCCCCCTGCAATAAAACCTCCTATAGTTGCAGTTTTCCATGTACTGGGAAGCAACCTTAATTCTCTTCCATATTTTTCTAGTTCTTTATTTAAATCACCCATTAAGCATCCAGATTGTACCTTTACAAAACCTGTCTCAGGATAAAATTCTTCAATTTTATTTAAACAATTCATCTGCATAACAATACCTTTAAACAAAGGGACAGCTTGTCCATAATTTCCTGTTCCTGAACCTCTTAAAGTAAGTGGTATCGCAAATTCCCAACAAATTTCTGCTACTTTCTTTACTGCATTTTGATCAATAGGTCGTACCGCCAAGTCAGCGATACAACCATCTAGTTTCTTTTCGAGTATTGGAGAATAATTATAAAAGTCTTTTGAAAGCCTTTTCACATCGGAAGTCCTTTCAATAATTTCTAAATTATCAATTTTTTTTAATTGTTCTATTAATTTTGAATTTCTTGAAGACATTAATAATTAATTTTTTACTTTAAACATAAAATAATTGATTAGCTATACAATTCGCCGTTTATAAAGACTTCTCTTTTTAAATTAGTTGAGAAAATATCCGCCCAATTTCCAGCATCTAAAAGCACAAAATTCACAGGGCAACCTTTTTTAACCACCCCATCCCAAGTTAAATTCAATAATCTACTCGGTGACAAAAAAATGGAAGATAAAGTCAATCTTTCCCAAGGATTTAATTGAAGCATTGGCATTGCAAGAGACATCAAATAAAAAGGATCATAATTACCAAATGGATACCAAGGGTCTTGAACATTATCACTCCCGATAGAAACATCGACTAATGATTTTTGTAGTTGCTTAATTGGTGCAACTGGCCTATTTAAAGATGTACTTTTTTCTTTACGATTGAGCAACCAGAAATTTGTAAGTGGAAGTGCAATCACTTTTATATCTTTCTCAGCGATTTTTCTTCCCAGATTAAGTATTTCATTATTATTTAGAGATAAAATACTACTTAAATGACTACATGTTATTGGGACTTTAATATTTAATCTATCAATAGTTTCCAAAAGAACTTTTATACCCGCTCCTGGATCAATAGTTGATTCATCTATGTGTAAATCAATTTCCAATTTATATTTATCTGCAAGCAAGAGAGTTTTAGAGAGTAAGTATTTTATTTTTGCTCTATTTTTAAAGGGAGGAACAAGAACTCCGCCTAAAATACCCTTTTTCTTAGAAAAAATTTTTGCTAATTCCTCTCCATGGGGAGTATCCCAAAACTCCAATGGAGCTAATGCTACATATTGCAATTTCAACTTAGAGGAATATTTTTTTCGGAGTTTAAAAAGCTCATCCCAAATATTATTATCCTGACTTTCGTAGGTATCAACATGGCTCCTGATAGCTCTATAACCATTTCTAAGAGCCAAGTTGAGTGATTTTTCAGCTCTCTCTAAAACTTTAATTTTAGACCTAGTTTTATGCTCCTCTAAATTTACTGATAAGGCCTCATGATAGTTTGATTTAAAATTAGGAAACTCTCCAAAAGAGAAAGATTTATCAAGATGTGAGTGAGTCTCAACAAATCTTGGAAAAAGGATTTTTTTTGGTTTTTTATTTTTGATATTTATCGGCTTTAGTTCAGAAACAATTCCTTTTTCCCAAGCAACAAAAACAGAAGCGAAACCCTCATCATCCACGTTAAGGTTATCAACATTTTCTATTTCACAAAGGCATCTAGGTATAAGAACCTCTGTTTTTCCGGAGTTGATCAAGATTTAATATGCTTTTATTTTATTTTAAAACATAGATAAAGCTTATATAGAAATAGGAAAATACTTCAAAATCTTCTAAAACATACAAATATGTATGAAATTTTACTCGTAAGTTGTTAAGTTTATATATGTGAGGCGGGCGTCGCCAAGTGGTTAAGGCAGTGGCTTGTGGCGCCGCTATTCGGGGGTTCGAATCCCCTCGCTCGCCCTCAAAAATATTGCTCCAAAATTATTTAAATTATAATTTTGAATTAACAAAAGTCATTCAAAACTTTTTGCAAAGTGCTAACCAAACCAATCAAAGAAGAAGAAAAGACTTACAAAAATTCCTCTATAGGTAGTTATTGGATAACAACTTTTGGTTGTCAAATGAATAAGGCCGATTCCGAAAGGATGGCTGGCACACTTGAAAAAATGGGATATTCAAGAGCTATTGATGAATTAAAAGCGGATTTAGTTTTATATAACACTTGCACAATAAGAGACAGTGCTCAGCAAAAGGTTTACAGTTTTTTAGGAAAGCAAGTCAAAAGAAAACATAGTACTCCAAAATTAAAATTAGTTGTAGCGGGTTGCCTCGCGCAACAAGAGGGTGAATCTCTTTTAAGAAGAGTGCCCGAACTTGATCTAATCATGGGGCCACAACATGTTAATAATCTTGAGAATCTTTTAGAGAGGGTTGATTCAGGTAATCAAGTCGTAGCCACTGAAGAAACTTTTATATCTGAAGATATTACTAATCCAAGAAGAGATAGCTCTATTTGTGGTTGGGTGAATATCATTTATGGTTGCAATGAAAGATGCTCTTATTGTGTTGTCCCATCTGTTAGAGGTAAAGAACAGTCAAGATATCCAGATGCGATTAAGAGTGAAATAGAAACTTTAGCTCATAATAATTTCAAAGAGGTTACTCTTTTAGGGCAAAATATTGATGCATACGGTAGAGATCTTCCTGGAACGACAATAGAAGGTAGGAAGGAAAATACCCTTACTGATCTTCTTTATTTTATTCATGATGTAGAGGGAATTAAAAGAATAAGGTTTTCTACAAGTCATCCAAAATATTTTTCAAAAAGACTTATAAACGCTTGTTATGAATTAGATAAAGTTTGTGAGCATTTTCATATTCCGTTCCAAAGTGGTAATAATGAAATCCTTAGATTGATGGCTAGAGGTTACACAATCGAAAAATATAAAAGAATAATTGAAAATATTAGACAATTAATGCCAAATGCATCAATTACTGCTGATGCAATAGTTGCTTTCCCAGGAGAAACAGAAACCCAATATCGTGAGACATTGAAGTTAATATCTGATATTGGCTTTGATCAAGTTATGACCGCCGCCTATTCTCCAAGACCAAATACCCCAGCAGCTATTTGGGATAATCAAATTCCTGAAGAAGTTAAAAAGGAAAGATTAAAAGAAATTAATGAACTAGTTGAAACAACCTCTAGAAAAAGAAATCAAAGATATTTAAATAATATTGAAAGTGTTTTAATTGAGGGCTTGAATCCAAAAAATAATGCCCAAATGATGGGAAGGACAAGAACGAATAGACTTACATTTGTAGAAATACCAAAAAATATTGAATTTAATTATTCATTTGGTGATGAAATAAATGTCAAAATAACGGAGGCTAGATCTTTTTCTTTAAGTGGTCAGATTTGTAAGTAATTTTTCTAAATGTTAGAAAAAGAAAAAAAATGTATTGGAATAATTTTTGGAGGAGAGTCTAATGAACATGATGTTTCAGTATCTTCCGCCAAGACAGTTTTTAAAGCATTAATTTCAAAAACGAACATAAATAGATTTTGGGTTAAAGCTTTTTATATAAATAAGCATGGCGTTTGGCTTGATAATGATCAATCTCTTGTATTACTAAAAGAAAAAAGAAAAAATGAAACGATTGATAAGTACCAAGTTTTCCCTAAACGAGAAATTAACTTTTTAAACACAATAGAATTTAAAGGTATTGATATATGGTTCCCACTTTTGCATGGTGTAAATGGAGAAGATGGTGCAATTCATGGTTTATTAAAATTTACCCAAAAGCCCATAGTAGGAGGAGGAATTTTAGGTTCTGCTCTTGGCATGGATAAAATATTAATGAAAAAAATATTTTCACATCTAGAAATTCCCCAAGTAAATTATTTAGATATTCAAAATCAAGATCTTAGTGATGATAAAGTAAAAAATAATTTATCTGTTGAGATTATTGAAAAATTAAAGTTACCAGTTTTTGTTAAACCTGCTAATTCAGGCTCATCACTTGGTATTTCGAAGGCCAAAACTAGATCAGAAATAATTAAAGCATTACAAAAGGCTTGGGAAATAGACTCCAGAATTGTTATCGAAGAAGGTTTAGATGTTAGAGAACTTGAATGCGGAATAATTGGTAATTTAAAACTTACCGCATCTGAAATCGGTGAAGTTTCTTATTCAACCGATTGGTACGATTATGATTCAAAATATTCGATGGATAATCAAATAATTATTCCAGCTGATATTGATTCTCAAATCTCTGAACAAATTAAAGATATTGCTATTAGAAGTTGTAGAGCATTAAATATTTACGGTTTCGCAAGGGTTGATTTCTTTTTAGAAAAGATTTCAAATAAAATTTTTCTGAATGAAATAAATACAATTCCTGGTTTTACTAGTAAAAGTATGTTTCCGATGCTTTGGAATGCTTCAGGTTTAAATATTGATCAACTTGTAGCTAAACTAGTAGATATATCATCAGATTTATAGATTAAAGTCAAATGTTGCATGGACTACTTTGGTTACCATTACTTTTAATCTTCGTTCTATTAACAGCTCTCGGTTGGCTAGAAAGAAGAAGACAAAATCTTTTTAGGAATTGGGCAAGTGGTTCTGAAATTTGCAAATTAGATAGTTCCGGTGCAGCTTTTTTAAAGGATGGTGAATTAAAATGGAGTGTATTTGAAGCTGGAATATTTGAAGAAAAAGATAGTTTTACAATAAAGAAACTAGAACTAGTAGAGTTAATGGCCCTTACCTCAGGAGAAGCACCTTTAACCAATGAATCACAAGGTAAGTGTAGGCTTAGACTCGTTGGGGATGGGAAAGAGATGGATGTTCCATTTTCAGATGCAGAGAGGGCCAGAGAGTGGATGGATCAACTGATGGAAAAAGCTAGATGTGATTTGTGAAGGATAAACAAAAATTAAAGAATAAAAGGTTCCTTTTGTTAATTACCTTTTTATTTTTTACAAGTTATGCAACCTCTAAAATTTTCAAAAGTGTTAATTACCAAGATGTTTCTATAGTTGGTAGCGAATTATTTTCTACAGACGAGATTGTTGCTAACTCATCTCTAAATTTCCCTACCTCGTTGATATTTGTCAAAAGCTCATACACAGAAAGAGAATTAAAAAAGAATTTATCTCTAAAGAATGTTTCAGTTTTTAGACAAATATTCCCTTTTGGTTTAAAAATTCTAATTAAAACAAGAACTCCAATAGCTTATGGCGAACGGATTTTTAAAGGGGAAAAAATAACTGGTTTTATTGATGAAGATGGTTTCTTCATCAGTCTAAAATATTCAGATCAAGAAAATTTGAGTAAAATAACTAGTAAAGTTTTTGGATGGAAAGAAAACTTTAGAGAGACACTATCAAAAATTTTGAATTACCAAAAATATAACGATGTTGAATTCATTACAATAAATTTCTCCCCTAATGGCTTTTTAACTTTAGAGGAAAAAAGTCTTAAAACAATATTGTTAGGATTTAACCCAAAAAAAATAGAAAATCAATTACAAATAGTCAATAATATGAAAACCCAAATAAAAGAAAATAATATCCTAGAAAAAATAGATAATATCGACCTAACTGACCCCAAAAATCCAAAAATTAAAGTGTTCAAACCCTAATAATTGAAAACAAATTTCATAAAAGTTTTTTTGATTAGCTCAGTAATTGAAAGGGTTTAGGTTATTCATTCAAATTTTTGACAAGTAAATATTTAAGGACTTTCTTCAAGAAAATCCTACATATCAGCTTAGTGAGTTCATAATGCATCCAATACTAGTATTTGATTTTATTTAGAGATGAGCTTCGGAAACAATCCAAACTTTGATCAATCAAAAGACATCCTTCCAAGTCAGAATGCCAAAATTGAAGTAATTGGTGTCGGGGGTGGTGGGAGTAATGCTGTAAACAGGATGATTGATAGTGATCTTGAAGGCGTTTCATTCAGGGTTTTAAATACTGACGCGCAAGCATTATTACAATCTTCTGCAGATCGTAGAGTTCAACTTGGTCAGAACTTAACAAGAGGTCTAGGAGCAGGAGGAAATCCAAGTATTGGTCAAAAAGCTGCTGAGGAATCTAAAGATGAATTGCAACAAACATTAGAGGGCTCTGACTTGGTTTTTATTGCTGCAGGAATGGGAGGAGGAACTGGGACAGGAGCGGCTCCAGTAGTTGCTGAGGTTGCCAAGCAAAGTGGTGCTTTAACTGTTGGAATAGTAACCAAGCCATTTTCTTTTGAAGGTAAAAGGAGAATGCGTCAGGCAGAAGAAGGGATCGCAAGATTAGCAGAAAACGTGGATACGCTTATTGTGATTCCAAATGATCGTTTAAAAGACGTAATTGCAGGAGCTCCACTTCAAGAAGCCTTTAGAAATGCTGATGATGTTTTAAGGATGGGAGTAAAAGGTATAAGTGACATAATTACATGCCCTGGATTAGTTAACGTTGATTTTGCTGATGTTAGGTCCGTAATGACTGAAGCTGGCACTGCCCTTCTTGGTATAGGTATTGGTTCTGGTAGATCTAGAGCATTAGAGGCTGCTCAAGCGGCAATGAATAGCCCTTTATTAGAAGCGGCAAGAATTGATGGAGCAAAAGGTTGTGTAATAAATATTACAGGTGGGAAAGATATGACATTGGAAGATATGACCTCAGCTTCAGAAATTATTTATGATGTTGTAGATCCAGAAGCAAACATAATAGTAGGTGCTGTTATAGATGAATCAATGGAAGGGGAAATACAGGTAACTGTTATTGCAACAGGTTTCGAAACCAATCAACCGTTAAAACAACAAAGGATTAAAAATAGGTTATCTAATCAGCCACTTTATAATATTTCTGATAATAAAGACACAGGTACTAATATTCCAGAGTTTTTAAGATTAAGGCAGAATAAAAAAGATATAGAATAATCGCTAAAATTAAGTGACTCGGTTATCTCGCCTGCCTCAAGCATCCCTTGTGGCTGCTACCTTCCGATCCTGACCAGGTTTGGGCGTTAAAACCGCGAAAGGCCGAGTCAAAATAATACTAGCAATTTTTGATAAAAAAAGATACATAGCTTTTATGTTGCCATCAGAACTAGTTAAATATAAAAAAAAATCTCAAAAGATTATTGCATTAACTGCATGGGATTCTATTTCAGGTTCTCTAGCTGAGCAATCAGGAGCAGATATTGTTCTGGTGGGAGACTCTTTAGCGATGGTATGTTTAGGATATAAATCGACCTTGCCTGTTACCTTAGAGAATATGATTTATCATACAAATGCAGTTTCTAGAGGGTTCAGCAAAGAAATAGAAGAACAGTCCTTATTAGTATGTGATATGCCTTTTCTTACTTATCAATGCGGAGAAAATAAGGCAGTTGAATATGCTGGAAAAATAATTAAGAATACTTATGCGAAGGCAGTAAAAGTTGAGGGTGCTGATCCAGAGGTACAGAATGTTATCTCAAGGCTCATAAGGATGGGGATTCCTGTCATGGGACATTTAGGGCTTACTCCACAGAGCTATTTGAATCTAGGATTTAAACAACAAGGGAACAATTCAGAAAGTCACGAAAAAATCAAAAGAGATGCTTTATCACTAGAAAAATTAGGATGTTTTTCTATTGTTTTAGAACATATTCCAGAATTACTTGCTAAAGAAATTCAAACCGAATTAGAGATACCAACAATAGGTATAGGTGCAGGAAAATTTTGTGATGGACAAGTAAGAGTTACTGCTGATTTGTTAGGACTAAATGATAAGCA
The DNA here is from genome assembly GCF_965655815.1 of Prochlorococcus sp. Lineage (NCBI taxonomy): Bacteria > Bacillati > Cyanobacteriota > Cyanophyceae > Synechococcales > Prochlorococcaceae > Prochlorococcus > Prochlorococcus sp. Next base: position 113,464 of record NZ_CBFHHZ010000004.1, on the reverse strand, counting down.
ACCTCCATTTTGTAGACCAATTATTGATGGAAAAAAATTGTTTGGTGAAAAACTAAAAGAATGGGTAGCAGCAGAAAAGCTCAGTTAATTTTTTCCCACCATCTAAACATTGAAACAAGAATTTGATTGCTTAATTCCATTCCTTTTGGATCACTAAAAAAAAATCTGTTTCCTCTTTTGATCAAAAGGCCACTTTCCAGGAATGGTGCCCATGCTTTTAATAACTTTGTTAAAGCTATTTTGGACTTTTTATTATCCCAATTTTGTTCATTTAATAAGTTATAAATATTGATCCCCTCTTTAAGTCTCATTCCTAACATGATTTTCTCATCCAATTCTTTATAAATATTTTCTTGGTTAATAAGTGAATATTCTAATTTGATTTCGCATTGTTTAGTTACCCATTTTTTATAATCTTTACTAATTCTTGGCCTTGTAAAATTCTCCCCCCAAGGAGAACTAGTCGAACCTTGACCAAAACTCCACCATCCTAGACCTTTCCAATAAACTCTATTATGTCTTGATTGATGTCCAGGAATAGAGTAATTAGAAATTTCATATCTTGAATAACCTGAAGCTTTCAAGATAAAATTTGTTAACTCACTATTTTTATAAGCTTCATCATCATTTGGCAAAGATAGTTTACCTAAGTCAACTAATTTCTTAAAAACAGTTCCATTCTCAATACTTAAATCATAAATTGATATGTGTGGAGGACAGAACTTTAACGATTGTTTTAAGTCTTCTTGCCATTTTTTAAAACCACTTTTTGGTAAATTTTGAATTAAATCCAAACTCCAACTTTTTATAAGACTATGATCATATGCTCTCTTTAACCAAAAACAAGATTTTTCTACATCTTTTCTGCAATGTCTTCTTCCTGCCTGTTCTAGAACCTCATTATTAAAACTTTGAACACCAATACTAAATCTATTAATCCCAGCATTAATATAACCATGTAGATCATCCTCATTAAAACTGGCTGGGTCAACTTCCATTGTAATTTCGGCACCATAATCAATTTTATAACTCTCCTTAAAAAGATTTATTAAATCTTTAATCTGTAAAGGATGTAAAATTGAAGGAGTTCCTCCACCGATGTAAATTGTTGAAAGAGGAGATTTATGTTTGATTGATAATATTTCTTTATTTAGATAGGTTAAATATTCTTTTACGGTCTTACTACCAAATCCCTCTAAACTTTCAATTTTATTGCCTAAAGGTATAACTGCAAAATCACAATAGAAACATCTTCTGTGGCAAAAAGGTATGTGTACGTAAGCACTTCTTGGCAATTTATTCATTATAGAAACAAAATATAAAGCTTAAAAAAAAACATAGAGGAGTTTTAAAAATAAAATCTTTATTTACTCAATTAATAAATCCTAGTAGATTATATATATGACGGATATCTTAGTACTAATTTTATTTGTATTGTCTGGAGCGGCATCAGGATGGCTTGGGGTTGATCTTCTACCAATAGACATACTTAAACAAGTCTCTAATGTGGAAGGTTTTAGAATTGTCCTAGCGATAATAGGGTTTTTTATTGGATTAGCAGCAGGTTTTGTATTTTTACAGCTTAGAAAGACATTCCTTGATCAAATACGTACAATGCCTACGGATTTATTAATAAGTAGAGCGGTAGGGTTAATTTTGGGATTACTTGTCGCAAATCTACTACTTGCTCCAATATTGTTGATTCCATTTCCAAGGGAAGTATTTTTTGCAAAACCTTTAGCAGCCATTCTTAGTAATTTTTTCTTTGGGGCACTTGGCTATAAATTAGCTGATACTCACGGCAGGACATTGTTAAGACTATTTAACCCTACTAATACCGACGCTTATTTGGTAACCGAAGGAATAATTCCAGCAGCAAGCCCAAAAATTCTTGATACTAGTGTAATTATTGATGGAAGGATAAATGGTTTATTAAGCTGTGGATTACTAGAGGGGCAATTAATTGTGGCCCAAAGTGTAATTGATGAGCTACAAACTTTAGCTGACTCTAGTAGTAATGAAAAAAGAGGAAAAGGAAGAAGAGGTCTTAAATTATTAAAAGAGCTAAGAGAACTATATGGAAGAAGACTTGTAATAAACCCAACTAAATATGAGGGGAATGGGGTAGATGAAAAACTTCTAAGAATTACGGAGGATATGGCAGGTACTTTAATTACTGCAGATTATAATCTTTCTCAAATTGCAGAGGTAAAAGAATTAAAAGTTATGAATTTGAGTGATTTAGTTATAGCTTTAAGGCCAGAAGTACAGCCTGGGGAATCACTTAATATAAAAATAGTCAGAGAGGGTAAAGAAAAATTGCAAGGAATTGGATATTTAGATGATGGGACAATGGTAGTAATTGATGATGCAAAGAAATTTGTTGGAGAAAGACTAGACGTAGTTATTACTGGTGCATTGCAAACGCCCACTGGAAGAATGGTATTTGGGAAATTGATAAATAATCCGGAGTCAAACAAATCTTTTAAATCTCCAGCGACACAGGGCTAAATATAGCTAGAATTAAACTAGTATTTATTTTGTAGAACATATGACTGTATCTGCTCCTTATTACGGCGAAAATACCGCTATGAGGACTCCGCCACCAGATTTGCCTTCTCTTCTGCTAAAAGAGAGAATTGTATACCTAGGATTACCGTTATTTTCAGACGATGACGCTAAAAGACAATTAGGAATGGATGTTACCGAGCTAATTATTGCTCAACTCCTTTATTTAGAATTTGATGATCCAGAGAAACCTATATATTTTTATATAAATTCAACAGGCACTAGCTGGTATACCGGTGATGCGGTTGGTTTTGAAACAGAAGCTTTCGCTATTTGCGATACCATCAACTATATTAAACCTCCTATTCATACAATTTGTATTGGACAAGCAATGGGAACAGCAGCAGTTATTTTGTCTTCAGGGACTAAAGGGCATAGAGCAGCTCTCCCACATGCCTCTATTGTTCTTCATCAACCAATTAGCGGTGCTAGAGGGCAAGCAACTGATATCCAAATAAGGGCAGAAGAGGTATTAAAAAATAAAAAATCAATGCTGGAGATCTTATCACGCAACACTGGTAAAAGTATTGAAGAGCTCTCGAAAGATTCTGACAGGATGAGTTATCTTAACCCTCAAGAAGCTTTAGATTATGGAGTGATAGATAGAATACTCACAAGTCAAAAAGATTTGCCAAATAACATTTAATCACTACTTTTAACTCACTACTTTTTTAAAATTATGCCAATAGGAACTCCAAGCGTGCCTTATAGACTCCCAGGAAGTCAATACGAAAGATGGGTAGACATTTATACAAGATTGGGAGTTGAGAGGATTTTATTTCTCGGACAAGAAGTTAATGATGGAATTGCGAACAGCTTAGTAGCTCAAATGCTCTACCTTGATTCTGATGATAATACAAAACCTATTTATCTTTACATAAATAGTCCTGGCGGATCAGTCACTGCAGGTTTGGCAATATATGACACTATCAAATACGTTAAAAGCGATGTAGTCACTATATGCGTAGGTCTTGCAGCCTCAATGGGAGCTTTTTTACTAGGAGCTGGTACTAAAGGTAAAAGGGTTGCTCTTCCTCATAGTCGAATTATGATTCATCAACCACTGGGAGGGACTTCACAACGTCAGGCTAGCGATATTGAAATAGAAGCTAGAGAAATACTGAGAATTAAAGATATGTTGAATCACTCTATGTCTGATATGACAGGACAATCCTTTGAAAAAATAGAGAAAGATACTGACAGAGATTATTTTCTAAGTGCTGAAGAAGCTAAAAACTATGGGCTAATAGATAGAGTAATTTCACATCCAAGCGAGGCCAGCTAGCTCTTATTATCTAAAATTAATATTTAAATATTAATTTTTAAATGAGCAATTATATGGTTTATTTACACCTTTAATGTCTAAAATATTAATTATCAAAAGCTTAGAAGTTACAACTAATGACACAACTCTTTTATGACACAGATGCTGACCTAAGTCTATTAAAAAATAAAACTATCGCAATAATAGGCTACGGTTCACAAGGCCATGCACATGCTTTAAATCTTAAAGACAGTGGAATGGATGTAATAGTAGGGTTATACAAAGGTAGTAATTCTGAAAGCAAAGCTATTAATGATGGATTAAAAGTATTTACAGTTTCTGAGGCTTGTGAAAAAGCAGATTGGATTATGATTCTGCTTCCAGATGAGTTCCAAAAAGATGTTTATATCAAAGAGATAGAACCAAATTTAAAAGAAGGTAAGATATTAAGTTTTGCACATGGATTCAATATAAGATTCGAACTCATTAAGCCACCTAATTTTGTCGACGTTGTAATGGTTGCACCAAAAGGGCCTGGACATACTGTTCGTTGGGAATATCAGAATGGCCAAGGAGTTCCTGCTCTATTCGCAGTTGAGCAGGACTATTCAGGCAATGCGAGATCATTAGCTATGTCTTATGCCAAGGGTATTGGAGGTACAAGAGCTGGGATTCTTGAAACAAATTTCAAAGAAGAAACCGAAACAGATCTTTTTGGAGAACAGGCAGTTTTATGTGGTGGTTTATCAGAGCTGGTTAAATCAGGATTTGAAACTCTCGTTGAGGCAGGATATCAACCAGAATTAGCATATTTTGAGTGTTTACACGAAGTAAAGTTAATTGTCGATCTTATGGTCAAGGGAGGATTATCTCAAATGAGAGATTCAATTTCAAATACTGCAGAATATGGTGATTATGTAAGTGGGAAAAGACTTATAAATAATAATACAAAGAAAGAAATGCAGAAAATTTTAAAAGATATTCAAGATGGTACTTTCGCTAAGAATTTTGTAGATGAATGTGATAACAACAAACCCTTAATGACAAAATTGAGAGAAGAAAATTCTAAACACGAGATAGAAAAAGTTGGAAAAGGTCTTCGTGCTATGTTCAGTTGGCTGAAATAAATTTATATTTTATATTTATTGGCTCCATTGGGTTTGATCTTTTAATTGGTGATCCAAGGTTTATAATCCATCCTGTTCAAATAGTTGGGATTTACATAAAACTAATAACTAATTTTTTTATCCATAATTTCAAGAAAAATAAGAGGATATTATATTGGGGAGGATTATTTATTGCACTATCCACTATCGCTTCAAGCTTTGTGATCGGTAAGATTATTGAATTAATTTTCATTCAATCAAGAAGCAATCTTATTTTTGGAATATTAATCTTCTTAGGCTTATCGAGTTGTTTAGCTTCAAAAAGTCTAATCTCGAGCGTAAAAGAAATTTCAAATCTTATTAACGACAACATAACTGATCAAAAAACTGAACAAATAGTTAAAGAAAAAGTTCAAAGAATTGTCAGTAGGGATGTAAGTACAGCTTCGTTAGAGCATCTTTTGAGATCAAGTATTGAAAGTCTTACAGAAAATTCAGTTGATGGGATTTTTGGTCCGCTTTTTTGGATATTTATTGGAACAGTTTTTATCAAATTTTCGATTTTTCTTCCAGGTCCTTTATCACTTGGCTTTTCATATAAAGCAATAAGTACTTTGGATTCAATGATCGGCTATAAATATGACCATTACAAATATCTAGGGTTTTTTAGTGCAAAAATTGAAGATTGTTCAACTTTCATTCCAAGTAGATTAGTTTTATTAACATTACCTTTGATTAGTTCTAAAATTAAAAAATATAATTCTGTCATTAAAGAAAGTTACTCTGATGGAATTAAATATGATTCTCCTAATTCTGGTATTTCAGAGGCTATTTTTGCATATATTTCTAATATCAAATTAGGAGGTGAGAACAAATACAATGATGAAATTATTGAAAAGCCAATTATCAATCCAAATGGTGATATTTGTTCCAAAGAAAAAATAAATATTATTTGTCAATTAATTTTAAGACTTCAAATACTATGGATAATTACTTTTACCATAATTTTTTTTAATATTTGAATTCCAATTCAATGAAATTTGTTTTAAGTCACTATTATTATTAAAAAGACATTTTTCATGAAAGAAGAAAATCCTCCATTAGAAAATTCGGATAATAGTCCTATTGAAAATCTAAATGAAGAAACAAATAATACATCTTCTGATAGTGAATATTCAAAGTGGGTTGATAATCAAGGTGATGAAGTAAAAAATGTTTTTGGATTTAATAGTAGTGCTGAACTTGTTAATGGCAGAGCGGCTATGATCGGTTTTTTAATGCTCTTATTAACCGAATTAGTCTTTAAAGGAAAACCTGTTACTTCCTCAATCTTTGGTATAAATTGAAAATGGAAGAAAAAAAATCTAATCCACTAAAAATTTTCCTATACATTTCAGCTTGGGTAATAATTTGGGGAACATTTGGTTCCTTTATAGATTTTCCCCTTTATAAAAATAATATCTATCAAGAGGGAAGCATATATCAATATCTTACTTTTATAATTACAGCAATCATTTCAATTTTGAGTGCCAAATTCTTTTATAAAAAAATTAAACTATAAAAACTTATACCTATATTTTTTGATAATTTTTGCTGGTTCTAAATTATCCTGAGTCTCATAAAGTATCCATTGATGAGTTTCAGTATCATGATCGCAGCCTAATCTACCTGATGGGTCAGGCAAATTAGAAAGATATGAGTGACATGATTGATCTGCCTCGAAAGCAGAGTCATAACCACTTAAAAAGTATACTAAAAATCCAATAAGTACAACTGATATAACCACTTGAAAAAATAAGCTAACTATCTTCATGAATTTCCTGTCAAAATTTAAATATATCACTTCTAAAATTCTTTCGATAAAAAATTAAGCTATCGACCAACATTAAATATAAAATCATGAAAGCCTTGATTATTAAAATACAAAATAACCAAAAGTACTAGAATTATATTTAAAACTAATACAACTGAACCAAATATATTAATCTGCTTTTTCCCTGGTAGGGTGTAAGTAAATTTTTTTCCTTTAAGAAAAGAAGCTAACCCTTTTTTCTCTTTTTCTAAATCCTTAATAGGTTTATCATTCTTAACTTCACTTTCAGAAAAACCTTTTACCATTACAACCTTTATAACAAATTAATAATATTCTAAATTTAAAATTTTTCTCAAGAATTAACAATTTTTATTCACATATGGAAGCATCATTCCATTTTTATTTTTCTTTAACTTTCTAAAGTAATAAGCTTCAATAAGTTCTGTCTGCAACCCAAGAATACTTGCCTGACATTTATAGTTTTTTTGCTCAGACTCAACTAACTGTATTTTCTCAATTTCCAATAATAAGTTACTACATACTTTATATTGCAAATCTTTGAAGCATTCATTTGCTTTTCTTAAAATTTCCGATTTAGTTAATAATTGTTCGGCAACAATAGGATTTAAGAATAAAACTAACAAAGGTAGTGAGAAACATATAAATTTCTTATAACTAAAAAGAGTCAAAAAGTAAAAACCCTCCTAATAAAATCATGTTAAAAATAATATAAAAAAAATTATCAATCCTTTTTTCTTAAAAAAAATAGATGCTCAAAAAGAGCACCTATATTAAGGACAAAATAAGCTCTTAGAATATTAGCCTTGAACTCTATCCTTAAATAGTTTTCCTGCTGAGAATGTAGGAACTCTTTTCGCGGGAATCGCAATTTTTTCCCCAGTTTTAGGGTTTAAGCCCTGTCTAGCAGAACGGTCCCTTGGTTCAAAAGAACCAAATCCCAGTATGGAGACTTTTTTGCCTTCCACTACTGAATCAACAATAGTTTCAATAGCTGCATCAACAACTAAAGATACATCTGTTTTTGTAAGCTCAGTACGAGCGGCTACAAGATTTACTAAATCAGCTTTGTTCATGAATTGTTTGTATAGCAGAGATTTGAAAGACAAGAATTTTAAAATCAAGTCTAATTACCTCGAACTTGCATATCATATGGAGCAAATACAAATACGGCAACCAAAAATGCCGGCGGCGCAAAGCTTTATACAAAATTTAATGACATTTTTAGCTATTCAACAATATTGTTAGATCTTAATTTTTTATAAGTACTTAAATTTACTTTAGGTAAAATGAAGGGCCAAAACTCTTGCAGTGACTAGTTTTCTTTAAAAAAGTTTATTTTCTAATTATTAAAAAAATTTATATTTAAAAGTAATCAATTTAAGAATTTCAAATATTTATTATTTTTTATTAAATTTCAGATATATTTTCTTCTCAGCACATGAAGAGGATATTCTTTCCATTTTAAAAGCAAAAAAATTCAGTAGCATATTACGTTTGAACCGAGTTTTTGAACTTTTTTGTGTATAAATATAAAACAAAGAAAAGAACATTTAATTAGTAGTATTAAATTTTTTAAATTTAAGAATATTGATGAGTGAAACATCAAATTTGATTCTTTTTTTTTAATTTTGCACTTATGATTCTTAAATGAATTATTTAATTAAATTAGTTCATTTATAAAAAAAATTAAAGAAATAAAGAAACAGTGAATGATATAAAGGTTGGGAAACCATTGCCTCTGGGTAGTTCAATAACCTCAGGAGGTGTCAATTTCTCTCTAATCGCTACAAATGCAGAATATATAGAAATTTTATTATTCGAGAAAGAAGATTCAGTTGCTCCAAAAACAATTTTCAAGTTAGATCATAGTCATAAGACTGGGTCTTATTGGCATGCTGAAATAAATAATCTCAAAGAGGGTTCAATCTATGCCTTTAGAGTAAAACAGAATGATAATGGACTAAATAAAAATTATTCTAAAACTGTTCTCATAGATCCTTGCTCAAGAGGCATTACTGGATGGAGTAATTACAAAAGAAAAAATGCACTCAACAATATAGATAACATGGATTGTTGTCTTAAAAGTGTTGTTTGTGATAGAAAATCTTTTAATTTTAAAGATTTCCCTAGACCTAAACACTCATGGAAAGAAACTATTATCTATGAGTTACATATCAAAGCATTTACTCAATCCTCTAATGAAGAAGAAAGTTGTTTTAAAAAATTTTTAAAAAAAATTCCATATCTTAAAAAACTTGGCATAACAAGTATTGAATTACTTCCGGTATTTTGTTTTGACCCAAATGATGCTCCTAATGGATTAGAAAATTTCTGGGGATATAGTCCTATTAACTGGTTTACTCCACATTTTCAATATCTTTCTAATAATACCGCCAAAGAAAATAGAGAGGAATTTAGAAAATTTGTGGAAGAATGCCATAAAGCAAACCTTGAAGTAATTTTAGATGTGGTTTATAACCATACCTCTGAAGGAGATTATCAAGGACCTGCTATATCTTGGAAAGGGATAGATGACAATCTTTATTATTTCATCGACAAAGATAAAAATTATCAAGATGTCTCTGGATGTGGGAACACAATAGCAGCAAATAGAGGATTAGTGAGAAAATTAATATTAGAGTCATTAAAATGCTGGGTAAATGAATTTGGCGTTGATGGTTTTAGATTTGATTTAGGTATTGCCTTGTCAAGAGGTGAAGATCTCATCCCTCTTGATAATCCACCAATTTTTGATGATATTGAATGTGATCCTGAACTTGCCGATATCAAATTTATCAGTGAACCTTGGGATTGTGGAGGATTATATAAATTAAACGATTTCCCATCTAAGAAAACGTTTACATGGAATGGGCATTTCAGAGATGACTTAAGAAGATTTTGGAAAGGGGATAAAGATACGGCTTGGAATATGAGTGACAAAATCAAAGGTAGTCCATCACATTACAAAGAAAATAATTTCTTACCAAAGTCTATAAATTTCATAACTTCTCACGATGGATTTACACTAAAAGATTTAGTTACCTTTAACAAAAAACATAATTTCGCAAATAAAGAGCAAAATAGAGATGGAGATAACCATAACAATTCATGGAATCATGGAGTGGAAGGACCTACATCAGACTTATCTATTAAAAAATTAAGAAAGCGGCAACAAAAAAATTTACTTTTGAGTTTATTCATTTCAAGAGGAGTCCCTATGTTGCTAATGGGTGATGAAATCGGAAGATCTCAAGGCGGTAATAATAATTCTTGGTGCCAAAACAATTCTTTAGCTTGGATGAATTGGGATGAAAATCAACAAGATTTAGAACTATTAAATTATCTAAAGTATTTAATAAAAATAAGAAAAAAATTTATTAATTTTTTTAATCCTATTTCTTCAACAAATAAAAAAGAAATTGACAAATTAGTCAATTACCATTGGCATGGTCCAAAGTTAGAAAGTCCAGATTGGAGTAGTTGGTCACATACAGTTGCATTAAGCATCAATAAAGGTGAAAATAATCCTTTAATTTGGGCTGGCTTAAATGCATATTCAAAAAGCATTGATTTTTATTTACCAAAATCTAAAAGTAAATGGCTCAAAATTATTGATACTAATCATTCTGAAACTACTAAGCCTATCCCCATTACCGATACTTTTATTAAAGTAGATGATAGAAGCTCTGTGTTAATTATTTCAGAAGAAGTATTTGGAACAAAAAATAATATAATCTAAAAGCGGGCGGCGGGAATCGAACCCGCATCTTCAGCTTGGAAGGCTGAGGTTTTACCACTAAACCACGCCCGCAATAAGTAATAGAATTACCTTTGCAATAATACATTACCAAACAATCAACAAAGTAAAAAGATTGGAAAATTCACACTCAAAAAATATAACCGGATCAAGAACAAGATTAATGCTCTCTTATGGACTTGGAGATGCGGGCACAGGTCTAGCCGCCACACAATTTGGCTTCTTCCTTTTTAGATTCTTTATTTGTTCGGCAGGTTTACCCGTTTTAATTGCAGGTTCATTACTAATGTTGATAAAAATATGGGATGCAATAAACGATCCATTAATAGGATGGTTAAGTGATAGGACAAAATCGAGATGGGGCCCAAGGATACCTTGGATGCTAATTGCTGCAGTGCCTCTAGGGATTTCTTTGGCAGCTATTTGGTGGATCCCCACAGGTCCTGTCATAAACAGAACGATTTACTATACTTTGATTTCAATAATAGTAATGACTGCTTATACAAGTATTAATCTTCCTTTCGCAGCTCTATCTACAGAAATCTCAGAAAAAACTTCAATAAGAACAAGGTTAAATGCCGCAAGATTTACAGGGTCAATAATAGCTGGTTTAACTGGTTTAATAATAGCTGGAGTGGTTTTAAATTCAGAAGGATTAGCTAATAACGAATATTTTGTGATGGGCAAAATTAGCGGTTTTATAGCAGTAATAACAACCTTATTATCTTGCTGGGGACTAGCCCCATATGCAAAAAAAGCTAGACGGCCATCTGGGAAAACGGAACCAATTAAACTTCAATTCAAAAGAATATTTAATAACAAAAAATTTCTTAAAGTAATTTCTCTTTATATTTTACTTTGGTGTGCCTTGCAGTTAATGCAAACAGTCGCGTTAATTTATGTAGAGGATGTTCTTAATGTGCCTTCAGAAATTGCCAACTGGGTTCCAATACCATTCCAAATAAGTGCCCTAATAGGATTACAAATATGGGCAAGAGTCTCAAATAAGTTGAACAGAATTTCAGCTTTAAACTATGGTGCAATTATTTGGATTGTTTCTTGTACAGCAGCATTATTTTTACCTTCTTTATCAAAAGTTTCTTCTATAGAAGATGGCTTTTTACTTAATTTTGATAACCTTATCCTATTCATAATTTTGATTGTCATAATCTGTTTAATTGGAATAGGAGCTTCAACCGCTTACTTAATACCTTGGTCACTACTTCCTGATGCAATAGATGAAGATCCAGAAAAACCAGCAGGTCTTTATACTGCTTGGATGGTTCTTATTCAGAAAATTGGCATTGGACTAAGTGTTCAAGTATTAGGTTTATTACTATATATATCTGGTTATCAATCATGTTTTGTGGACAATTCTACTTTAAATATTATTGAACAATCATCTTTAGCTCAATTAACCATTAGGTTATGTATTGGTTTTATACCTTCTTTGTTAGTAATAGTTGGACTATTTATAATGCGAAAGTGGGATCAAAAATTATTAACCAATTAATATAAAAACATGTACTATCCTAAGTTTTTTAAAAGACTTGTAAGCAGCCTCGTAATTGGAGGACAAGCAATTAACTATATCTTTAGAGGTAAAATTTCAAAAAACGATCTTTTTGAACAGCTTATGGAATCAGGTCCAGGAAGTTTACTGATTGTTTTAATTACAGGCATTGCAGCAGGTACAGTTTTTAATATTCAGGTAGCTTCCCAACTTACAAGCATGGGGGTTTCAAGTGAAATAGGGGGCTTACTAGCTGTAGGGATGGCAAGAGAAATGGCTCCTCTTCTAACTGCTACTTTAATGACTGGCAAAGTCGCTACTGCATATGCAGCTCAACTCGGAACGATGAAAGTTACTGAACAAATAGAAGCTATAACAATGTTAAGAACTGAACCAATTCAATATTTAGTAGTTCCAAGATTACTTTCCATGATAATTATGTCACCAATACAATGTCTTTTATTTTTATCAGTTGCTTTATGGAGTGGGCAAATCTGGAGCACAATTTTTTATAACGTTCCTCCCATTGTTTTTTGGACCTCTGTTCGTTCTGGTAATGTAAGCTTAACTAGTTCAGACTTATTATCCATGATAATTAAATCCGTAGTTTTCGGATTACTAATATCAATTATTGCCTGTGGATATGGCCTTACTACTAAGGGAGGTCCAAAAGAAGTAGGAACAAGTACAACAGGTGCTGTGGTAATGACTCTTGTTACTGTATCTTTAATGGATGTAGTTCTAACACAAATATTATTTGGATAAATCGATGTTTAATACTAAATCAAAACCAACTGAGCCAGTAACCATCTCTCCATCTTTTCAATTACCAATAATCCTAATAATTTTAAGTTTTATGCTCCTATTCTTAAATATTGGTTATTGGCCCACCATAGTATTTGCTGCATTTAGCTTTTTTTTATTGCTTCAATCATTTACTTTAAGAATAAAAATCACCAATGAAGATTTTGTAGTTTTGCAACTTGGAAAAGAAATTAGAACCTTTCCATTTAAAAATTGGATCTCTTGGAAATTCTTTTTTCCCATAATCCCCGGTATTTTTTACTTTAGAGAAAAGTCTAGCCCTCATTTATTACCTATACTATTTAATCCAGAGCAACTAAAAAACGAACTTATAAAGAAAGTTGAATCTCTGGAAATTAAAAACCCTTAAAAATAAATTTTTGATTAATTACAAATTCAATTAAATGACTAATACTAAAGTTTCTAATAATAATCCTGATAAGGAATCAATAATCAATAAATCAATTACAAAAGCAAAAGATAATGAAGTAATCAAAAATAAAACAATTCAAAATAAGAAGGTAACTTCTGTAAGCAAAAAACCTAATAAATCTGTAGATGATATTTCAAATGAACTCTTTAGCGAACTTATTTCAAAAAAAATCTCTTTAGTTAAAGAGATAAAAGATTTAGAAACAAAAAAAAATGAATTAGATAAAGATATTGAATCAAATTTCAAGGGTCAATCAGATAATATCGCAAAAAGAGTAAAGGGTTTCCAAGAATATTTAACGGGCTCTTTACAGAACCTTTCACAAAATGTAGAAAAACTAGAATTAGTTTCTCAACCTATAGTTGTTAAGCCTTCTCCTCTTGATGAAAAAAAAGAGGCTTCAAACAAAAATGAATTGCTTACCGTTCCTGCCTTATCTGAAACATTTAAACCAGATGAACAACTCATTAGAAGTTGTTTCTCAAATTTTATAGAACAGCCTGATTTTTATTCAGAACCGTGGAAATTAAGACGAAGCCTTGATTCATCAGATATTGAAGTCATGGATGATTGGTTCTTTAATATGGGTGGAAGGGGATCCCTAGAGAGCAGGGGTTCGAGGCAAAAAAATGCTTTATTATCTGCTGGGTTAATAGCTATTCTTGGTGAATTGTATGGTGACCAGTTTCAAACTCTAATATTGGCTTCTCAGCCTGAGAGATTAGGAGAGTGGAGGAGAGTTTTACAAGATTCCTTAGGTCTTACAAGAGATGATTTTGGACCAAATAGCGGCATTGTTCTTTTTGAAAGGCCAGAAGGGGTTATAGAAAGAGCTGATAGATTAGAGGCTAATGAAGAATTGCCATTTATTATTGTGGATGCAGCGGAAACATCTGTAGAAATACCAATTCTTCAATTCCCATTATGGCTTGCCTTCGCAGGCTCAAATGATGAAATTTATGATGATCTTGAACTAAATTAATTCCTATGCATATTTTAATTATTTCTATAAGTTATTTTTTGGGATCACTGCCAACAGGATTCTTATTTGGTAAATTTCTAAAAAATATTGATTTAAGACTTATAGGATCTGGATCAACAGGGGCAACAAATGTTTTAAGAAATGTTGGGAAATGGCCTGCTTTTTTTGTTTTTATTATTGATGTAGGCAAAGGTCTTATTGCCGTTAAGATTGCTCAACATTACACAAATCAAAACTTATTTGAAGTTTTAGCAGGGATTGCTGCTATTTCAGGACATATATGGCCAATATGGTTAAAAGGAAAAGGTGGTAAGGCAGTAGCCACAGGTTTAGGAATGTTTATTGCTCTTTCTTGGAAAGTAGGATTTGCATCACTGGGGATTTTTTTAATAATTCTTGCAAAATCTAAGATTGTCTCTTTATCAAGTATCTCAGCTGCAATTTTTTTACCATTTTTGATGTTTTTGGATATTGGATCTACTAATCATCCTTACTTCTTGATTAGTTTAGTTGTATCAATATTAGTTATTTGGAAGCATAGAACAAATATTAGACGATTACTTAAAGGAGAAGAATCAAAAATTAATGATAGTAACAAATAGACTCGCAGATATCCAAAAAAGCCTTATTAGGATCTTTAGCTTTTGTAATAGCTCTTCCAATAACCAATTTAGAAGCTCCATTACTTATTGCTTCAAAAGGAGTCATTATTCTATTCTGATCATCTTTTTTTTGAATATTTGTCCTAATACCAGGTGTAATTAATTCGAAATTATTTTTATACATTGATCTCAATATTTTTGCCTCCAAAGGAGAACAAACGCATCCATCCAAACCAGCATCGAAAGACAATTTTGCAAGTCTGATAACATTTTCCTCAATCGAGTTTTTTCTATCAAGATCAGTTTGGAATTCTTTAGTAGATAAGCTAGTTAAAACAGTTATCCCTATAACACAAGGAGCATTTACAGTAGCTATTTTTGCTCCTTCTAAAGATGCTTTTTTTGATGCAGTAATAGCTTTAGAACCTGCTGAAGCATGAACAGAAATAATATCAACTCCGAGTTTGGACACCTCATAACAAGCAGCGCTCATAGTATTAGGAATATCGTGAAATTTAAGATCTAAGAATATTTTTTTATTTAAATTTTTCAAAATTTTTATTACATTAGGTCCCTCCCTCATAAAAAGTTCTAAGCCAACTTTTACCCATTTAATATTGGGACATCTTTCTAGCAATACTTTTGCTTGAAATATATCTAATCCATCAATAGCTAATATTATTTTTTCTTCTGTATTAAATTTTTTCATTTAATTTTAATTCTCAAACCTTTTAATTATTTTCTTGCCAATTTGCAATATTTTGCCTGATAAATCCTCTTTTGAATCAAAAACAAGATCTGGATTTACTAATTTACAACTATCGATTTTTACACCCCCACCTTTAATAGATCTTTTTGATTCGCTACTAGATTTAAATAAGTTTAATGAGCTTAACAAATAAAAAAATCTCACAGGGAACACAATTTCTTTTAAAGAAATTATTGGAATCTCTCCAACTTTTTCTTTAAGTCCTAAAAAAAGTTTTTCACAATTAGATTGTGCTTTTAATGCTTCTTCTTTTCCATGATAAAGGGACGTGACTTCCAAGGCCATCCGTCTTTGCAAATCTCTAGGATTATTTTCTTTAAAGAGAGTTATATCTAATTCTGTAAGCAATTCAAAATAGGATGGAATAATATTATCTGGAACTTTTTCTAGTTTTGAATACATTGATAGTGAATCCTCGCTCAAGCCAACAGTATTCGATTCTGATTTACTCATTTTTTTAATTCCATCCAATCCAGTTAAAATTGGAAGCAATATTCCATATTGTGGTTCTTGTTTAAAGTGTCTTTGCAAATCTCTTCCTATTGCAATATTAAATTTCTGATCTGTGCCACCAAGTTCAATATCTGAATTCACTGCCACTGAATCATAGCCTTGCAGTAATGGGTATAAAAATTCATGCAATGCAATTGGAGTTTGAGAGTTGTATCTCTTATTAAATTCTTCCTTGGCGAGCATCTGGCTAACAGTAGCGCTTCCCATTAATTCAATAATTGAATTAAGGTCTAGATTTTTTAACCACTCACTATTGTATCTAATTTCTATCCTATCTTCTGAATCAAAATCTAAAATAGATTTATCTGAAGATTTACCCATCCCAAGTTGATTCAAATATGTTTTTGAATTTTCCTTAACTTCTTCTTTGGATAGTTGAACTCTCGTTTTGTTTTTTCCTGTTGGATCTCCTATTTGTGCAGTAAAATCTCCAATTATTAGTACCGCAACATGACCATTATCTTGAAACGCTCTGAGTTTTCTGAATAAAATACTATGACCAAGATGAATATCAGTTCCTGTTGGGTCTATACCAAGTTTTACTCTTAATTTACTTTTATTTTTATTCGCCTCATTTAATTTAGATGAAAGTGTTTGATCAAAGTTTCTGAGTGGAAATGATTCTTCTATTCCCCTGAGGAGCCATTTTGGCAATTCCAATTTATCTACCATAAAAAATTCAATTTTAGAAAGTTAAGAAGTCTTATCAAGTTCTTCCTTCATTCTTATCAAGGTTTTATTCATTTGATCGAACATTTGATCAGGAGTAATTCCAAATTGGCTTAACTGCGTCTTTAATTGTTCTACAGTCATTTTAGCTTGAAAATCTTCTGACAATTCGAATCTTTTCATAAAAACTTTATATCTATCCATAAGTGATTCCATTTTCTTTATAAACATAACTTTTCCTTCTCTATCGAATTTCCCATAATCAGAACCGAGTTTCATCAGTTCTTGATAATCTGTAAAAAGCTTTTTAGCTTCTTCTTGAACTATATCTGACTCGAAAAAGCTCATTTTTTATTTAAATTAACTTAATAGTTTACTTCCTTACCAAGATAACAAGAATCTTTTGAATTAATTGCAAGATTAATAAATTTTTAGTTTATGAATATTTATTTGAATAATAATAATTAAGAATTAATATTCTAAAACATAATAAAAATTGATTTGGAAAACTCTAATTTAGAAAATATTTCAAAGAATAATAAGCAATTTGAGTTATTTAGTTCCGCATTAGATACCTCAAGTAATCTGCCTTTCTCAAATAATCTCAAAGTTAGAAGTAAAACCTTAATGGCCTGGCGAAATAGAATTTCTGATTATCAATCTAAAATTGTGGAAGATAACCAAAATAACATTTTTCAACATTCGATTATTCCCGAGAACGATAATATTTGTCATGCAAGAATTCATCCCTTTTCATTACAAGGATTATCGTTAAATTTCTGGAGAACAAATCAATTCGTGCATAATGGTCCAGCTATGTATTTTGTAATTGATACGATAGGTAACTCTCAAATAATTCTCTATATAGGGGAAACCAATTCAGCTAATAAAAGATGGAAAGGTGAGCATGACTGCAAAAATTACCTTAGTAACTATAAAGAAGCGTTAACATATAACAATCTAACTAATCAGTTAGATATACGTTTTTTTTTAGATGTCCCCAAAGAAGCCAAATCAAGACGTAGATTAGAACAGAAACTAATATATTTATGGATGCCACCATTTAATAAAGAGACTAGAAATAGGTGGTCAACTACTTTTACAAACAATTAAAATTAACTAAATTTTTATTAAAATGCAATTTTCCACTTTCCAACAAGATCTTAATACTTGGCAAGGTTCTTCATTAATATTTGGAATTGTTGAGGAGGATCTGAAGAATCAATTACAAAAAATTGATTTCATTATTGATTCAAAGCTATTGCAAGAACAAATAAATCAAAAAAAGTTCAAGGGAGAAAAAGGAAAGATATTAAACTTTGATTTTTTTGATCAAAGGTTGCAAAATCTGAAGATTATCGGTCTTGGAGAAAGCAAAAATATAAACAGTAATGATATTAAAAATTCTCTAGCGGATGTTATAAGAAAAAGTGCTGATAAAGAGGAAAAAATTAGTATCTTGTTTCCTTGGGAATTAATAAATTCTCAAGAAGAAATTGAATCTTTTGGAGAAGCAGCAAGGTTATCAGCCTACAAAGATAATCGGTTCAATAGCAAAAGAGATGATAAAAAAGTTCTTAAAGAAATTGAATTTTTGAATTTAAATAAATTTAAAAATATAAACTTCAATGAAACGGAATATATTTGTGAAGGCGTTGAGCTAGCAAGGAGGCTTGTAGCTGCTCCCCCCAATAGTCTTACTCCGCTAGAGATGTCTAGACAAGCCTCAAAGATAGCTAAAGACCATGGTTTAGAAATTAAAATCCTTGAGAAAAATGAATGTGAAGATTTAGGTATGGGTGCATATTTAGCAGTAGCTAAAGGTTCTGATTTAGAACCTAAATTTATACATTTAACTTTAAAATCGAAAAGTCCTGCAAAAGAAAAGATTGCATTAGTAGGTAAAGGTTTAACCTTTGATTCTGGGGGATATAACCTAAAAGTTGGAGCTTCCCAAATTGAAATGATGAAATATGACATGGGTGGTAGTGCGGCAGTTCTTGGTGCCGCCAAAGCACTCGGAGCTATAAAGCCAGATGGATTAGAAATACACTTTATCGTGGCAGCTTGCGAGAATATGATAAATGGATCAGCTGTACATCCTGGAGATGTTATAAAAGCTTCAAATGGTAAGACAATTGAAATTAATAATACTGATGCTGAGGGCAGACTTACATTAGCTGATGCATTAACTTACGCATCAAATCTAAAACCCGATTCAATTATTGATCTTGCTACTTTGACTGGTGCAATTGTTGTTGCATTAGGAAATGATGTGGCCGGTTTTTGGACCAATAATAATGTGATGGCAAAGGACTTAAAAACAGCTTCATCCCAAGCTGGAGAGGAATTATGGCAAATGCCTTTACAAAAATCTTATAAAGACGGTCTGAAGTCACATATTGCCGACATGAAAAATACAGGCCCAAGGGCTGGTGGATCTATAACAGCTGCATTATTTTTAGAGGAATTTTTTGATGGAGATATAAAGTGGGCTCATATTGACATCGCTGGAACTTGTTGGACTGACAAAAATAAAGGGATTCATCCCTCAGGAGCTACAGGATATGGAGTTAAAACTTTAGTCCAATGGATTAAAAATAAAAGATGAGATGAAAAATAATTATTCAGACCAAGAATTAGTTGATCTAGCATTTTCTTTCCATAATTTGTCCAATTGCTGATCTCTTCCACAAGAGAATCTATAGAACTTATATTTCAATTCATTTCTATTAGCAAAATCCTGATGATAAGCTTCTGCTTCCCAGAACTGACTTTTTGGTTTTAGTTCAACATTAATTTTTTCTAAATTAACCCCTAATTCCTTTGAAGCCGAAAGGAGAGATTTGCTAGCTTCATTCTTATCGTCTGAATTTTCAAAAAAAATTACTGGTCTATAAGAATCTCCTCTGTCACAAAATTGACCTCCTCCATCAAGTGGATCAATATTTCTAAAATATAACCTGTATATTTCTGATAAAGTTACTACTTCTGAATCATAATTTACTAAAACCACTTCTTGATGCCCATTATGATTTTCATATGTAGGTTTTTGCAAATCGCCTCCAGAGTATCCACTTATTACTGAATTTATACCTCTTAATGATTCTAAATCATGTTCTAAACACCAAAAACATCCTCCCGCTAGTACTACTTCTTCAGCGAAAGTATTTATAGGATTTACGAGTATTGAAAATACAACAATTAATGAGAAAAGATATTTCATTTTTTAATTATAAACATCAAATTAAAGAATTTATAATTTCTTCCGCTGCTCTTTTTACTACACCTTCTTTACCTAACTCTTTTTTTAAATCCTCGTAACCTTTTGAAATTTTTTCTTTTTCTGATTTGCGTTCTAATACTCGACAGGCCTTATCATATATCTTTTTTACCTCAAAATCTTTTTGAACGAATTCAGGAATAATTAATTTTTTTACTAGTAAATTAACTGGAGAAATAAATTTAACTTTAAAATTGAGAATTTTTTTTGCAATAAAAGCTGTAACTCTACTTACTCTATATCCAACGATTTGAGGTAACCCATATAAAGCTAATTCCATATTTACCGTTCCTGATTTACATAGGGCTAATTTAGTTAAAGAATAAATATGAGTTTTTAATTCTTCGATATCTGTTTGAGATATAACTTTACCTTTAACTTTAAAATTATCTAAAGCTAATTTAAATTTAGAATCAAAAACTTCTCTACAAGATGGTATATAAACAATAAGACTTGGATATTTTTGTTGTAATTTTCTTGCTACTTGCATAAAAACAGGTAACACATATTTTAATTCTTGAGGTCTTGATGCTGGCATTATTAACAAGATATTTTCAGTTGCTCTAAGCTTTAGGATTTTTCTAGAATCTTTTTTGGTAGGAATTTTTTTTATCAAATCGATCATTGGATGTCCAATCCATAAAACATTTCCACCTCGTCTTTTATAAAAATTTGCTTCTTGTTTAAAAATTGCAAAAATCCTGTCCGAAAAACTTATCAAGTCTGTCGTCGAATTATTACCAACTCGCCAAGCCCACTCTTGAGGGGCTATGTAATAATAAATTGGGATTTTATTCTTCTCACTTTTTAATTTTCTTCCAATTTTAATATTAGGACCCATATAGTCTATTAAGACTAAGCAATTCGGTGATAAATTTTTAAGTGATTTATAAAATTTTTTTTGTATTTGAATTGTTGGGATAATGAGTGGCAAAGCCTCCCAAACACCTATGGCACTTATAGAAGTAGTATCTTGCAAAATTTTTACACCCTCTTTTCGCATTCTTTCTCCACCCAAACCACATATTTCTAAATCAATCGAACGTTTTTCAGCTTCATTAAATAATGCATTAGCTAATAAACCTCCATGTAAATCTCCTGAAACTTCTCCGGTGCTTATGAATATCTTTCTATTCATAAATTAATTGAAGGCATTGGTCCTCTTCTTTTATAAGATATTGAATCTTTTAAAAAATTACATAATTTGCTAGATGAAAAGTCTAATTTTTCTTTCATCGCTATTTCCAATGAAATAGAAATTACATCTTTAGATTTAAATAATAAATTCCAGGTATTTTGCAATAATTTCAAATCAAAATCTTTATTTCCCGTCAACCCACTTCTTTTAATTCCTACCCTATTTAAGCCTCTCAATCTACCAGGATGTCCCTCAGCCAAGCAAAAAGGAGGAACATCTCTGTCTACTCTAGTCATTCCACCTATCATTGCCAGATATCCTACATGTACAAATTGATGGATACCTAAACAGCCTCCAATAATTGCATTATCTTCAACTTTTACATGACCAGCAACCTGGACACTATTTGACAAAACAATTCCATTACCAATTTCACAATTATGACCAATATGTGTATAAGCCATTAATAAATTATTATTCCCAATAATCGTTTTTTCACCTTCATCAGTTGCCTTATTAATAGTTACACATTCTCTAAAAGTATTATTATCCCCAATAATTACCTCTGTAGATGCACCCTTATATTTAAGGTCTTGAGGTTCAAGTCCAATAAAAACATTTGGAAAAACTTTATTATTTTTACCTATTTTTGTTTTCCCTTCAATAACAGCATTAGGACCTATTTGAGTACCTGATTCTATTACGACGTTTGGCCCGATAATAGCTCCACTAGCAATAGAAACTCCATCATGTAACTCAGCACTTGAATCAACAAATGCATTTGGATGAACTATTGCACCTTTAAAATTAGTATTTTTAATCTCCATATTTTTAATCAACTAATGAAAACATTAATTCGCCTGAGCAAACCAACTTCCCATCAACATGAGCTTCACCTTTTACCTTCCCAAATCTTTGTCTTTTTATACTTAATAACTCGCAAGTAATTACTAATTGGTCTCCAGGTACTACTGGCCTTCTAAATTTGACATTATTAATACCTGCAAATACAAAAAGTCCTTTGGGAAGTTCAGGCATTTGAGTTACGATTATTCCCCCTACTTGAGCCATTGCTTCAACAATAAGCACCCCAGGCATTAAAGGTCTCTCTGGGAAATGCCCCTGAAATTGAGGCTCATTTATAGTAACATTTTTCAATGCAACAGCTTTTTTGCCTGGGACATGTTCTATCACTCTATCTATAAGAGCAAAAGGAAATCTATGAGGCAAAAGACCTAATATTTCCTCAGAAGATAGTTGATTATTTTCAGTCGATAATTGTTGTTCCAAAACTTAAGAAAATAAAGTTAATTTTTTAGTGATGAGGCTAATAAAGCATTCAAAGAATGTGATCCTTTATAGACTAAAATTTGAGCCTTAGGTAACCCTACCAAAGCCAAGTCCCCAATAAGATCTAAAATTTTATGTCTTATAGGTTCATTACTAAATCTTAATGGAGGATTAACCCATTTATCTCCATCACATACGAGGGCATTTTCTAAACTGCCCCCTTTTATTAATCCTAATTCACTTAATTCTTGAAATTGGTCCCTAAAACCAAATGTACGAGCAGGAGCAATATTTTCCACAAAACTTTTTGGGTTTAAATCTATTACATAAGTTTGATTTCCAATTGCTTTATAAGAAAAATTTATAGTTGATATAATTGTAATTTTATTAGATGGAGTTAAAGCGATAACTGAACTATCTTTATTAAATATCATTGATTTATTAACCTCTCTTATAAAGTTTTTTGGTTTAGGAACTCTTTTAATACCAACCTCTTCAAATGCCTTAACCCATTGAATTGCTGATCCATCGAGCAATGGGATTTCCTTCCCATCAACTTCAATATGAATATAACTCAATCCACAACCTGCTAATGATGATAATAAGTGTTCAATAGTATATAAATTTCTCCCCGCTAATTTGACTGCAGTACATAACATAGTGCTGCCAATTAAATTTTGATTTAACTGAAAAATATCGTCTGGCTTATCTGAGAAAGAAACATAAAAACCCTCTTTTTCAAACGGTGAAATTTTTATTCTTGTTTTTTCACCACTATGAAGTCCTACACCCTCTTTGGTGATAACACCAGAGAGGGTGTAACAGGAATCATAATTAGAAGGCCAAGAAAACACTTAAAATTTCCATCCAACTCCGAGATTATATCTCCAATCACCACTTAAGTCTTTACTAGCGACATCCAATCTTAGAGGTCCAATTGGTGTCTTAATACCGACCCCTCCTCCGAGAGAATAACCAGAACCCGATTTTTGTAATAATTTACCTGGTTTACCTGGAACCTCATCTTGGGATCCTAAATCACTTCCAAAATCAGCGAATAAAGCTCCTGATATCATTCTCCAGACGGGGAAGCGGTATTCAGCAGTTGCTTCCGCAAAACTTTTACTTACAGATAGATCACAGGAGCCCCAACCTCTCACAGAGGAAGAACCTCCCATACAAAATGCTTCATAAGGAGGTAAATCCCCAATAATTGTTCCAGCTTTAAATTCGAATCCAATAGTTTGAGGGCAATCACTATTAACAACCTCACTGGACTTACATCCTTTAGTAAGGTTTATCAATTTTGTTGGGATAAAAAATGCATAAGTAGCTCTTACTCTATTAAAAGTCGGAGAGTTATTTCCCATTGAAATAAATTGTTCACTACCAAGACTTAATTTATTTCCTGAAGTTGGATTAATTGAATTATTAAAATTATTCCTTGTGGTCGAGCCAATAAAACTAACTAATGTATTTTCAGAAGGGCATGAACCATCTTTAGGTGAATAACCAAGACAAAAAATTTCATCACCTTCAGTCGTTGGAGTTTTATCTCCATAGGGTTTCAGGTTTCCATCACTATCAATCATTTTTACTTGTTTAAAATTCATCCCTGCAAGAACTCTCCATTTTGTTTCTTTAAAAGGATCACCTCCGTTGAGAGGTCTTGAGAATGAGAATCCACCTCCTGTTTTTTCTAGAACTATTGATGAGAAAGTATCGTTACTCTCTGTTGTTGTATCGTCAACCGCATAAATTCTTCCATGATTTTCACTTTTAAATTCTTGAGGATAATCTCGACTTAAAAAAACATTTGTCCTAAAAGAAGTCTTATACTTATCACCTTTTATCCAAGGGTCAGATAAAGAAAAGTTATAAGTTGTTGAGTATTCGCCAAAATTAAGGTTGATATTTGTTGACCATGCTCTTCCTAAAGCATTAGTTTCTGACAATCCAATTTGTGCAAAGATACCAGAACCATTACTGTACCCTAAACCACCTGATAGGGAACCTGTTCTTTGCTCACTCAAATCTAAGAAAATTAAAACTTTTCCAGGATTTTTAATATCCGGGCCAAGAGAAACTTTGACATCATCAAACAGGGATGTGGCATAAAGTCTTTTTATATCGGCTTCTAATATTGTTCTATTAAATATAGAGCCTGGGATTGTCTTCAATTCTCTCTTTATGACCCAATCTTTTGTTTTACCTTTCCTAGGCTTCCCATCTACAATAGATTCTCCATCTGATCCAATAAACCTAAATTCAATATCAGAAACTATTCCTTCCTCTACATTTAAAATGATAACTCCATCATCAGATATTCTTTCAGGACCATTTATTCTTGAGAGAGAATAACCCTTTTCTATATACCATTTTTTAATCAAATTTATTCTATTTTGAAGTTCATTTAAATTCAGAGTGGTCCCATAATACTTGGTAAAAACATTGTCCACAAATTCATTAGGAATAATTGCATTTTTCGGATTAAGTTTGACTTTTTTTAGGATTGGATTAGGCACAACGCTTACTATCAGCCTTACTCCTAGTGGACCATCTTGAGACTTAATCTTTACCCCTGAGAACCAACCACTTGCATAGATTGAATTTAAATCATTATTTAATTTTTTATTATTTATAACGCTTCCAGGCTTGATAGTCATAGAATCATAGGCTGCTAACTCTAACTTTCTACCTTCAGGATGATTTTCCCATCCTTCAATAATTATTTCTGAAATGAGCACATTCTCTTCAGAATTTCTTTCACCATTATCTACAATTAACACATTATTCTTTTTCGCAAAATTAAAAGCTGATATCGGATCATTTAAGTATTGATTTGTATTTTTATTATTGATTTTAATTTTTTTAAATTCTCCTTCTTTATTAAGCAAATACCTAGCTGCTAATTCTGAATTATTTGAAATAAAAATAAAAGAGAAACAAGCCATGCTTGTAAAGGCTTTTGTAAATTTTGAAAGATTATTTTGCATAATATTTTAAAAACTAGATAGATGAAGAGTCGTTTGAATTAAATAAAATTGTTTATTCTTTTATTAATTTCACTATAGGCTTCAATAAAACCACCTAAATCATTTCTAAATCTATCTTTATCAAGGCTTACTATCATACCATTTTTTTGATTAAGATCCCATAATCGACAATTATCAGGACTGATCTCATCACCTAAAACTATTTGCCCGTTAGAGTTATAGCCAAACTCTAATTTAAAATCGACAAGATCTAGTTTGATATTGTAGAAGAATGTTTTGAGAAGTTTATTAATCTTTAATGTCATATTACTTATAAATTCTAGTTCCTCATCATCAACTATCTTCAATAAATTAATTCTATCTTTTGTTAGAAGAGGATCATTAAGAGTATCATTTTTAAGATAAAAATCAATCAAGGGGCTTTCCAAAACTGTTCCTGGCTTGATTGTAGTCTGTTTACAAAGAGATCCAAATGCGGTATTTCTAAGAACAACTTCAAGGGGGATGATTTTTATTTTTTGAGCAATCATTGAATTAGTATTTTTGAGTCCAATGTAATGCGTTGGTATATTGTTCTTTATAAGAAACTCAAATATTTTTGAACTTATAAGACAATTCAATTCCCCTTTGCCCTCAAACTTAGCTTTCTTCAATGCATTAAAAGCTGTGGCATCATCTTTGAATTCAATTATTACTTTATCTGAATCCTCATAAGCAAATATTTTTTTTGCTTTACCTTCATAAATAAACTTTAATTTACTATTCATTAAAAACCCCTTTGAGAACTAAAAATAGAATATAATTTTATTATTGGCTAGCAATAGAAATGTTTAATAGACTAAAGATCTATTTTTAATTGAAATACATTTCAAACCCTATTATATATAAAGATCCTCTTCATGAGCATTAATACAATCAACTCTAAAAGTTCTAATAAATTAGAAAATATTTTAATAATTGGTAATGGCGGTCGAGAAAACGCATTAGCATGGGCTATTCAAAAAAATGACTTAATCAAGAAAATTTATCTACTCCCAGGTAATGCTGGTTCAAAAAAAATAAATAAATCTGAGAGAATTAATTTAGATTTAAAGAATACTAAAGTATTAACCTCAAAACTAAAATTTCTAAATATTGACTTAGTAGTAATAGGACCAGAGACACCGTTGGCAGAGGGCTTAGGGGAGGTTCTTAGGAGAAATAACTTTGATGTGTTTGGTCCTGGACCAGATGGAGCCAAATTAGAATCAAGTAAATCTTGGGCAAAGGAATTTATGAAAGACGCAAATATTCCCACTGCAAATTTTTGGAAAGTTAAGTCATTAAAGGAAGCAAAAAAAATTATCTTTACATCTCCAAATCCATTAGTAGTAAAAGCTGACGGATTAGCTTCAGGGAAAGGAGTTTTCATCCCTGAATCAAAAGAAGCCTCTATAAATGCTACGGAAGAAATATTTAAGGGAAAATTTGGTAATGCTGGCGAAATAATTGTTTTGGAAGAAAAAATTGAGGGTCCAGAAGTTTCGGTTTTTGCTCTTTGCGATGGAAAGAAATATGTTTTACTTCCTACAGCTCAAGATCATAAAAGACTTAATGAGAATGATAAAGGGCCAAATACGGGAGGAATGGGGGCTTATTCTCCTACTCCAATGATGACAAAAAGTCTTCTTGAAACTATTACTAAGGAAATAATTGAGCCTACAATTGATACATTGTTGCGGAAGAATATCGACTACAAAGGGGTTCTATATTTTGGCTTAATGATCACAAAATCAGGCCCAAAAGTTATAGAATACAACTGCAGATTTGGCGATCCTGAATGCCAAACAATAATGCCTTTAATGGACAAAGACTTTGTGATTCTTCTACAAAAATGTGCCAAGGGTAGTCTTCTCGGAAACGAAAAAATTAAAATGTCGAATAAATTCAGCGGTTGTGTAATTGCAACTTCAAAAGGTTACCCTCATAATTATAAAAAAGGTTTTCCGATAACTTACGGCAATATCGACTTTGAAAATTGTCAAATCTTCGATTCTGGAACATCATTAAATTCTAAAGGTGAATTTATTACGGATGGAGGGAGAGTTCTTAGTATTGTTTGTCAAGGCGAAGATTTTAATAAAGTTTTTGAAAAGGCTTATAAGAATTTAGAAGAAATAAGTTTTGACGGTATTTATTATAGAAAAGATATTGGCTATCAAGTCAGAATTAAAAAAATTGCTGAGAGGACTAACTAAATGATAGAGAGCAATGAGCCTAATAAAATAAAACTTAATCCTTCAAAAAAATTTTTTGATGAAAATAATCCTGACCACTGGTCAAGCAGAGTTTTAACTTGGTGGAGTGGTTTTAGTTTAAGAACAAAACTATTAGCTATAGCAACTCTTGTTGTAAGTCTTTTAATGACTGGCATAACATTTTTTGCTCTTAATAGTATTCAAAGAGATGCCGGTATGAATGATACAAGATACGCACGTGATCTAGGACTTCTACTATCAGGTAATGTTACTGAACTAGTTGCAAATAATAAAAGGAAAGAGATATCGAATGTTGCAGAAAAGTTTTGGAGATCAAGTAGAAATTTACGTTATATTTTTTTTACTGATGCTGAAGATATTGTTCAACTTGGAATTCCAATTAGTGCTACCCCTACAAGTTCAGATAACCAATTTCAATTAACTAGAAGATTAAAGTTACCATCAGAATTAAAGAAGAGACCTCAATTTCCTTTAGTAAGACAGCATGCCACCCCTCAAGGACAAGTTACAGATGTATTTGTACCAATGTTATGGAAAGGTAAGTATCTTGGAACATTAGCTTTGGGAGTTACACCTAACAAAAAGGCTTTGTCGAGTGCAGCATTAACTAGAGAAGTGACAATAGCAGTTTTCATTTCTATTTGGGTTTTAGTGATACTTGGAGCAGTATTTAATGCATTAACCATTACCAGGCCTGTAAGAGAATTAGTAAAGGGTGTTAGAGAAATTTCAAAAGGCAATTTTAAATCTAGGATCTCTTTACCAATGACTGGTGATCTAGGAGAATTACTTACAGGTTTTAACCGAATGGCTTCTCAACTAGAGAATTACGATGAGGCAAATATTGAAGAACTCAAGGCTGCTCAGATAAAGCAACAGTCATTAATAGCTACAATGGCAGATGGTGCAATACTTTTGGACTCCAAAGGAAAAATAGTACTAACTAATCCAACAGCAAAAAGACTATTTCGTTGGGAAGGTAGATTCTTAGAAGGTAAATATTTTTTAAATGAAATTCCTGAAATTTTATCTAATGACTTACATACAAATATAGAATCAATTTTAAAAAGAGAAAAGGAAAATGATGATTTGAGGTGCAGCTTAGGCGAACCTGCAAGGACCCTAAGAATTGTTTTACAGTCTGTTTTGGATACAAATAAAGTTGAATTAAAAGGAATTGCAGTTACAATTCAAGATTTAACAAGAGAAGTTGAACTTAATGCAGCACAAAATAGATTTATAAGTAACGTTTCTCATGAGCTAAGAACTCCACTTTTTAATATAAAAAGTTATGTAGAGACTTTATATGATTTAAAAGATCAACTTTCTAATGAGGAGCAACTTGAATTCCTGGGTATCGCTAATTCAGAAACTGATAGATTAACAAGACTAGTTAATGATGTACTTGATTTATCAAGATTGGAATCAGGTAAAATAATTCAATTAGAGCCTATGGAAATTAAACCAGCTATTGAACAAACACTTAGAAATTATAGACTTAATGCTACTGAAAAGAATGTTTCTTTAGCACATGATATCGAGGAAAATATTCCATCAATTCTTGGAAATTTCGACTTATTATTACAAGTTTTTGATAATTTACTAGGTAATGGTTTGAAATTTAGTCCGAAAAATAGCACTCTTAAAATTAGAGCTTATACTTGGCCTGATTCATGTCCAGCCTTTCCCCCTAACAACAATAAAGATGCTCCTCAATGTGAATTAGTTTCACCTTTACCCAAAGTAAGAATTGAGATCGCTGATAATGGTTCAGGTATATCGCAACCTGACCAAGAGAAAATATTTGATCGTTTTTATAGAGTTGAAAATGCTGTTCATACCGAACAAGGAACAGGATTAGGCTTATCAATTGTTAGAGGTATAATTGAGAAACATGGTGGGCAAATTCGAATGGCGAGCGAACTAGGAATCGGCACAACATTTTGGTTTGATTTACCCCTAGAACAATCTGACAAAGATGAATTGCTCGCTCAAACAATTAGTAACGTCGAAAATCTTTCCGACTCTCAAGTAAGTGAATTATTCTAATTTTTTTCAATTCCTTTAAAAACGTTTGGAATACTCTGATCAGAAATAACTCTATGAGGTGCACCGCTAAATATTTGTTCAAAATTAGAAAATGAATCTTTTATTTCAGGGCCTTGGCCAGTAATTATATATTCTCTTATCCTTTTATCATGCCATGAGCCTCTCATTTTAAAAACATTTATGGCTCTAGCCATCTCCCCTTTAATTTCAACGTATTGCAATAATAATATCGTATCAGTGATAGTTGAAATATGAGAGTCGGTAATAGAATGACTTCCCATAAATTCTTCGGCAGTATTTGTGAAGAAACCCGCTATCTCTTCTTGTTTTGAATAACCAGTAACTCCAATTACAAATTGTCTAAAAGCATTCAAACTTACTCCTCTAGCCAATGCAGAGAGAGAGTCAATTGCCAATCTCTTAGGTTTAAATTCATTTATTTGCGATTTTATAATCTGTAAGTGATCTTCTAAACCAGTTGATTCAGGGTATGCACAAATAATTTTTAATAATCCTTCATTTTCCATCTTTTCAAAATCTATTCCCCAACTCGTAGCATTTCTATTTAGTTGAGCCCTAGATTCTTCATAGGCAAAAAGTATGGCTCTTTCTTTATTGTTGTAAGCATCTTCAATAAACTTTGATACCAGCATAGTTTTACCTGTACCAGTCGCGCCAGTTGCCAGAATTATTGAATCCTGAAAATAACCCCCTCCACACATTTCATCAAGATCTTTAACCCCTGAACTTATCCTTATATTTGAGGATCTTTGCGTTAATCTCATCGCTCCTAAGGCAAAAACAATTATGCCATCATCTCCCATTGTGAAAGGAAATTCTCCTTTCATATGTACGGTTCCTCTCAACTTTAAAACTTCTAAAGTTCTTCTTCTTTTCTCTGCCTCAAGAACATTTCTAAGTAGCACGACATTATCAGATACAAATTCCTCAACGCCATAACGAGCTATTGGGCCATAATCATCCACCCTTTCTGTCGTCATTACGGTAGTAACTCCTATTTCTTTTAATCTCGCAATAAGTCTAAAAATCTCTCTTCTAACAACATAAATAGCATCATATTGCTGAAACACAGCGGTTATTGAGTCTATCGCTACTCTCTTAGCTTTATATTTTCTTATCGCATAACTAATCCTTTCAATCAAACCTGAAAGATCAAAATTACCAGCAACATCTTGACCGTCAGGATCAGGAGAAGCATCCAAAATAAAAAGTTTATTTTGATCAATTAATTTCTGTAAATCCCAACCAAAGCTAGCTGCATTTCTAATAATATCTAAAGGTGATTCTTCAAAGGTAATAAAAATTCCTGGCTCATCAAAATTACAAATCCCATGATGTAAATATTGTAGAGAAAAAACAGTTTTACCAGTTCCAGATGTCCCACTAACAAGAGTACTTCTCGCAGCAGGCAAGCCTCCCCTACAAACATCATCAAAACCCTCAATTCCAGTAGGTATTTTCTGGACTTGCATTTTAATTGATTTACTAATTTTTTTATCTTTCATAGATTTTTGTCAGGAAAATTATTCTATAACTATTGATATATTTTTAATTATAAAAGTTTTTATTAATTTTTTGTACCTCCACTATATTCACTCTCTGATAATTCATCAAAAAGTAAATCTAATCCAATTAAAACCTTTTCTCTATCTGATAAATCACCAATTATTCTTCTAACAGGAGGAGGTAAAATCTTTGCAAGAGTTGGGGTTGCCAAAATCTTATCTTCTTCAGCAAGTTGCGGTTGTTTAAGAACATCTATTACTTTTAGAGCATAAACTCCTTTAAATTCATTCTCTAGAATTTCTTTAAGAGTATTTAAAGCTCTCATTGAATTGGGAGTATTACCTGCCACGTAAAGTTTTAAAATATATGTTTTTCTTGCCACCATATGTTAAAACCTCAAGTTAAATGAAAGAATTTAATAATAAACCTTGACTAATTACACTATAAAATAAGAAGATAAACAAACATTCAAGACTGCTAAAAAGGCTTAATCAAATTAATAAATTTGAACCTCTCGGCGTCCTCATTATATGACTTCTTCCAAAAAACCTTCTAACAGTTCTGCAAAAAATGAAAATTTGTATGCAATAGCTGAGACATCAGGCCAACAATTCTGGTTTGAAGTTGATAAATATTATGATATTGACAGGTTAAATGCTAAAGAAAAAGATAAGATTACTATTGATAAAATTCTCCTAATAAAAGATAAAGATAATATTTCACTTGGTAAGCCTTACGTAAAAAATGCAAAAATTGAACTAGAAGTGGTTTCTCATAAAAGAGATAAGAAAATAATCGTATATAAAATGCGTCCTAAAAAGAAGACACGTAGAAAAATGGGCCACAGACAAGAGCTCACAAGAGTTATGGTAAAATCTATATCAATTACAAACAGTACTCCTAAAACATCTTCAAAAACTGAAGTTAAAAAAAAGAGTATTAGCCCAAAGGCCTCAAACCCTGAAAACTAATTTTTACTAATGGCACATAAAAAAGGTACCGGATCAACCAGAAATGGAAGAGATTCAAATTCTAAAAGACTTGGAGTTAAAGCTTATGGAGGAGAAAAAGTATCAGCAGGGTCTATCATAATCCGTCAAAGAGGTACTTCTTTTTTGCCAGGAATTAATGTAGGGAAAGGAAAGGATGATACACTTTTCGCCCTAAAAGAAGGAACTGTAAGCTTTGACAGTATAAAAAGGAATTTAAGAAATAGAAAAAGAGTAAATGTAGTTCTTTAATTCTTTTTATAAGATCTTGTCGTAATAAGAATAGGATGAAAAACTTCTACAAATTTTAATTGTAGAGTCCTAAAAAATTCTTCAACAATTTGCTCATCATCAACGTGAAAGGGATATTCATTATTTTCTCCTTTATAAAAGTACCAATTAAATAATCCAATTGAGTTAGGACCCATAATTTTATGAAAGGTATCAAGATGATAAGCAGGATCAGATAAATGCTCTAATACATCAAGGCATATGATTGTATCAAATCTAGATATTTTTGTTTCCTGAATTGTTTTACAAAAAGTGAGTTTATTACCCACACCAAGTTTTTTAGACCTATATTCAACAAAATCTCTATTTGTTTTATTAATATCAACGAAAAATACATGCTCAACCTTTGTAGACATTGCATTAGCTAAAGCATGAGTACCAATCCCTCCTCCAAAATCTAAGACCAAATTTCTTGAAAATCTCTGTTGAAGTTTTAAGGTGTTAGCAATATAATCCTTACTTGAAATATGCCAGGCGGCCAAATCTGCCAAATGCTTATCTCCAACAATTTCTTTATAAAAGTCTTCAGCCTCACTTAAACTACCCCCTGGATGAAGATTGGCTAAATCCATCTTTGCGTTTTCGAGGAACCCATCCAAATCACCCTGCTCGATAGACAAAAATTCCATTAAGTGTGATTTCAAATCAAAAGCATCATCTATAAATTCTTTTATTATGAAATCATCTTTTTTCAATTTCTTACTTTAATAATTCCTTATTTAAAAATAATAAAATAGTAAGAAATAGTTCTCATAGGAATCTTAATATTAAAATGGAAATTAAAAATGGATTTATAGCAATAAATAAAGAGAAAGGATTTACCTCTCACGATTGCGTTAAACAAATAAGGAAATTATTAGGTACCAAAAAAGTTGGTCACACAGGTACTTTAGATCCCGATGTAACAGGTACTTTACCAATTGCGATAGGCAGTGCTACAAGATTTATTCAATATTTACCTCAAGGCAAAACTTATATTGGCCAAATCCAATTAGGCATAAGAACAAAAACTGATGATATGCAAGGCGAAATTCTTAACAAAAAAGATTGGCCTGTTTTAAGCCATAAGCAATTAGATAAATATTTAAATAACTTCAGAGGTATTATCCAACAAGTACCTCCCAGAGTATCTAGTGTTCACGTTAATGGAGAAAGAGCATACAAAAAAGCTTTTAAAAATGAAGAATTTGAATTAAAACCAAAAGAGGTAGAAATCGAAGAATTAGTTCTAAACAAATGGGATCAAATAAATGGAATATTAGAAATAAAAGTTTCTTGTTCCTCAGGAACTTATATAAGATCCATCGCTAGAGATTTGGGCGGGATCTTAGATTCTGAAGGTTGTCTTTTGAAACTTAAAAGGATTTCGGCTTGTGGATTCCATGAGAAAAATTCTATAAAGATATCTGATCTAAGTGATCTTAATGACAAAAACGCACCTTTTATTATTCCCACAATTTCTGCTCTTGATCATATTTCAACACTAGTTTTAGCCAATCAAGAAGAAATTAACTTTTGGCAAACAGGAAGAATAATTAAATTCGATGCTAATAATTTTGTTAAAAGCCGCTCTTTTGATTACAAAAAACCAATAAAAATTATTGACCAAAACAAAATCCTATTAGGAATGGGTTTTATTAATGAAGAAAAAACTACATTACATCCCAAATTAGTACTTAATGCAAAATAACTTTTTATAAGTAATTTTTGCTAAACGGTTTAATTCCAACACCCTTATAAAAATGTTTTAATATTCTTTCTGCTTTTTGACCTTTGGAAGCCATATATCTTGCACCCCATTGACTCATCCCTACACCATGACCAGAGCCTTGACCAAAAACTATTAAAGTTTTTTCAATAGGAATATTGGAATTATCATTATCGGAAATATATTTTTTATCTTCAATAAATTTAAACCTCATAAAAGTACTTTTCAGATTCATTCTTTTTCTAATATCAACTCCTGATATTTGATCAGAGCCATATTTTCCAAAAATTTTCACATTTTTTACTCTCCCAGTATTAGTTATATTCAAAATCTCAATTTTTTTAATTCCTCCAATTTCAGGGAATAATTTTTGTAATTCTCCGCTTGAGAATTTTTTCTTCCATTGTAGTTTTGGATTATTTCTATCAAAATCTCTAACGCTTGATAAATAAGGATATTCATTCTTCCAAACATCTTGACTATTTTCTGTCATACCTCCTGAACTACTGTGAAACAAGGCATTAATCAATTTATTTTTATATGTCAAAACTAATGATCTTGTACTTCTTACTGCCCTTGCAGTTTTATAGGTTCTTGATTCCAAGCCATTATAAACTTGGTTTTTCTGAGTAGAATCAATATCATAAATTGGATTTCCTTTTTGTTTTAAAGCATAAGTCCTTGAAGCAATAGCCTGTGCTTTTAATGCCTCTAACGGCCATTTAGCTGGCATCTCTGAGCCAACAACACTACTCAGATACTTTTCGATTCCAAGGATATTAATCACTAATATCTCAGAATCAAGAACTAATAGATTTAAAATTCCTGAATATCTTTTCTGGCCAACCCAAATACCTCTTCCATCAGAAGATTTAACTACTAATTTTACTTTATTTTTTAAATCATAGATTTTTTGTTTGTTCTTATCAAAAAATAATGATGTTCTATTATTTTCTTTTTTTACAGTCAAACCTTTAATTTTTTTATTTGAGAATTTTTGCCCTTTAATAATTAATGGAATTGATTTATCAGATCTTATCCTTAAATTTCTGTTTTTTGATATTAGAACCCTTATCAAGGGCTCTCTTGCAGCGGATAAAGACTGATTTTGGAAAACACAAAAAATTATTATAAATATTAAATAAAATTTATAAAAATTTTTTGTAATTTTAAAACCCACTATGTTTGAAAAACAAATTTTGTATTTGCCTAAGTTTGACTAAAAGTCTAGATTTAATCTAGAAATAAAACAAAAATAACATTTAAAGTGAACATCACTTTCTTGGGAACAAGCTCTGGGGTGCCAACCTTAACAAGAAATGTCTCATCATTAGCACTTAAATTATCTCAAACAGCTGAAGTA
Source organism: Prochlorococcus sp. (assembly GCF_965655815.1). Lineage (NCBI taxonomy): Bacteria > Bacillati > Cyanobacteriota > Cyanophyceae > Synechococcales > Prochlorococcaceae > Prochlorococcus > Prochlorococcus sp. Next base: position 77,758 of record NZ_CBFHHZ010000004.1, on the reverse strand, counting down.
TGGCTTTTTGACTGCGGAGAAGGAACTCAACATCAGCTAATGAAGAGTAATATAAAATCTTCACAAATTAAGAAGATATTTATTACTCATATGCATGGTGATCATATATATGGTCTACCAGGGCTTTTAGCTACCTTAGGTTTATCGGGGAATAGTAATGGTATTGAAATTTATGGTCCTTCAGAGTTAAAAAGTTTTGTAACTTCTGCACTTGAAAGCAGCTTTTGCAAGTTGTCATTTCCTTTACGTTTTCGAGAAGTTGAAGATTTCGCCTCATTAAATAAAATTTTATTTGAAAACGATAAGTTAAAAGTTCATTGTGCCTGCCTTAAGCATAGGCTCCCTGCTTATGGTTATCGTGTTAGCGAAAAAGATAAGCCAGGAGTATTCGATATCAAAAAAGCAGAAGATTCAAATATTCCTCCCGGGCCTATATATTCAGAATTACAAGCAGGTAAAACAGTTCAATTGAAAGATGGGAGATCTTTTAATGGGCAAGATTTTTGTGGTCCTCCCAGAAAAGGTGAAAGTTTTGTTTACTGTACTGATACAGTTTTTAGCGAATCGGCAGTTAACTTATCTAAAAATGCTGATTTACTAGTTCATGAATCTACATTTTCAAAAGCAGATGAAAAAATGGCTTACGAAAAATTACATTCAACAACAATAATGGCAGCAAAAACTGCACTATTGTCTAACGTAAAGAAATTAATTATCACACATTTAAGCCCAAGATATACTCAAAGAAGTCCAATCAAGCCAAGCGATTTGCTAAAAGAAGCTCAAAAAATCTTCCCTAATACTTATCTTGCTAAAGATTTTTTAACCGCAGAAATTAAATAAACTGCAACAGTTCGTGAGCAGTAGGGTTGTAAATGACCAACCCATGAAATAATAGTCTTATGGTTTTTTTTAATTTGATGTCGATCGAAATGGTTTCTATTTTTTCATCACTAAACAAGTCTTTCAAAAGACTTCTTATTTTTCTTCCATTGATTATTGGTTTACTTCTTAATCCAATCTCTGCAAATGCACTTTATCCAAGTGATCCTTCATCAGTAGATGGATTAAAAGAAGATCTTCATGGTGCAGATCTTCAAAATAATGAATATGTAAAATATGATTTATCTAATCAAGATTTAGGCGAAGCCAACCTACAAGGTGCCTATATGAGCGTAACAACTGCCAAGAACTCTAGTTTCAAAGGTGCCAACATGAAAGATCTTATTGCATATGCTGTACGTTTTGATAATGCTGATTTATCAGATGCAAATCTTACAAATGGAGAGCTAATGAAAAGTGTTTTTAATGGGGCAACTATAGATGGAACAGACTTTACAGACGCCAATCTTGATCTTTCTGAGAGGAAATCATTATGTGAGAGAGCAACAGGTACTAATTCAAAAACTGGCGTGGATACAGTTGACAGTCTTGAATGCTCAGGTTTAAGAGGTTATATGCCTCCAAAACCAAAAGCTTAAAAAAAATACTTTAAATACTTTCTGGCAACACATTACCAGGTTCTTTTGAGCCTGGTTTTTTGCTGTACCACCATTCTTGGATTTCTGAAGAAAACTTCTTTGAGAATAGTGTTATTACCGTTTCTACAGGTTTTGATCCTGGTTCTAAAATTTGAACTGAATACGATGGACATTTCCTTGAGGCCATATCTGCGACAAATCTAGCTCCTATTCTTCTCCAACTTGGCTCTTTACTGCGCCAGGCCAGCCTAGAACAAGGCCAAGGCAACTCTTCTCTGTCATATAGCCTGCAACATGGGCCAATCACTTTATAACTGAATTGACCACCGTAACTTGATTGGATTGCATCGGTTTTAAAAAATTCAAATTTATTCATTTATCCCAAAAAAAAAGCCACCTCATATGAGAATGGCAGAAAAATTTTAATAAAACAACTAACTAAAGTTATTTTTTATAATTAATAAAGCTCTTCTTCAGCATGAGTAGTAATTGTTACATCTGAAGATGGATATGCAACACAAGTAAGGACAAAACCAGCCTCTAATTGATCATCATCTAAAAAACTTTGGTCTGATTGATCAACAGTTCCTGATGTGATTTTACCTGCACATGTAGAACAAGCTCCTGCTCTACAAGAGTATGGTAGATCGACACCCTGTTCTTCAGCAGCATCTAAAATGTACTGATCATCAGGTACTTCAATCGTAGAATTGAGACCTTCACTTTCACTGATAAGTGTAACTTTGTAAGAAGCCATTTAATTTAAAAATTGATGGTAAAAATTTACCGTTAATACTTTTTTAACATTGTTTGTAGACATTTGCGTGCAAAGGGGGTAAAAAATGAAACAATACAATGCGAAAAGCGGGTTACATTAGAAAAACTTATGTATTTTTAAGATTAAGGTATTTTTTGTGCTGTAATGCACACCCAATCTTTTTTAGAAGATACATTATTTATTCGTAAATTACTAGCTTTTAATAATTTGATAATTTCATCTTTTTGTGAATTCAAGATTCCACTTAAAATAACTTCTCCATCAATTTTAAGGCAATTACGAATGTCAGGGATTATGCCTTTTATAACTTCTGCGAGAATATTACACAAAATAAAATCAAAATTTTTCAAAGTATATTTTGAAACCAACCCATCAAATGATCCTAGATATGTTTTTAAATTATCAAGATTACCAAAATTCAGCCGATAATTAGACTCAGTAGAATTTATTGCCAGATAATCATTATCAATAGAATAAATTTTGCTAGCCCCAAAAGATCTAGCGGCAATACTTAAAATACCGCTACCTGAACCTATATCTAATATTTTCTTGCTAGATAATGAAATCTTTTCCAATTCTTCTAAGCAAAGATATGTCGTGGGATGACTTCCTGTACCAAAAGCTGCTCCAGGATCTATTTTAATAACTTTCTTATTTTTATATTGCTCTGGTAATTCAAGCCAACAAGGTAATACAAGTAAGTTATCCCCTACAAGTTCTGGTCCCCAATATTTCTTCCAGCTTGATATCCAATCTTCCTGTTCAATAAGATTCCACTCAAAACAATCGGTTTGATAATTGTTTTTATCTAAAACCTCTTTAATATTTCTCACGAGTTTAATTCTTAAACTTTCTGGCCAATTTAGATTTGGAAGCCAAATTATTACTTTTTTATTATTTTTATTATTTAATAAAATTTCAAATGCGTAACTAGATATACCTAAGTTATTTAATTTCCAAATAATAATTTCTTCTAAATTAGTTTCTATTTCAAAGGTAAGTTCATACCAATTTTTTATTTCCATTAACTACTCAAATTATTTATAAAGTTACTGGATCAGAACTAGTGATTCCCTCAACTTCAAGAATTGATTCAAGCAAATTTGTAGGAATAGGATCATCAATACTTAAAACCATAACAGCTTCTCCTCTGACAATTTTTCTACCAACTTGCATTGAGGCAATATTGACATTATGGTCCCCTAGGAGGGAACCTAACTTTCCAATAATGCCCGGCATATCTCTATGCCTAGTTATAAGCATAAATCTACTAGGAGAAACATTAACTGGATATTGATCAATGCTAATTATTCTCAATTCACCATCAGCAAAAATGCTTCCTGCAACACTATGCTCACCATTATCTCCAAATGTAGTTAATTGAAGTGAACCGCTAGCAAATTCCGGTCTAGCCTCGTCTTTACTTTCAACTACTGAAATACCTCTAGACTCTGCTTCAAGAGAAGCGTTAACATAATTTATTCGATCACCTAGAGCCTTACTTAATAGACCTTTTAAACTGGCTATGATTAAAGGCTGTGAAGGGTGTTGCACAAATTCACCTTGAAGCCTTACCTCTAACTTTTGAATTTGTCCTCCAGAAAGTTGGCTTATTAAAAGGCCCATTGTTTCAGCTAATTGCAAATGAGGTTTAAGGCTATCCATAATATCAGGACTTAAACCCGGAATATTTACTGCTGTTCGTGCAGAAAGTCCCAAAAGAACATCTCTTATTTGTTCAGCAACATCTACAGCAACATTCTCTTGAGCTTCCCTAGTTGATGCTCCTAAATGAGGTGTAAGGATTAAATTTTTATCGACTTTAAGTAGTGGTGAATTGGAGTCTAATGGCTCTTTAGCAAACACATCAATAGCGGCTCCTCCTATCAATGAATTATTAAGTGCCTCAGCTAAAGCTTCTTCATCAATTATTCCCCCACGCGCACAGTTTATTAATTTTGCATTTTTTTTCATACTTTTAAGCACCTTCATATTTACTAGGTTTTCTGTTTCTGAAGTCCTCGGCAAATGTAAAGTTAAATAATCAGATTCCTCAAACAATGTTTTTAATTCGGACAATCTGACCTGTAATTGTTGTGCTCTTTCTGAGGAAACAAATGGATCATATCCATAAACATCCATTCCAAGAGCATTGGCAACTTTTGCGACATGAGTTCCTATTTTTCCTAAACCTACAACACCTAGCTTTTTCTTAAACAACTCATTACCAACAAATTTTTTTCTTTCCCATTTACCCAAAAAAGTACTACTATTTGCAATTGGTATATTTCTTGATAATGCCAACATCATTGCAATTGTATGCTCGGCAGCAGCTATGGTATTCCCCCCCGGAGAATTAACAACGAGTACTCCCTTTTGAGTAGCCGCCTTAACATCCACATTATCTACACCAACCCCAGCTCTTCCAATTATTCTTAGTTTCTTAGAAGAGTTAATAATATCTCCTGTAACTTGAGTGCCAGAGCGTATCATAAGAGCATCATAATCATGGATAATAGATGCCAATTCAGAGTTCGAGATTCCTATCTTCTGATCAACTTGAGCGACTTGGGAAAGGATATCAATTCCCGTTTGGTCAATTGGGTCTGTAATTAAAACTTTTGTCATTTAAAGAATTGTTCTTTAATTTTTTTACTTTAACTTAATCTATAGTAGAGATATCTTGTTTTATTAATTTGAATCAACAAACCAACATTTGAGGAATGAAAATTGACTAAAAGTATAGTTATATTTAATGAGTTAGAAAAATGCCTTGATCTATTAAATGTTTTCAAGGACAAATCAATATTTCTAACAGAATGTTTATTAATTTTGCCATCTAAAGAAAAAATAACTCCTGATCAACAACAATTATTAAATTTATCTACAAATAGCTTCTTTAAATCTGAAGAAATTGAAAACATAAGAATCCTAAACCCAAAACTTGATAGAAAAATAAGACAGAAAAATATGCGTAACTGGCTAATGCCATTTGGTTTTATAGCGGGCATAGCATTTTCTAATATGACAAACTTATCCACTTTTAGCTTCCTTGGATTAAACAATATAGGAGAATCTTTCATGGGGGGTCTTTTGGGTATGGGCTCAGGATATATAGGTAGCATTGTATCTTCAGCAAGTATTAACGTTAATAGAAATAAAGAGTTAAGATCTATTATTGATCTCAATAAAGAAGGAAAATGGCTTGTTCTTCTTGAAAATCAAATAGGAACTGAGTTACCTTGGGCTTTAATAAAACAATCAGACCCTAGAGACATAATTTTTATAGAAGGCTAAATGATTGACTTGAAGGAATTATTAATAAATTCAAATTACAAAAAAGAAATAGAGGAATTAATAAATATTTCTAATTTATCTTTAAAACATTGGCAAACATATTGGACCGGGTTTAATTCAACATTTGTGTGTGAAGAAATTTTGAAAGAATTTGAAAATTTAAATGATTTTAAATTCTTTGTTTTTGGGGGATATAATTCAGCCCAAAGATCCAAGATTGCATGTTTTAGAGAAGATAATTCCCCAGAGAAAAATGAACTAATTAAAGATTTCCCTGCGAAAGGTATTCAAATGAATGGTAATTTTTTATTTGACAACGCAACTCAGGATGATTTTAGATCCTTATTAGTGGATAATGGATTGAGAGAAGAGAGAATTGGTGATATTTGGACCATAGGAGATAGAGGAGCTCAAGGAATAATCGACGATTCAAAAATTGAATTCTTAGATGAAAAGATTTTCTCCCTAAGAGATGTAAAAGTAAAAATAAAAATAGTATGTTTAGATGAATTACAAATACCTGTTGGAAGATCAAAAAAAATAATTAATACGGTAGAGGCTTCAACAAGGATAGATGCAATAGCTTCTGCAGGTTTCCGAATCTCTAGAAACAAAATTTTGGAAAGGATAGAAACTGGAATGCTTAAATTAAATGGTAAGACAGTAAAGAAAGGTACTATTAGTGTAAAAGTTGGCGACAAACTTCAACTTGATAACAAAGGGTTTATTGAAATTCTAGATTTAGAAATAACCAAAAGAGACAGATGGAAAATTAAGTTACTTAGAAAATGAATCCTTGAGCTGCTATTTTCATATAGGGAGTTCAAATATTTGATTTTTTCAAAAGGGCGATTAGCTCAGCGGTAGAGCATTACCTCGACAAGGTAGTGGTCACTGGTTCGAATCCAGTATCGCCCATTAGATTATTGTTGAATGCTAGAAGATCCACAAATAATATTTTCGTTTTTTAGATTGATTAGAAAATGAAACTTAATCAAATAATCAACCTGCATAAAGGTTTAACTGTGTTTGTTGTGGCAGCGTTAATGATGTTTTATAAAAATTATTCAATTGCTGCATGGGTTTATTTATCTTTGCATGGAACTTATGGAATACTTTGGTTGTTAAAAGAAAAAATATTTCCAGATCCATATTTTAAAGAAAAAATAAATTTCATAACTTCAATTACTGGGTTTATTTTCCTTGGTAGTTACTGGATAGCTCCATTTATTCTCATTTCCTCCCAAAAAACAGTTTCTTATCCCATAATTGCAGCTTCTATTTCAATAAATATAATTGGTGTTTTTCTTCATTTTGCAAGTGATGCTCAAAAATATTTCACTCTTAAAATCAAAAAAGAACTTATTAAAGATGGATTTTTCAAAAACATAAGAAATACAAATTACCTTGGTGAAATACTAATTTATTTATCATTTGCCATCCTTTCTGTGAGTTTTATACCTTTTGCTATTCTTGCTTTGTTTTTCTTTGGAGTCTTTCTACCAAGAATGCTAAAAAAGGACAAATCACTTACAAAATATGCTTCATTTGCGGAATATAAGCGAATTAGTGGTTTACTTTTACCCAAATTTAATGAAGGAAATTAAAATTCCAATGTGGAGGCAGGAGTTAAAAGCTGCGAGAAAAAAAGAAGGTAAATTACCCTCAAGTAGGTGGTTTCAGCTTTGTACTATTAACGGGAATAACGAACCTAGATTACGTACGGTGGTTTTTAGAGGATGGCAAACTGAAAGTTCAATCCTTATTTTTACTGATAGACGCAGCGAAAAAGTTGCTCAATTAAAATTAAACTCCAACGCAGAGGTTTTATGGCTTTTTTTTAAAAGCAAATCACAATTCAGATTTAAAGGAAAAATGAAGGAGTTAAAGGAAAACATGAAATATTGGGATTCGTTATCAGACAGATCCAAATCAACTTGGTTTTGGGAATATCCAGGAAAAGAGATTAATAAAAATATTCGCACTTCTCAAATAGTTTCTAGTGATTTGAATAAACCAGAAAGTTTTGTTGTATTAGAATTTGAAATATATTCTGTAGATCTTCTTAAATTAGTAACTCCTATCCACAAGAGGTATGTCTGGCATAAGGAAAAGAATTGGGAAAGAATAGAAATAAATCCATAAAATATTTCTAAATTGTTTACTTAGGTTGTAAAAATTATATAGATCGGTCAGTTTTATAAAAGAAATATTAACTATATGAATTTCTCAGAAATTCCTGAAAATCCCTTAATCTTGTTATCTTGGGTAACGGCTTTAGGACTATTTTTAAGTTTAACGGAAGCAACTTTAAAAATTAAATTTGAAAGATTAAATAACTTAAAAAAAAGACAGGAATTTATTGATAGTCTTTATCCAAAAATTTAATTTGAAGTGTCTGACAATAAGTTAGCCTGTAAAAATTGGAAGATACCACCTTTATTAGTTGAATCTTCTTGTATGACTGATTTATTATTATTATTAGCTTTAACTTTGATTGATTCTTGAATATCTTCATCATCTGATTCAGATCTCAATACTCTTATAATTACTTCATCAAGTGAGAAATCCCCAGGACCTGTTAATGCTATTGAAGTTGCTGAAGCGAAATAAAGTAGTAAAAGTTCTAATAAGAAAATATTAAATCCCGATGTTACTAGAGCATGATAGATAGCTACAGAGATAGTACCAACTATTGCTAAAGCACCGAATCTTGTAGCTAAACCAAGTATTAATAACCAGCTTCCACCAATTTCTGAAAATGCAGCTACATATGACAAGAATATTGGGAAAGGTAAGTGCAGAGGTCTGACAAAAGCATCAGCAAAATTTTCTATATTAGCTAGCTTTTCAAACCCATGATGAATTAAAACTGTACCAGTAATTACTCTTAGAATTAATAAAGCTGTATCTTTGCTGAATGATTTTGTAAGAATTGTTGAAAGCACTATAAAAACGTATTTCTTAAGTAAAAATAACTAGCCACATTATTCATCGTGGATTAAACCATGAAACTGATCTTTAATTAAGTATTTATACTTAGTATTTTGCATATCTCAAAATTTTTAGCTTATTAAGAATATAGTTTCTTTCGAAAATTTCCATTAATAATTTTGAAAAACATATTGATTAATTTTGGGTATATTTTCTTTGAATTTAAAGAACCCTTTTTTGGCAAACTTCCATGCAAATAAGTCTTGATCTCTTACTAAATTAAAAATCACCTTATTATTTAACTTCTTAAAACTATTTATAAAGTCGTTATTTTCACCAACACCAGGATAAATCATATCTAACTGATCAATAGCAACCAATGTCTCATTTAATTTTAAAGGATCAATCTGAGTAACATTATCAAATTGCTTGATGAATTCAAGAACTATTTGTTGTTTGAAACTCAGGACTGCTTCAGATAATTTTATTTTTCTTTGATCATTACTTAGTAGGATAATAAAAACGCTCTTGTAATTTCGTAAGATATTTTCAAGAGTTGAAACATGTAAATCGTTTTCAAATAATATAAGGGTTTCTGACTTTGGTTCCATATTGCTTTTATAAATCTCATCATCAAGTGGGATTTGATTTTTGTCTTCAAGAAAGATTTGCCTATTACTAATCTTTTCAACATTGAATCTATTATTTGAAAATTTTCTTAAATTTGCTGGGGAAAAACGATATTGCTTTCCTTTTGTTTGTAATCCTGCAACCCATCTCCAACTCAAAAGATTCGAGGCAGCATCCCCATCATAAAGATGTTTAAAGAAAAAACTTGCTCCTAATTGCCAGGGCAGACCTAAATTAAAAATCCAAGTACTAGCAAACCACATTCGAGTATGATTATGTAAGTAGTTATAGGTTTTTAACTCATTAACCCATGAATTGAAAAAACCTAATTCTGAGTTTCCATTTATTGCTTTTTCATAGGTTTCAATATCGTATTCGTAATTGTTTTCTGAAATAAAATTACACCAAACCTTTGGTCTATTTTCCATCCAACCTTGCCAATAAATTCTCCAATAAATTTCCTCAACAAATTTATTAATCTTTTGAGAATGATATTTCTTTTTAACCTCATCAAGCAATTCATATTCTAATAAAACCCTATGGGATATATAAGGTGATAATTTTGAAACGGAGCTTTTATTCGTTGGGCCATAATCAAAATTACGAAGTTTTTCGTAATTTGTGATTTTGTTCTCTAAAAAATCGTCCCACTTTTTCTGAGCATCTAAAATTAATGGCATTTTTGAATATGCTAAAAAATTTTTTTTTAAATTGTAATTACTTAATTAATGAAAATTTTTAATCAAATTACAAAACGAGTAATCATTTAAGTGCTCACGATCCTTACCATATTTATTTACGATAAAAAATATTCAGCATACTTGATTTTTAATTAAGTACCAATATCTCGTAGAAAAATTAGAAAATGTCTGCCACTATCTCCAAGAATAAAAACTCTAATTGGACCATATCAGATATTCCCAATTTAGATGGGAAAACAGCTTTTATTACTGGAGCAAACAGTGGTCTTGGATATTACACCGCTAAAGCTCTAGCAGAAAAAAATGCACATGTTTTACTTGCTTGCAGAAGTTTAGAAAAGGCTAATTCGGCTATAGATAAATTAAAGTCGCTAAATCCTAAAGGTAAGTTTACTCCTATAGAACTAGATCTATCAGATTTAAATAATGTAAGTGAAATTGGATTAAAAATATCAAGTGAGTTTGAGAACTTAGATTTGCTAATTAACAATGCAGGTATAATGCATCCGCCAAAAACATTAAGCAAACAAGGTTTTGAGATACAATTTGCGGTCAATCATTTAGCACATATGCTTTTAACACTGAAATTTCTTCCTTTAATTGAAAAGAAAGAAAACTCTAGAATAGTAACGGTAACTTCAGGGGCTCAGTTCTTTGGAAAAGTTGGGTGGAATAATCTTAAAGCAGAAAATTACTATAACAAGTGGGAATCATATGCTAACAGCAAATTAGCTAACGTAATGTTTGCTTTAGAGTTAAATGAAAAACTAGAGCAAAAAAATATTTTATCCTTGGCGGCTCATCCAGGTATTGCAAAAACAAATCTTTTTTCTGCACAGAAACCAAAACCAAGTCCAATTGAAACTTTCTCCTTAGAGCTATTTAGTCCAATTTTTCAATCGGCAGAGATGGGCGCTTTACCTCAATTACTTGCTGCTACTTCTCCTGAGGCAAAGGGAGGGGACCATTACGGGCCTAAATTCAATTTTAGAGGTCACCCAAAATTATCTCCAACTTCACCATTTGCTCTAAATAAGAAAGAAAGAAAAAATCTATGGGACAAGAGTATGGAAATACTTAGTAAGTTTTTATGAGTTTTTTAGTTTTATCAACTTCAAAAAATATTTCAGAATATGCAATTCACTTTCTGAAAGTTTCATAAATTCATTTAAAGCCTGATAATTATCTTCATCAAATTCATTGGCGATTTCCAAAAATTCTTTATGATTTTCATTTACAAATCTTTCTGCAATTTGTGATGGAGATAACCCCTTATCAATCAAATTACCCGGAGCATTTTTCTCCCAATTTTTATAGAACCAAGAGAACCATAATTCAGTAATATTTTCTTTCATTTAATTAATCTGGGTATTTAATTTTAGATCTAGGAAATAAAAATAAACCAGAAATTATTGCAAATATTGTTAATAAACCTACAACAGGTGTAAAAAGAGGTTGTAGATTTATAAAGAAAAAATTCTCTGTATGAATTTTCATAAGCCAAAAGAAATCCAATCCAAAATATTGAAATAAAGAATATAAGCTTCCACTAAGAACGGTTATTAATAATGGAATTAATGCTATAAGAGTAATACTTCTGTGAAGTTTTCTTGTTTTAGTTTTAAACATTATTTGTTTTTTCTAAGGTATTTGTGAAGATCTTTTTCACTTTCACAAGCCATCCACATTTCTTTTATTTTAAATGTTCCAGAGCAACCAAGGTCTTTAGCTTTTTCTTTAGCTTCACTTTCAGTTGAATAAGCACCTCTAAGATGAGCTTTCAATTCAATATCTATTAAATTAAATCCAAAAATAATTAAAAAGAAGTTTATTAATTTTAATTTAGATATTAGATTAGTTTTTAAAGTATTTTTCATAATTAAATAGACCATTTAATTTCTAGTCTTCAATTTAATTATAAATTTAATGCCTATTAAAAATAATTCAAAAAAGGAAGAAAAAATAAATTTTGTTATTGGGTTAGGAAGATCTGGTTTTTGGGCAGCAAAGTATTTAAGAAGTATTGGAAAGAGAGTTATTGTCTGGGAAAGTAATCAAAATAAAGAACTTTTAGAAACAAAGGAAATACTAGAAAAACTCGATATATCTGTTTCCTTAAATAAACAATTTTTATTTGATGAGTTTTCTACATGTCTTAAACAAATTGAGTCTATTGTTGTAAGCCCAGCTATACCCTTTGACCATAAAACAATAATCAAACTTAAAGAACGAGGAATCCTTGTAATAGGGGAAATAAATATCGCATGGGAAAGTTTAAAGAATATAAATTGGATTGGGATTACTGGTACTAACGGGAAAACTACAGTTACTCACTTATTAAGTCATATACTAAGAGAAAATAATTTATTAGCCCCATTTGCAGGCAATATTGGGACTCCATTATGCGAAATTGCTTACTCGACAAACAGCAAAAATATTGATTGGATAGTCGCTGAATTAAGCAGTTTTCAAATAGAAATAGCGACACATTGCATTAAACCTAAAATTGGAATTTGGACAACATTTACTCCCGACCATCTTGACCGTCACAAAACACTTGATAATTATTTCAAGATTAAAAATAGCTTACTAAAACAATCAGAATTTAGAATTTATAATTACGACGATAAATATTTAAAAGAAAATTTCAAATCACTTTTAAATGGAATATGGATAACTACTAATCCTAACGAATCTGATTCAGATCACTGTGATTATTGGATAAATAATGAAAACTTTATTGTAGAGAGAAGGGAAAAATTATTGAGTTTAAAGAATTTCAAATTGAAAGGTAATCATAACACTCAAAATCTATTACTAGCTGTAGCAGCTGCAAGGAAAATTGGATTATCCCCTGAGAGAATAAAGAATGCTTTACTTAGCTATGAACAACTTCCCCATAGAATGGAAACAATATTCCAACGTGATGAACTTGAAATAATTAATGATAGCAAGGCTACCAATTTTGACTCTTCCGTAGCAGGTATAAATGCAATTAAAGGTTCTCCCATAATAATTTCTGGGGGTAGGTTAAAAAATGGGGATTCTATTGAATGGGTAAAGATTATAAATAAAAAAGCAAAAGCTGTATTTCTTTTTGGCGAAAGCTCGCAAACCTTAAAAAAATTGATCCTTGAGGGAGGATTTAATAATGATATTTTAACTTTTAATGATCTTTCAGAAGTAATCAACTACGCATATTCTTATATAAAAAATAATCAAGCTGAAACTTTATTATTTTCTCCTTCATGTTCGAGTTTTGATCAATTTAGAGATTATGAACAAAGAGGAGATATTTTTAAAAAATTAATCTATGAAAAATTCAATATAAAGTTTATCACGCATTAAAAATTTAGTTGGACTAATTCCAGGTCGGTCATTACAACCAATACACTACTAGCAAATTTCCTCTTATTTCGTTAAATTTTAAATACAAATTCGAAAGAAACATGAGTGAATCTAACAATTTACCTCAAGCAATAAGCCATAAAAAATTAACTTATTTGATGCTGAATGCACAAAAAGATCTTAATGCCTCTGATGATAAAAAAAATACTGAAAGCTTAGAAAAACAAGAATTTGATGAATTAATAAATAATTGGGAGAACGTAACTAAAGATGTTATCAAGACAATTTCTAAGAGAAATAAAAACTTATTAAAAGATAAATCTTCTAATTCCTTAATTGCGTTGGGTGCAATGGAAGTTCATCTAAACATGGCTTTACAAGCTCTAAATGCATTCCAAAAAGACTCTTTAGAATAAATATTATAATTTTGGCATAGAGAATAAGAGCATATCGACAAAGGTATCAGATTGAATATCTATATCGTTAAAATTAGAAATTTCAAAACCCAAACCGTCACCAGCAGAAAGCTTTTTACTTGATTTATTATTTTTATCTCTTACTAACAAATCACCCTCTATTATTTGAATCCAATTAAATCTTTTTATTTCTGAAGGCAAATATTTTTTGTTTAAAAGGTTATATTTACATCGCCATATAGATATATCTTGATTTATAAAAAGCTGACATTTGTTTTTTTTTAAAGAATTAATAATAAGATTATTCCCAGAAGTATTCTTAATCGAAATTTGATTATATGACGGCGTAAGATCTTGAATATCCGGATATATCCATACCTGAAATAATTTACAGTCTGTATTTTTTTCATTTTTTTCACTATGAGTAATCCCTGTTCCTGCAGACATAACCTGCACTTCATCTTCATGAATTATTCCTAAATTATTTAATGAATCTCTATGTGTTATCTCACCTTTTATGACTATTGTGACTATCTCCATATTCGAATGAGAGTGCGTATTAAATCCTGAATTAGGAGAAATTATATCTTCATTAATTACTCTAATTTTTCCAAAATTATCCCAGATTGGATCCCTGTGTTCTGCAAAAGAAAATGAGTGTTTTGAATCAAGCCATTCTCTATTTGATTTAAATCTTTCATTAGATCTTCTTAATTTGATAATATTAAAACTCATTAAAACTAGAATTGACTATAAAAATTTTATAAAAGGATCATTCTAAATGAAAAATAATAACTATTTAAATTTATAAATTTATTTTACTTTGCGCTTTAGTAGCCTTTATCAATATAGTTCTTGCTTCTTCTCTCGTAAGGCATTTTTCTGCTTTAACATTTAAATTCTTTAGTTTTTGTAGTTGACTTTTATTACTCATTTCTTAACCTATTCTTAAAGTCATATTAGCATACTATTAAATAAATTACCTCTTAAACCTTTGTCTCAATCAAATCTTTTTCAAATGATGCAGATTGGAGAGAGGAATTATCAGAGCAATATAACGGGTGTATAGGATTTTGTTTTTTTGTTTTTTTTATAAAAAGCGGACCTAAAGGATTCACAAAATTATCTTTTTTTATTGAATAAAAATTCATTATTTTTTTAGAAATGTTGTAATTCCTATTTAGAAAGGTCCCTTTGTTGCCCCAGCCCAACCACAAATGACAATTTTTATTTTCAGACCAGTATTTTAAACTTTTATTTATAAACTTATTGTTTAAATAGCCAACAGGTTTTTTATGAGTGAATAATTTATCAGGAGTTTTGGAAATTAAAGCGAATAAATTTATTATTTTAAGATTTCCATAATTATAGTTGTTGCAGATTTTGATTATTTTCCTCGTTGTATTATCAATATAAGTTGAATCTGAAAGGGAGGGATTTAGACCGATAAAAATCATCTCTTTTTTTGATTTATTAATTTTAAAACCTAAACTCCATCTATATTCTTTATTTGTACTTATCAAACAACTTCTTTCCATAAAGGTTTTTCAACCTAGACCCACTCCTCTCGCCATTAAAGTCGCGAAAAGAGGGATCGTTGCAAAACCTACTAATTCAGTTGTGATAATAAATCTAAATCTTTTTACAAGTTTTTCTGAGATCTCAGGTAATTTATTTTTACTCAATGGTATCGCCCACAAAATATAGGTTGTTGTTGGGTATAAAGACAATAATCCAACTAAAATATAGAGAGAAACTTTAATCCAAAAAATTGGATTTTCTGTATAAAAATCACCTCCTTGTCCAAAATATTTTACCCGTAGAATTCCAGTAACTAATATTGCAACCCCAGCTAAACCGTAAATAACATCTGCAACAACCATTGAAATAGTTTGGTTTCTATTAAGATCAACTTTTAAAGTCAGCCTTTCAAATAAAAGAGATCCAAAACAAAGTATGATTCCTAGATAATGGATATAAGCAACTAATGCACTTTTAGCTATTTCACCCGTAAATAAAGTTCCTAGTAACATTTGCAAGTCTAAATTTATACAATACTAGCTATTTAAATATATATTCGTCCAAAAATGCCTTCAGTAAAAAAAGTAATTTTTAGATTTTAGGATTTTAGGAACCTTTTTTGTCCCTCCTGAAAAGAATCTTTTTTATTCCAAACCTCAACCACATCTGGGAAATGTTTTTCCATACAAACATCACAAACACCATGACTAAATCTAATATCACTTATTTTCGATAGATATTTTTCTAAATGCATCCAATCACCATCATTATTTTTGACTTCTCTACAATATGAACAGACTGATAATATACCCTCCTGTTTATGCAAATTAGATAAAGCCTCTAATAAATTGAGAGATTTCTTTCTTAACTCCAAAAAAGAAACTATTTGCTTAGATAATAATTCCATTACTTTGAATTGTTTTGGAGAAAGATTACCTGGTTTCCGATCGATAACACATAAAGTTCCAAGTTTATTACCATCTCTATTTTTAAGAGGAAACCCAGCATAAAACCTAATTTTAGGATCACCAGTTACCAAGGGATTATTGATAAATCTTTCATCCTGAAAAGCATCCTGAATAATTAATGGGCTACTTTCTTGAATAGCATGGGTACAAAAAGACCAATCCCTTTTTGTTTCATTAATTTCGAGGCCCACTTTTGACTTAAACCATTGCTTATCTTTATCAACTAAGGTCATTAAAGATATCGGAACATTACATGTAGATGCTGCTATCTTTGTAATATCGTCATAACAGGATTCTGGTTTAGTCCCCAATATTCTATATTCAGCTAATGCTTTTAATCTTCTTTCTTCTTCTTCCTTTTTAGGAATTAGATTTTGCATCATTCTTTTTGAGTTTTTCAACTTTAAAATTAATCTATGTTTAAAAAACTTTTATCGATAAATACTTAATAAAAAGAAGATAAACTTATTAATTTGTTACTTTGCCACATAACTTTGAGACTGACTGTCCTGCAAGCCATCCACTCGTCCAACAATGTTGAAAATTGAACCCCCCAGTGATTCCATCAACATCTAGAACTTCACCAGAAAAAAATAAACCTGGACATATTAAACTTTCCATACTTTTAAAATTAACTTCATTGATTGAGACACCTCCAGAGGTGACAAATTCCTCTCCAAAGGGGCCTTTACTAGAAATAATATATTTATCTTTCAATAGGCTATTTATCATTTTCTCTCTTTCATTTGCAAGAAGATCTGACCACTTCTTATCTTTATTAATTTCCATTTTATTTAATAAGAACACCCACAACCTCTTTGTTAACAAAGGTAGAGGTCTTAAATTAATTAAGTTTAATTTTCCATTATTAAATTTTAGGTTATCAATTTTTTCTTTTAACTCTTTATATTCAAGGTTTGACCATCTAATTATTAAACTAAATTTATACTTTTGGTCAAACAATTCTCTCGCAGCTATCGAAGAGAGCTTTAGGACAGCAGGGCCGCTAAATCCCCAATGAGTTATAAGTACATCTCCTCTATTTTTGAAAGATTTGTTATTTAGTTGAATTTCAATATCTATATTTTTAATAGAGACACCACTACACTCATTCAATTTTGTTTCTTTTGTGGAGAAAGTAAAAAGGGAAGGAACAGGTCTTATTATGCTGTGGCCAAAATTTTTAGCTAATTTATATCCACTAGGATGGCCTCCAGTAGAGAGAATAATATTTTTTGCAATTATCGAAATTTTTTCACTATTAAAAATAGTAAAAAGGTTATCTGAAGTTTTTAAAATTTCTTTAACAAAAAATTTAGTTGATATCTCTACCCCTTTATTTATTGCATTTTTTTTTAAGCAACTTATTACATCTAATGATGAATCAGATACTGGAAATACTCTATTATCAGCTTCAATCTTTAAATTTAATCCTCTTTTCTCAAACCAATCAAATACATCTCCAGCGGCAAAACGATTAAATGATTCCAAAAGCTTAATACCACCTCGAGGATAATTTTCTGCTAACTCACTCGGTATCCATGATGCATTAGTTACATTGCATCTACCTCCTCCACTTATTCTTACTTTCTCCATAAGTTTTGAGGAGCCTTCAAGAATTATTATTCTTTTAACACCATTTTCGGCGGCTGTTACTGCCGTCATGAAACCTGCTGCTCCACCACCAACTACTACTAAATCAAAAGGGTTCAAAAATGTAGGCTCTCAATATTTCCTTAATCTGATAATAGCAATTCAATTTTATAAAAAAAAACGTCTTTAAATAAAAAATTCAACTCTTAGACTAAATTATACTGAAATATGGAGAATAATAAATTAAATACATTTTAAAATTTTTTGGTTTATATAAACACGCAAATATCTTTTATATATTATTTTAGTTAGATGGTTAATTTATTTTCCTACGTCAAATATTCTGAAGCTAGCTTTCCAATGACGGGCCAATATGCGGCTCTTTTGTTATTAACTTCAGTTATTTGGGTACTTCTTTGGATCGGTTATAGACAAAACAAAATAAACGATGAAATAAAGAAAAAAGAGAAGGAAGAGAGAATTAACGCAAAGACCGAAAGGAGAAGAAAGTTAGAAAGTTTATATCCAAATAGGAAAACTAATTTTTAAAAATTTTTTTGAATCAAGCTTTTAAAAGCCATTAATTAGAAATTACTTTGGTTTTAGTCTCGAATTCGTTTCTAGTCCTAATAAGCTTTGAAATTTCCAGATTAAGTTCTTCTTCGGATTTAAAGCCTAATGTATCGAATGGTGCAAGACCTAGCGAAACATCATTTCTATTAATTAATTCCATTTTATAGATAATTTATTTTTATATTAGATAGTTATTAAATCAAAGTAATTGCTTGGTGATTGATTCAACATAATACTTACTGCTTTCAGATATAAATATGAAAAATATAAATTTTTTGATGAACTTCTTATGAATTTTCTTAATTTATAAATCACCTTACAAAATTTTAGTATTAAACCTTATGTTAATTTCTTAAATTATCTGCTTCTAATGACTGTATGAAGACTTTATATTATTTAAATATAAATATCAAATTTAAATATCATGGAAACTAACAAATTAAAGTCTTTAATACAGTATCTGCCGGGTTTTATTATTATTCTATACGTTTTCTTTTTAGCAATAACACAATTTATAAAGTAAAAAATTTTTAGAATTATTAGTTTTGATTGGAATTTTTTCGGCCTTCGGAGCAGCAATATCATGGACTTATGCATGCTTCATATGGCGTTCACAAACCGAAAAGTATAAATCCATAGATATTAATTTAGTAAAAAATATAATCGCATTTCTAGTTTTTCTTCCTGCATTTATCAATCTCAGTGTTTTAAATGATTTAAAATCTATTATTACTCTTTTATTTAGTGGAATTATAGGAATAGGTTTAGGAGATACTTTTTATATAAAGTCATTGCAACTAATTGGTACTAGAAGAACTTTATCTATTGAAGCATTATCTCCAATATTAGCCGCATTATCTGGTGAAATTTTTATTAATGAAAACCTAGCATTTAAGTCTTATCTAGGTATTTTAATTATATCAATTTCACTTTTCATTCTACTTAGGCAGAGAACTAATCTTATAGTTAATAATTTGACCAACATTACAGAACGAAATAATCTAAGCGTTTATATATTTCCATTTTTATCAGTTTTATGTGCTGTATTAGGGGGGCTTTTATCTCGAAAAGTATTTTTAGAAAGCAATCTATCTCCTTTCCAAACAACAGAGATCAGGTTACTTGGAGCAATAATATTTTTAATAACAATAAAAAAATTTAGAATTAATTTTTTCTTAAAGAAATTAGATTTTAATGATAAAAAAAGATTTTTACTCTCAATATTATTAGGAACAAATTTAGGCATATTGCTTCAACAAATTGTTTTCAAGACTCTTCCATTAGGCATAGGTTGGACTTTACTTAGTACCTCCCCCGTAATTTCCCTTTTTTTCGCAACTAAAGAAGAAAGACAGATAACAAAAGGTATAATATTCTTTACAACATTATTATTTTTAGGTTTATGTCTAATTATTATATGAAAGTTAAATTCATGTAATAAATACTCATGTTAATAGAAAAAACAATCAATAAAATAACCTTAGAAACGTTATTCAATATGAAAGTTCTAAAGAAAAAGACACTTGGAATCTTTGAAGTATATTTAATTTTCTTATCATGCATATATGCAGGATTTATAGGTTATAAGTCCTTATTAAATATATTATTTACCTAAATTAATTGATTTTTTGAGCCGACTTTACCAAGTGACCTCCATCTTGATCATCATCATCACTTGAAGAGAAAAATAAACAATATATCCCAAGTGAAGCTATTGATATTGAAATAGAAAGGGCTGAAAGCTCGTCCATTAATAAAAGTATTTATTAGATACTAATAGAAAAATAAATAAAAATTTGTAAATTAATTAACCTTGTTCAAATATATTTTATTTTGAAAATTTAATTATAATGTATATATTATGGTGTTTTTGTGGTGAAAGTTCTTATTAAATCGCCATGCAGCGCCAGTTTAATAATTCAGTACGGAATAAAGAATTGGCCTATTTGGGAGCGCGAACCATGTAATTTTTCTTGGATTTACAGGGAAAAAGAAATTTGTTACATAATTGAAGGTGAAGCAAAAATTAAAACTGAAGCTGGAGAAAGTTACTTAATTAAATCAGGAGACTTGGTTGAATTTCCTGAAGGACTTTCTTGCGAATGGCAAATAATTAAAAGTTTGAAAAAACACTTTAGATTAGGGGAATAGATTTAAAAAAATATTCCCATAAATTAACTAATTTTGTTCTATAAGCTAATATAAATTAGTAAATTAATTGTTAAAACATATATTTTTTATGACTTTCACGGACAATGAATATTTTGAAGTTATCAAAAAAAACGAAACTGTCAAAGAAGCCTTCGAAACGATAAAACAAACATGTATTAATTTACAAAATCAAACTAATTGCCCAGAAGAAGACATTGAGAGTTTTCTAATATTTATTTCTAAACAATGGGATAATTAATAATTGATAAATCTTTCTGAAAGATATTGATAATTAAAATAACTTTTAATATTATTCTCAATTTTGAAACTTAAACATCTTTTTTAGGATTTGTATTAATACTTGAAGTTCCTTTAGCCGCTGATACAAAGAAAACAAAACCTACTAATCCTGCAATACCAAAAATTGCAGCTAAAGGGTCAAAAGTGAAAGAGAACATAAAAAACTATAAAATCAAGATAAATAATAGTTTTTGAATCCAAATTTCACAATTATTGTTAAGTAACATTTGTCACATTAATATATCTCAAGACGTCAATATTAATTAATTAGTAGAAAATATTTAAGTAAAAAACTTATATTTAGAAATCAAATAAGGATATAATTTCCTAAGGAATTATTCTCTAAACCCTTTTCGTAACTGGTATTCATTTTTTATTTTATACAATTTCATGGAGAGAAAACAGATTAATATATCCACAATTAACTTTTTTTTTGTTTACAGTATCTTCATGACAGAAATCTATTCAGCAACTTCATCAATAAGTCCTTTCTCAGCAATCTTATGGTGTTTCTACCCTATAGCTATATTAGTTTTGGTTGAGTTGTTTCTAGGTGGGGGATTTGACGATGATAATGATGACCAAGATGGTGGAATGATGATCCCTGCATATTCAGGAGCTAAGAATTAAATTTAATTTTTAAATTCATAATTTTAAAATCTTAAAATTCAAGTTTATTATTGTAATTTAAATTGACTTATTCATTAATAGTATTAGCCACTTTAATTCTTGTATTTCTTTATTGGTTAGTAACTAAAACACTTAAAGAAGGTAAGGAGGCTCTTAAGGAGATCAGTAAAAATACTAAATAAACATTTTTATTTCCCCTATTTAGTAAAGTAAATTTTATAAATTAGAAGAAACAAAACTATAATTACAATAAAAATTTATTTTAAGTTAAATAGAAATTACCTATTAATTTAGATTAATTTTTTATTTTGATAAATTTCTGACGAAAACTCAAGATGCATCTTAATTCTCTACTTTATATTTTTTCTATTTCTTTATTTATTTATGTCATGGCTTTATTTTGGAGAGATCTTCCAAATCAAAAAAAGAAGTAAAAGATAATTATTATTAATTTTGTTGCCTATTCAAATAAATTTAGTTATTAATTTAATGATGTTTCTATTAATTTTATATATATGCAAATTGAATCTTCAAATAATTCAAAAGATGATGCTTTTCCCCAGTCATTGAAAATTGAAAAAGAAAATATTATTTGTAAAGACGGCTTTTGTACATTACCAAATCAAAATCAAAATCAAAACATAATTAAAAACAACGTGAATTTATTCGATCCTATTTAAAATAAAGGAATACATAAATTAATTCTCTTAAGCGAATACTCTTTGAATAGTGATGTTTAATTAATAAATGATTAAATTTAGAGCTTATGTATAATAATTTTTTGAATGCCTATCAAGAATTTTGGCTTAAAGCTACAAACTTTAATAGCAAAACAACAAGATCTGATTGGTGGCGAGTTCAATTAGTAAACATTATTATCTCTATTTTTACTATTCCAATATTTCTAAGAACATTTGGTTTTAATATTTATGGATTAGTTTGTATAGTCCCTCAGATTGCTATTGATGTTCGAAGGTTAAGAGACTTTGGAAAGAACTGGGAGTGGATATTTATAAATTTGATACCAGTGTTTGGCTGGATAGTATGGTTTATATGGCTTGGTTTTGGTAAATCTGGAAATGGGAAGTCAAAATTTATTTAAATTTTGACTATCAACCTAGGGAGTCTAAATCCCTCCTGTAATGAACTAAATTTTCCTTATTGTTCAAACTAGTTTCTTTAAAGTTTTTATTCAAATTCTTTTTAAAATTAAGAACAGAGAAGGAGCTAATCAAGTTTTTCATAATGTCTATTAATTATTTATAACCTAATAAAAAGATGGTCTCCATTGAGCATAATTTTAATGGCTTAACCGAACAATGAAGTTCATTAACCCGTACTAAAAAATTAAGCGTTTAAAAAAGCTTTCTTTTACTTAATTATTTTCTTATTTCTTATTTTTTATTTTTTTATTTTTTTATTTTTTTATTTTTTTTAAAATCTACAAAAGTTACTTTATTTTTAAACTCTAATTGTTTTTTTAGAATCCTGAATACATGCCATTCACATTCAGATAACTTTTGAAATTGATCAAGTGTATCTTTATCTTCTTCATCAAATTTATCAAAAATATCGGATATCCCCAAACTATTAATTGCAACAAAATTCTCTGCTACCTCTTCAGGATTTTGACCTGAGGCAAAGTCTTTAAAAGCCTCATAAGAATTTAGTTTTCTAGTCAACCAATTAAACCATAATTCAGATGTATTTTTATTCTCTTCTTTAACAATTTTCTTCATTAACAATATATTCACTACATTAATGATTATTGGTCATTATCTATTTGGCACCTGTACAATTACTCATATTTATATTCGGAAGGATTATGAAGAAGCTACTTTAGAAAATTTGTTTATTTAATTGGATAAGGATTTTTTATTAATAGCAAAAACTAGTTAAATAAAATATTAGGTATTTATCTTATATTATTTAGATCAAAAAAAAGCTAAGATAAAACTTTACATAGCAAATGCCTTCAGTACCTTTTTACGATTTCCCATCATCACCTTTATTAATAATTGGAGCACTTGGTATTGTTGTAGCGTTAGCAGTATTTTTTCTAGCTTATCAAAAATACTTTAATTCACCTTTTAATAAAGAACTCCAAAAAAAGAAAAAATCTTTATTAAAAGAAAAGCAAGAATTAAATGAAAGATTGCAAAAAATAGATCAAGATTTAAAAAATTTATAAAATAAAGAAAGAAATTTAGAAACCACTTTTAGAGATAAATAGTCTCGGAATTAGAAAAAAGTAAAAATAACCATAGTAATAAGGTTTGGGATTCAAGATTTTAAGTATTTAATATAAAAATATGGATTATAAGAAAGTCATGGATAAACAACATTTAGTAGATTTAATCTCGAGTAGCTTAATTTACGAAAGCCAAAATCTCAAATCGAGAGAAAATTCTAGTGAAATAATAAATTATTTAAATAAACTAAATTTAGATCAATTAAGAACAATGTCCAAAGAATTTATTCTTTAGGTTTTAAGATAAATAAAAATAAACAGTTTAATTAGAACTCAAATCTAAAATCAAACATAATTGATGTAGTAGTCTACATAAGGAGCATAAAAATTTCATATTTATTTAATATGGCTTGTTATTGCATCTTTTACCAAATATGTTTAAGTTATGACCATTTTCGTTGGAAATTTATCCTGGGACACTGAAGAAGAAGACCTTAGAGACCTTTTCAATACTTATGGTGAAGTAACAAAATGTACAATCCCCTTGGAGAGGGATTCAGGAAGAAAAAGAGGTTTTGGCTTTGTTGAAATGACTAGTAAAAGCTCAGAAAAAACTGCAATTGATGATTTACAAGATGTCGAGTGGATGGGTAGAGAAATTAGAGTTAACAAGGCAGAGCAAAAAGATCGCTCCAGAAGAAATAATAGACATCATGGCAGTAAAAATAATATTTAAGCAATCTCTTTTTTAGTTTTAAATTCTTAAATATTTTTGTTGAAAAATAAAGTTTTAAAGACTAGATAAATAAAAATCCTTTTGGTTTTCGTACAGACTAATAGATCATAATAAAAGTAGAAATTAAATAAAATTATTTTGGAAAAAGTTTTAGTTACTGGAGCATCTGGGTTTATTGCTATTCACTGCATACATGAGCTAATAAAAGCAGGTTATCTTGTCAAAGGATCTCTAAGAAATATGAATAGAGAAGATGAAGTAAGAAAATCTCTTGAGAAAGATTCAAATAATCATAAGCTGGAATTTTGTAAACTTGAACTTCTAGATGATGAGGGATGGGATGAGGCAGCCTCTGATTGTGATTATCTTCTTCATGTTGCATCTCCTTTTACTATCGAAGAGCCAAAAAAGGAATCTATTCTTATCAATCCTGCAGTAGAGGGAACTTTAAGAGCGTTGAATGCTTCAAAAAATTCCTCTAAAGTCAAGAAAGTTGTACTAACTTCTTCTATGGCTGCAATTGCGTATGGGCATGACAAGCAGTTATGCTCGCCTGAAGACTGGACAGATACAACAAAAAACGTTGGTGCATATGTAAAAAGTAAAACAATTGCAGAAAAAGCTGCATGGGATTTTATTCATAATGACAATGAGCACTCTTTTTCAATGACAACTATTCATCCTGGAATGGTTTTTGGTCCACTGCTAAGTGATGATACTGATGGTGCTTCGGCAGAACTTATTTCAAAAATGATTAATGGTAAATTTCCAGCACTACCAGATGCATATTTTACTGTCGTAGATGTAAGAGATGTCGCCAAGTTACATGTCGAATCTCTTAGAAAAAACCAAAGTGATAATAAAAGAATTATTGCGACTTCTCCTCAAGGGATCAATATTATGGAAATTTCTAATATTTTAAGAAAAAATGGCTACAAGAAAGCACCTCAAAACTTTATCCCTACAAAAATGATAAATTCTCTAGCACCATTTAATAAAGAGATGAAAAGTATGGCTGCCATGGTTAATAGAGGATCTTATGGCGCTGATATTACGGAAACTATTTCTATATATAATTGGGAACCTATTTCATTAGAAAAAACTTTAATAGATATGGGTAATTCTATAAAATAAATTCCAATCAAATGAATCAATAACGAAGTATTGGCTATAGTTTTCATATATCGGCAAATTGAAAACTTTGCCACGATAAATAATAACTAAGCTATCCTAATTAAAGAGGATTAAAGAAAAGTTTATATGAATATAATCAAGAGGTCAGATTTTATATTAAAGCCATTTCTTAAAAGAAATAATTTCAAAGCTTTTTATCAGTTAATAACCACTCTTATACCGATAATTTCTCTTTGGTTTATTGTCTCTAAAATTGTATACTCTCCTCTTTTACAAATTACAAAAGGGTTTTTACTTATTCCCATTCTTTTTTTTCTTACCCTATTATCTTCTAGAACATTCTCATTAATGCACGATTGCGGGCATAATTCCTTATTTGAAAAACGTTCTTTGAATAACTTCTTTGGCTTTTGTCTGGGTTTATTAAATGGGATACCTCATAAACCTTGGGCTAATGACCATGCATTCCACCATAGGAATAATGGGAATTGGGAAATTTACAAAGGTCCTGTAGATGTTTTAAGCCTAGAAGATTATGAGGCTCTTAATAAAAGAGAAAAACTTATTTATAAGGTAAGTAGACATTGGTTAATGCTTTTTCCTGGTGGTTTCTTTTATTTAGTTATTAAAGCTAGATTAGGGTTAATTCTAATTATTATTAATTTTATAAAATCGTTAATGCAAGAAACTTTTATTAAATTAAAAAAAAGAAATTATTTAGGACTTTTAAATATTCAATCGAGAATTAAGCCGCCTTTCTCTGACTATGGAGATAATTTTGATGAATTATTTGATCTAATAGCAAACAATATTATTGTGATAAGTGGATGGATAATTATGTGTAAATGGTTAGGAGCTGCTTTTTTCTTAACTTTTTATTCTCTAATATTAACTTTTTCAGCAGCAATTTTCATATGCATCTTTTTTATACAACATAACTATGAAAATGCATATGCAAGTAATACAAAAAATTGGGATATTGTCGAAGGTGCTATTTCTGGCAGTAGCAATTTAGATATCCCAAATTGGTTAAACTGGTTTTTAGCTGATATTTCGTTCCATAGCATTCATCATCTATCCGAAAGAATTCCTAATTACAATTTAAAAGCTTGTCATAAAGCAAATTTACATTTACTGCAAAAATCAAAAGTTCTCAAATTAAGTGATTTCCCAAATTGTTTTAGATATATTATTTGGGACAGCAAGAACGAGAATCTAATTCCAATTAATTAAATGCTAGCTGAGTCTTCTTCGCATTTTCCTTTTTAGAGGAATGCTACTGAAAGCGTGAGCTCCAATAGATGGGGGTAAATCATTTTTAACAGGATGAATAAAAGCATTTGCCATGCTTTCTAACATTTTAGAAAGCCAACTAATAATTGATCTCATTTGAAAATCTAAAAAGTACATTATTATCATCTAACGAAATTTTTAAAAAGTAAATCAGTCTTTATGCTGATTTACTTTTTAATATCATTAGGAGGAATATAAAAATCAATAAGTAGAAGATAACCTTTATGAATAATAAAAAATGGATACCTACAAATTATCAAAAAGATCGATTAATTTCTTGCACTAAAAAATACATACATCAAAAATTAAATGATCTTCACGAAGAACTTGAATGTCCTAATGAATTTATTTTTGATTTCATTAAAGATATCCAACAAGATTGGGACCCAGATAGTTATAAATCTAAATCAGAGAAGTTACTAAAAAATAAACCTAAAAGTAAAAATTTAAATTATTAAGATTAAGTTTTTAAGTATTTAATAGACCCAATAAAACAAGGTGGGGATAAAGATTTTACCTTTTTATAAAATTAAAACTTAAGACTAGTAACTAATACTTATTTATCCAATTATTCTTAACAAAGCAAAAATTATTTTTTAAAGTCATGCTATATCTCATTCCAAATTAAGGGACAAAAATTATGGATGAGTTGTTTTTTTCTTCGAATCAAATAACAGCAAAAGATACCATAGATTCATATTTTGAATGCATTAGTGAATGCAGCATTGTTGATGGACATCAAGAATGTGTTACTAGATGTGTAGAAATTCATCTTAAGGGAGAAAATAAAAATGAATAAAAGACATTCTCTTCAAAGAAAAACAACTCTAAAGTGGAACTCTAATGGAGATCTTTCTGAAATTGATATGCTGAGAATTTTGGATAGAATTTCTGCCTCTGAACTGAATCAATGTGAATTGACATGCGATTTAGATGAATAGATAAATAGGTACAGGAAAAACTATATTTAATATTTTTTAAATAACTATTAGTAAAAAGATCCATTCTCTATATAAAAAACATATTTATTCTTGAATCCATGATTAAAAATATTAATGACTTCAAAAAGCTCAATAATACTGATAAAAGTGAAAAAAATCTAAATTTAATTCTTGATTCGAATTCCTACAAACTTGCACAGGAAGATCTTAATTTGCTTAGAAGTGACGAAATGAGAGGTGTAAGAATGCTGCTGGAAATAACTAAGCCTGAATTAGTACTAGAAGAACAAAATATCATCTCAACTATTATCGTTTTTGGAGGTGCAAAAATTGTCGAAGAATCATCAGCTCAGAGCAAAATCGATGAAGTAAAAAACTTATTAGAAAAATGTCCTCAATCTATTAAATTAAAAAATAAATTTAACAAGTTAAAAAATTTACTCTCTATGAGTCATTACTATGAATCCGCAAGAGAATTTTCAAAACTAGCTTCAATAAATAATCAAGATGATAAATGCAATTCTCATGTAATAGTGACAGGAGGTGGACCAGGAATTATGGAGGCGGCTAATAGAGGCGCTTTTGAAGCAGACTGTAAGTCTATTGGTTTAAACATACAGTTACCGAATGAACAATTCCCAAATTCTTTTATAACTCCTGGACTTTGTTTTAAATTTAATTATTTTGCATTACGCAAAATTCATTTTGTAATGCGCTCTGTTGCTGCTGTTTTTTTTCCTGGAGGATTTGGGACATTAGACGAATTATTTGAATTATTAACTCTTAGACAAACAGGAATGAAAAGTGAAATTCCAATAATTTTATTTGGTAGGAAATATTGGAATAATTTAATTAATTTTGACTTCCTTGCTGATTTCGGGCTTATTAGCGAAGAAGATTTAAAAATTTTTAAATATGCTGATACAGCATCAGAAGCATGGGAAATAATTGACTCTAATAAATTATCAAAAAACGAATTTTAAATTTTATTTTTTGTTTTGTGAAACTTAAGATCTTCAATTTAGTTACAAAAGTAACTTAAACCTTTATAGGTTAATTTTTCAAATTTATTATTAATTACTTTGCAATAAACAAATGAGTTCCGTTTAAATACATGTAAACCATAATGCAGTCTCCTAAAAATGCTCAAGCCACTTCCTTTGACTAGAGTAATGATGGGGTGAACTAAAGCATATCCGACGTTTTGGTCCCTTAAGATACACTTTATTAAAATTATTTATACTTATCCCTGTCAAGCTTTACTTACCTGTTTTTGAAAATTTAGGTTATTTAATTTCCTTTTTAGATTTAGTTTTATCATATAATTTGCTGTAAATTTCTTGCCTTGTCACTTGTATAGGTTCTACTTTTCCTGCATCACCGTGAGTTGGGCAGTAGTAAGTCATTAACATCCATTTTTTATCTTGATTCATAAAAATAAATCCTCAATTAAAATTTACTAGGTGTTATTTAGGATATAAATCTAAAGAACTTCTCATATTTAATCTTTTTTTCGCTTTTCCTTAACAATATAAAAAGTTGTAAAGATATAGCCTTATTAGATATATATACGCATGACTAAAAAAATAAATACTGCTATTAGTAAGAGAAATTTGAGAATAAATTAATGTCTCTAGAATCTATACTCATGGTTGTTGCTCCAATATGTGTTTTTACTGTCGGAGTTATTATTTTGCCAATATTAGTAAAGCCACGTAAGCAATCATTGCCCCCTAAAAGATACGTTCGTGGCTTATAAAATTAATCCAAGTTTCTAAAATATTATTGTTGAAAGACAAAAAGTAATTAAATACCGAAATAAAAAAAGACTATATTAAATAAGAATTTATCAAAAATATTTCAACAAAGATGGAATTCCCAGAAGCAATTCTTTTTGATTTAGATGGTGTTCTGTTAGATACAGAACCATTACTAGCTAATGCCTGGAGTGAAACCGCAAAAGAATATAATCACTCTTTATCAATCGATAAATTATTAGAACTAAAAGGAAGAAGGAGAATAGATTGTGCAAAAAAAGTCCTTAAATGGATAAATAAAGAAAGCCCATTAGAAGAATTACTCATTATTCAAAAATTAAAAGTAGATAAAGTACTCACTAAAGCAAAACCTTTTAAGGGAGCAATAGAATTAATCAATTTTTGTATAAATACAAAATTACCTATTGCTTTAGTAACAAGTAGTAGTAGTGAAAGTTTTAAAATCAAAAGCTCTGTAAATCCCTGGTTAAATTTATTCAAGACAAAGGTTCTTGGAGATGATAAATTCATTTCTGATGGCAAGCCTTCTCCTGATCCCTATTTAAGAGCATTAAAATTATTAGATGTAAATCCAAGGAAATCTTGGGTCATAGAAGACTCATATGCAGGATCTATCTCAGGACTAAAAGCGGAATGTAATTTAATGTTTTTTTCCAAAAATATTGAGATACTAAATAAATTAATAAATGAATTTAACCAAGAAAAAATTCAAAAAATTAATGAGTTATCAGAAATTATTTATTATTTAAAGTTATATAAAGGATTTTAAATCAATCAAATAAATTTCCAATAAAATTTAAAAACCAAACACTGATATTTAATATGTGCGGAAGATTTGAACTTAAAACTAAATTTGATAAGTTACCAAAAGTTTTAAAACAAGACTATCCAAGTGGGCTTGATAATAAATACGCGACACAGAATTTAATTAGACCTACTGATCCAGTCCTTGTAATTAAGAATGAAGGGAAAATTAAGACAACCTTTATGACATGGGGTTTTATATCCCCTTGGGCTAAAGATCCTTTTGATAAGGCAAGACCCAGACCATTTAATGCAAGATCAGAAACTGTGGTAGAGAAAAAATTATTTAGTGGAAGTTGGAAACATAAAAGATGTTTAATACCAGCAAGTGGTTTTTTTGAAAAAAACTATCGTATTAGGAAAGAGAATTATGAAACTTTTTGGTTAGGAGGGATTTGGAGCAAATGGTCTTCACCTGATGGAGCAGAGTTAGAAAGTTGCTGTGTTTTAACAACTGAACCAAATAATTTAGTGAAACCTTTACATCATCGTATGCCAGTTATTGTTCCTAATGGATACGAAGAAGAATGGACTGAACAGGTTAAGGATGCTCATGAATTAAAAGTGTTAATACCCATAATGTTGGGATGGTCATCTTCTGGATGGATAACGGAAGAAATTAATAAAAAGCCTACTAATCAGATGAACTTATTTTAAATTGGAAATATTAAATATTTTTTTGTTATTGAAATTTATTAAGTTTATTTGTTGAAGCCTTGGTGCTTCAATAAGTTTAGATTAGCCCTTTTTAAAAAATGGTAAAAGTAATTAACAGAAAAATTAGATTTTTTAGATGGCTAAATACTGGTTTGATCTTACCTCTTTCTGCCTTCGCGATTACTTCTACTTTATTTCTATATTTAGTTTTATTGATTGCCATAAAATAATTATTATTAAATATTTACTAATAATTTATAACTTATGAAGATTTATAAATGTTAATTAATTTTCAAAAACTTGCCCAAATTAATACTATTTGAACATTTGAAACTACATATTACTTTCATAAAAAGAGTCTTTGATGGATAATTAATTACATAAACTAAAATTTATTAAAAACTAAATCCTAACCCATAATAATTTGAGCGATATTAAATTTTCTGGCCTTAAAGGTCAAGCACTTGCAATAAAGATGAGTGATATTCCAAGCATGAAAGAGTTTCAAAGTGTTATTCCAAATAACTGCTTTAAATCTCAAACAATAACTTCATTAGGCTATCTTTTACAGTCAATCATTATTCAGGCAATTGTTGTCGCAATAGGATTAACTATTCCTTTTAGTCAAAGAATGATCCCGATTTGGATCCTTTATGCACTTTTATCAGGAACCACTGCTATGGGTTTTTGGGTAATTGCCCATGAATGTGGTCATGGAGCCTTCTCAAAAAATAAAACTTTAGAAACCATTACTGGATATTTACTTCACTCATTATTATTAGTTCCGTATTTCTCTTGGCAACGTTCACATGCAGTCCATCATCGTTTTACCAATCATATAACTAATGGAGAAACTCACGTGCCCATAGTTATTAATGGGAATGGAATTAGCGAAAAAGTTGGAGGTGAAAAGGAACTATCATTCTCAAGTAAATTAGGCAAAACTAAATATGGAATTCTCCAATTAGTTTTACATCTTGTTTTTGGTTGGCCTGCTTACTTATTATCTGGAAGTACAGGTGGTATCAAATATGGAACTTCAAATCATTTTTGGCCAAAAAAACCTTTTTCTAAAACATTGTGGCCTGCTGTATGGGCTAAAAAAGTTTGGATTTCAGATATTGGTGTAGCTGCAGTAATAGTTGGACTTATTATTTTAATTATCAAACATGGATTCTTTCCAATAATTGGAATGTATGTAGGACCTTTATTAGTAGTTAATTGTTGGTTAGTTATATATACTTGGCTTCACCATACAGATTCAGACGTTCCGCACCTCTCTAATTCAGAATTTTCTTTTATGAGAGGAGCCTTTCTTTCAATTGATAGGCCTTATGGGAAGATTATTAATATTCTTCATCATAATATTGGTTCAAGTCACGTAGTTCATCATGTATGCCCAACTATTCCTCACTATCATGCTACCAAGGCTACTCTTTCAATAAGAAAAGCATTCAATAAAGCCTATCTTTTTAATCCCGATCCAATACATAAAGCTCTATGGAATATTGCTTGTAATTGTATTGCGGTTAAATCAGATGTCGATGAAGGAAGATATATTTGGCAATCATCTTACAAAAAAAAGATTAAAACAACTTATTGAAACCAATCTATTATCACATTAATTTACGCAAATCTGAAAATAATATAAAAGAATTAGAAATTAAGTCTTTTTTATCCTAAATACTTAACTGGATATTGATTCTATTTTTGTAGTTATGAGCGGAGACAACCTACACGGTAAGCAACCAATCAAGTTTTATTCTGAGGAAGTAACACTTACCAAAGTGCAATTATTAGAAAAGCAATTAAGTTTAGGAGATAAAGTATCAGACTTAGATGCGAAGCATAAAGAATGGAGCAGACAATTATCAATATAATTTCTTTTAAAAAGATATTAAAACTGCTAAAAAAATAATTATTTAAATTAATTAATTAATAAAGTATGTAATTTGAATTCATGAATTTTTAATTTATTAAAAACTTTACAGAAAAATTATTCAAAATCCCTTTATAAAGATACTTTCCTGTAAATTACCGAAAAGTTATAAGCTGGCATACGAATAAGCTTCTCTTCAATGAAACCATTTTTGGCAGCTTCTTTGCTAACTTCTCTTAAATCTCTAACACCCCAAGATTTATTTTGCATTTTTAAGGAACTATCAAATAATTCATTGCTATGACTTATGTGCTTATTATCAATTTTAAATGGCCCATATAACATCAAAAATTTTCCATTATTTAATAATTTACCAGACTCGTTAAATAGTGATGTTGTACAGTTCCAGGATGCTATATGAATCATATTTATAGATATAATTCCTTGAAGAGAAACCATTAATTCAGATGGTATTTCCCAAGGAATTTTCTCCACATCAATATTTAAAGGTTGAGGCATTTGAAAATTTAATTCTTCATGCTCAATCCAAGAACTAATACTGTTTCTATGAATTAATTCTGGATCGCTTGATTGCCAAGTTATTTCTGGGAAGTTTTTTTGAAATACAACTCCATGCTCTCCACTACCGCTACCAATTTCTAAAATAAAACCTCTTGTTAGAAGAATTGTTGATAATACTTCTCCTATACACTCTCTATTTCTCTCAGTTGCAGGAAAAAAAAGTCTATTATCCAAAATATTTTTTATTTAGCTCCTCTCAATTTTGGAGCTTTATAAAACATTATTTTGAAGCTAAAGAATAATATTGATACAGTTAGAACTGGCAAAATATAAAGTATCAAATCAGAACTGAATAAAGATGGAATGCTAGCGAAAATCAAATGCATATAGTAA
Source organism: Prochlorococcus sp. (assembly GCF_965655815.1). Classification (NCBI taxonomy): domain Bacteria; kingdom Bacillati; phylum Cyanobacteriota; class Cyanophyceae; order Synechococcales; family Prochlorococcaceae; genus Prochlorococcus; species Prochlorococcus sp. The sequence goes on along the minus strand of NZ_CBFHHZ010000004.1, from coordinate 44,109 downwards.
GTAGTAAATGACATAACTTTTTTTTATCTAATTTATTAGTAGCAATAATTTACTAAAAGAAAAAGAGTATTTACTCTAATATTCAAGAATATAAATTTGTATAAAAATTAAACTGCTTTCAGATTAATTCTTAAAAATATCTTAAAAAAAAAGAGTCAGCCTGTATCCCTACTAGCTAACTCTTTCAATAGATATTAGTTAGAATTTATATTAAATGAGGATTTTATCTCACTAAAAAAAGCTGCTTAAAAATTTTTTATAAATAATAAAGTGCAAGAATTTGGTTACTAAAAAAAATGAAAAGAAAAAAAATAATATAACAATAGCTCCTTAAACATAATCAAGTATATGTTTATCTATCTTTCTTTGAAATGCTGTCCGTTTTCTTCCAATATTTAAATAGATTGGTTTGTATATAAAATAATAATTAAAAAAATTTTTTCCATGTGTTAGATCCTAAGAGATCCATTAAATTTTGACTGTAAAATATTTAACGCTAACTCAAATCACAGTTATAAGTGGATTAATGGTATTATATAAAGATCTCAGGCAGAGATAAGATTAATTAATATTGACTAAGCTAAAGAATTTCTAATAAGAATACCAATTGCAAGAGTCAAACTTTCAGAAATATAAGTGTTTTAAATCTATTTTTGATTAAATATGAATACTTATTTTCCTTATCAATCCTGTATTTATAATATTACAAACCAAATGAAAAAATTAAACAAAAAGTATGCAGATTTATTGCATCAAGCATCCATTGCAACTGGAAGAAAAGAAGCGGTAGGTTTATTGCATAAGGCGGCAAAACTTCAAACTAAATTTGATGAGAAGTCTAAATTTTAAAAGGAGAGTCGTAATCCTTGGCCAAAATACAGAGGCCTTTGAAATAGTTGAGACATTAACGTAACAGAAATGTAGCCCAATAACCTAGAATTCGATCAATTTGGACTATTTATTTACAAAAATAAATATATGTGTTATATTTATTAATATAAATTACTTTTAAGAAAATGACTCCTGAAGCAGAACGTTTTAATGGTTGGGCAGCAATGTTAGGTTTCGTTGCAGCTGTAGGTGCTTACGTAACAACCGGACAAATCATCCCTGGTTGGTTCTAATGAAGAACAACGAAACCAAATCAGTTGAAAAAGAAAAAATCATTGCAGAAAAGCTAAATGGTAGATTTGCCATGATGGGATTTGTTGCATTGGTAGGAGCATATTTAACCACTGGTCAAATTATTCCTGGATTTATCTAAGTTCTTTCAAAAAAATCCTATAAACCAGATTGACAAAATTCAATCTGGTTTTTTTATGTATTTTATTTTAATTAATTACTTCAAATATATTTTTTTTAAATAATCTGAATTAAGAAAATTAGAACATGAATTTATTTTCTATCATTAAAAAAATTGGTTAGTATTATCTAAATAATTATAAAAAAAATGAATGCTATTAATAAATATTTACCTTTTGGCTTAAAAGCACAAAAGATCATGCCATTTTTTATTATTTTTAAGCTTCTTACCTTTTCTGGTTTTATTGCTTATATGATGAATCGATAAAATGATTTATCCTCCGCCTCAAGTAGTGTTTGCCTTACTAATTTTATCAACTGCAGTGGTCTTAATTTGGGATATTAAATATAATCCTTTCGGTGAGGATCAAGACGGGATATAAAAATAACAGGTATAAAAACTTAACAAAATTGTTTACTTAATCAGTATAAAAACTCTATCTGAATAATAAAAATTATATTAAAGTCAAATCAAATAATTGGAGGGAAATCAGATGACCAACCTCGGATTGGAGATTGTATTCTGGCTAATTTTATTAACCTATCTTGGAGCTAGACTTACTCAAACTAAAAAAGGTTACAAACAACAATATTAAAAAAAGGAGGGTTATAATCATGGCATTAAATGACACTTTCAAAATTCTTCCAAAAAATAAAATTTCTTTGAAGGCTGATTTATCATCACTTTTAACTAACAAAGACTATTGGGCTGAAGAGTGCAAAGAGCATCCCTCTAAAAAAGAATGCCTTTTCTATTGCGACTAAAATTAACTTTTATACGTAAACTTGTAAATTTTGCAGGTTGATTTTTAATAGATTTATTCTTAATTAAATTTAATTTTTATTTGAGGAAGATTTATGAATACAAGAAAGAAAAATCCCAAGATAAAAAAAACTGAAACCAATACCGAATGGTTGGATAAAGTTATTAATCAATTAACCAATAAAGATTTCAGTCAATATCTTTAGGTTGTGATTTTAATTCAAAAACTTTAACTAGCATTCTTAGATAGGGTTCTAGCTTTAAATTATGAATAAAATTAAAAAAAATCTTGAGATATTATCCAAGCCCCCAATAATACCTTTTGTTTCAGAATAAGACATAAATTAAAAGGGGCCAAAAACCTGAAAGATATTTAGGGATAAGATTCCTTTCTACAAATTTAATTTTGTTTCTTATGAAAGTTCTATTTTTTTTAATTTATGGGTTTATATTTGGGTAAATAATAATGCAAGGAAAATTTTTAATTTTAAAAGGTGATAGATTTATTAAGAAAATTAGGATAAACAATGAGAGTAAAACTTGAACCTGAAACAGCTTTTATAGGTAAAAAATTTGCATATATTTTTCTAGGTATAATATTTGTTCTTAATTCAATAGTCTTTATTTGGTACTTCTTTTTTTCTAATCTAACTTTGAGCTAGTGAATTATCACTTATTTATAGATCCATAGAGTAAAAAGCTAAATCTAGTGCAAACCAGCTTGAGTATTTATACTCACAGTAAGTAATTTTACTTACTATAATAAGAAGAAGCATTTAGGAAGTGCTTAGCTGGTTAAGCTCAGTCAATCTGAATTTAACTTTATCGTCATGAGAGTTTGCTAGTAGGGATACAAGCAAGCTCTTTTAAATTTTTTTTGCAAATAATACTCAGTTTGTAAAATAACAAATCAACAGTTTTTTGGTTTTAAATAAAAAAGGTTTAGATAAGACATTGATTAGCACTTAAGAAAAAGTTGTTGAATAAGACCTTGTACATCAGGATTTAATTTTTTTTAGAAACTTTCCTGTCAAGACAAAATAATCTTGCTAAAAAAGGATATAGATTAAATTCAATATGTCCTTAGATTTCATTCTTATTCCTTTTTGTATAATTGCTATTTTATGGCTATTTAATAGAGAGAACAAAATCTACCGCAATAATAAAAAGGCTCGATAAAAACGAATCTAAAATCCAAAAATTTAAGCTTGATATTTAATATTTATGTAATTGTTTTGGTATTTTTTATTTAATACGTTTCCTTATTTTATAGAATTTCAATTACTGAGAAAAATTTAAGCATTCAATTTATTACTAATTAACTTATCCCAATAAACTTTTGAACGACTTATTTGTTCCAATTTTTTTCTGCAATGAATACAATTGCAATTTTTTGCTAATGCTTTGGAAGTCATTACTTCGTTTTTTTTTATAAAACAAATATATAAATTAATTGCAATAGCAAATATTCTTATCCTGTAAATTTACCAATAAAAAAGATTGAAAAGAAAAATATTTTTCATAGAAAGAAAAGAGTAAAGATGGTCTCAACTTGATTAGTATTTTATAATCTTAAAAACTATTGAAAACTTAATCAAATAAATTTCTTTTGCAAATTTCAATCCAATCAACTATTAAAAAATTTATCCGCCAAGTTTGTTTACCATGGAATTCTATTCCATTAATAGATAGATGGTTAATAGCGCAAATATTACCTCCAATGTTATTTGCTATCTCTGCTTTTACCGTTATTTCATTATCAGTGGGAGTAATGTTTGATCTAATAAGAAAAATAGTTGAATTTGGATTACCTTTATTTTTAGCTATAAAAGTTCTTTTTTTTAGCCTTCCAAATTTTCTAGTTTTGTCGTTCCCGATGGCAGTTTTATTGTCTACATTATTAGCTTACGGTAAATTATCAGCCAATTCCGAATTATTAGCATTGAAATCTTTAGGAATAAAAACTTCAAGAATTATCGCTCCTGCTATTGCAGTTTCTATATTAATGACAGGCTTAACTTTTTATTTCAACGATAACTTGGTACCTGCAAGTAATAAGTTAGCAGAATCTACTTTAAGAGCTGGTATTGGAAGTTCTTTTAGCAGTGAAGAAGGGAAAGGTAATATTATGTTCTCTAGATATGGTTCAAGAATAGAATCGGCAACAAATAAGCCCACAAAGATTAATACATTCCTCACTCATATTTTCTATGCATCATGGTTCGAAAATAACATTATGCAGGGAGTTACAGTTTTGGATTTTTCCAGACAAGATATACAGCAAATCTTAAAAGCAAAAAGTGCGGTATTTGATAAGGAAAACTCCTCCTGGATATTTTCAGATGGTAGTATTGTTTCTGTTGACCAAGGCGGCCAAACTACTAATATTCAATTTAAAAAATATAGTTATCCATTTGTAGAAGGTCCCTTAGATTTAGCAAGAGTCCCAAAAGATGCTACCGAAATGTCTCTTAAGCAAGCATTAGAAGCTGAAAGAATATATAAAGAGACAGGAAACTTAAAAGAAATAAGAAGAATTCAAGTTCGCATCCAAGAAAAATTTACTTTGCCTTTCGCATGCTTAGTATTCGGATTAATTGGAAGTAGTCTAGGATCAAAATCCAATTTAAGATCTTCCAAAAGTCAGGGATTTGGATTAAGCGTTATTCTAATATTAGTTTATTATGTGATGTCGTTTGTATTCAGTTCATTTGGAGTAAAGGGAGTGCTAAGTCCAATAATTGCAACTTGGCTACCTGTTTTAATTTCTATGGGTGGTGGAATTTATTTCTTAAGAAAGGCTAGTTTATAAATTTTGATTGATTGACAGCTGGTTTAAAATAATAGTTATTTATCTTCTAATATTTTATGACTATTGAAACAACTGTTTTCACCTTTCAAATTTCAAATACATTTGAAGAGTGGGCGAAAATTTTTGATAGTCCAGAGATAGATGAATTTCATAAAACTGTAGGATTAACACCGCTTTATAGAGGGAAAGGTTTGACAGATTCTAAAGAAGTAATTGTTATTCATCAAGCCGAAGAAGGAGTCGCTAAACATATATTTTCTGATCCAGAAACAATAAAGAATATTGAAGCTGGAGGTCATATTTATAGCACTACAAAAATCACAAGTTGGTTATCAGATTAACTGAAAAGGAATTCAAATAAGCAATACATTAAATAACTCTCACATTTGAAAATTAAATTTTAAAATTAACTTATAAGCAAGAAAAAAAATGGGTGAAGCAAAAAGAAGGGAAGTATTAGGTATCCCTCCAAGAAAAATAATAGATATAAAAAAATCAGATAGGTATATCTCCTGGCTTCCTATTACCAAGACAAGAATTAAAAAATATCCTTATATGGGTGTAGCAACTATGGCCTTAGGTGCAATTATATTCTTAGTAAGTGGTGGATTTAACACTATTAATTAATAGTTAATAATTTTAGTTTTGATTTTTTAAAGACTTTTTAATTTAAATATTTAAAATTACTTTTTATCAATTCTCATATATCCATACCAATCAGGGATAACTTTTTCTTCTACAAAACCACCATTCGGTATTAATTCTATTTCCCAATTTTTTATATTTTTTATAACCTCACAATCATCGACATCATTAAAGTTTTTAACAGCAGAAATATCATCTTTATGTCTTTTTTTGCAGTCAATAAGCCATTTTGATTTTGCTTTATTTTTAGCCTCTGAGGGACAAGAAGCCACAATAAGACCAAATTCATGTTTTTCTTGCATAGAGGTTGGATCGTATCCTCCAATATTTACAAACCATAATTTTTTATTGGGGATTTTCTCTTTTTTAAATATCTTATTTTTTGGTTCATTATTCTCTTTATTTCTAAGATTTATTTTATAACCATCAATTGAATCAATTTTTTTATAACTATCTATATGTAAGCCATTATCAGCTCCAAACCAATCATTTCTTAATTGATCAAAGGTGTCCTCAATCTTTGAACCTATAACCCACCTCACGTCATGAAGTTCGATATTTGCTTTAGGAGATCTACCTCCAACCACAACTAAAAAAAGAAATTTTTCATGAGACTCCATTTTTTTATCTTAAATAGAAAGCTAACTAAAATAAAGGGTTATCTGAAAGATATGATAAAAGGATTATTTACAATACATCAATACTAATACTTGTTATGGAACTAATTGGGAGATATAAAAATTCAGGATTTGAAGCAGTAGCTGATGGTATTATTTCTTTCTTTGATCGCCGCAAAGAATTACATACTAACGGGATTGCTTTTGGACAAAGTACCTCTTTGAATTCTGATCCATATAAAGTTTCCACTGATATTAGTCTTGTATCAATGGATAGATCAGATCCAGAAGCATTTGCAATGTCTGAAGTCATAATTAGAGGAGTTAATGCAGGACTAAAAAAATATCTTGAGGATCACCCACTAATAAAAGAATGCTGCCCAGAACAAACTTTATTTGTTAACCCAATATTTAATTTACAACGTTATGCACCAGGAGAGGGATTTAAGAAATGGCATTGTGATTGGACTATTAGTAATGAAGCTACAGAGCCTGTAAATAGAGTCTTAGCTTGGATTCTTTATTGTAATGATATTAATTCTGGTGGAACTGAATTTCATTGGCAGAATCATCATGAAATAGCTGAGAAGGGGAAACTTATTATTTTCCCAGCAGGTATATCTCACATACATCGTGGAAGAGTGAATAATGAAGATGTTAAAACTATTGCAACTGGTTGGATTAATGCTGGCAAACTTGAAGACTATATTTCACGCTTAGCTAACTCCTAAAATATTAATTATTTTTTAAGCCCTTAAAAAAGTAAAATTTAAAGACTTTTTTCAAGCTCGATAAGTTTTTAAAGAACTAATTTATATTGATTGAATTACTTTATAAAAATTTTTAGTTAAACCAACCTTTTTTCTTGGCTTTAACTTCAGGAACTGTATTTATCTTTTTTTCATCTGTTCTGCCTTTTATAATCATTAAAGGTACAATTCCCCACAACCCGAAAAATAATATCCAGAATAAGTAAACGTTCATAGTTAAAAATCAAAATTTTTTATATTCTAAATATATTTTATATTTGTCTGTGGTTTTCTTTTTATACTTCTCTTTGGGATATATAATGTGATTCAGTTTATTATTTTAAGTTTAAAATTTGAGACAATATCTCAATACAAAAAGAATAGCTAAAACAATAAAACTAAAGGTGATCTTTCTAGATTCATAATTATCTCAAAATTTTTGTTGGATTCTGACTACAGAACGTGGATGATCATGAATATAAGAATTAAATTCTCGGGCAAGCATTAGGCAATCGTATGAATCGCGGGCATAGAATCCTACTTGATATGTCTTCTTTAATGAATCTTTATAACTCAAAACATATTTTTTACAGGATTTAATTGGAGTTGAAGGCATTTGAATCTTAACTACTACTTCTATGTTCTAACTAGGAAATAATTTATTATGCTTTTAAATAATGTACGGTTTGAGTAACATTTATATACGGATAAAGGCTCAAGAATTGATTTTTACAATGATTAAGTTTTTAAGACATATTATAGAAATTATTCACTTTCTCAAATTTATCTCTTAAAAATAATAAGCTTATATTTAGTAGTTGGAAATTATTTAACATCCAAAATTTAATCTTTTTCCTTCTTTTGTATTCATTAAGTTATTTAATAGATTACTAATATGGATAACAACTTTACTTTGACTATTTTAATTAATAGTATTTTATATCCAAAATTTACCCATAATTTTTCAATCAAATATATAAATAAAAAGGGGCTTGATAAGCCCCCATAATTTTTCCTAAAGTAATTTGTAATTAGAAAATACCTGGAACAATTTGACCAGTAAAGTAGTAAGCTCCAACAAGAGCTAACATACCAAGCATTGCAGCTTTACCGTTAAACTTTTCAGCTTTTTCGGTCATAAATTTTTTGACGAATTCCATAGTTTAGTAAGAAGAATTTATAAACATAAACTAATTAGTTTAGACTTGCACTTGATGTAGTGTTTCCTACCAAAATTAATCTTTTTAAAAGAACTTAATTATTTTTTAATTTAATGGTTAATTTACTATTAAAACTAATCATATCTTTACAAGAGAGAGAGAAAAAATAATCCTGAGAAGCCTATTAATATAGATAACTACCAAATCATTCATAAAAATTTAACAATCATCACATTGTCTTAATTAAGACGGAATGAATAGAATAAAACTAAGTATAAATAACTAAATGCCAGAAAGGACACAATTAAATATTAATATCAATCGAGACTTATTAAAAAACCTCAAAAAAATAGCATTAGAAAATAATAGAAAGTTAGTTGAATTGATTAATGAAATCCTAACTAATTATATTCACGACATAAAAAATGATCAAACAAAATATAGGAGTATTTTAGACGAATTAGATGAAGTCAAAAATAGAATATCAGTTTTAGAAAATTCAAAAAAATAAATTTTTTTTTGTTTAGTAAGTACAATTTTAAAATAAAAATTTATACTAAAAATAATAAAATATATTCAAAATCTATTCCTGATATGAAACTCATATTTCTTATTTCGATTTTTTTTATTTCAATACCAGTTTTTGCAAATGATCTACAAAGAGAAATAGAGTACGAGGCTATTAATCTTGTTATTCAAAAATATGGGAAAGGTTTATCAAATAGATTAAAAGGAACTGGTTTGAACCCAAGCTATCGAAGTTGGTATGAGAATGAATGTTTTGTTAGTGTTGCCGTTGGAACTTACCAAGAATACAATTGGTCAGCCATGAAATGGTTTAGTGTTAATACCTGTTCTGATTATGCTGAAATACTAGAAGCTGATTAACAATTAATTCTCTTACTAATTACAATTCTGAATCCACTAAAAAGTAAATATGCCACTGATAAATATTAAAAAAGCCTCTTAAATTCCTTTTTTATGAATTTATATTCTGAATTAATCTCATTTAGTAAACCATCTACTTCATCTTTCAAATCTTTAAATTCATTAATTACTTTTTTACTTTTCGAATAAAAGATTGATTCAAAAGTTCCAGGATTTATCTTCTCAATCCAATATCCCGAAAAACAATAAAGCTTATTAGGAATAAGTTTTATCATGCGAGAATCCTTAGAAGTTTTATATTGATCAATCATCTTATTTATTAAACGCCCTCTAGTTTTACTAATCCCAAATTTTGCAATATCTTTCGAAATTGACTTAACTTTCAGGGATACATTTTTCCTTTTTTGTATTGAATTCATTGAAAGAATTTTTTCAAGAGAATAACAATAATTAAATAGCTTTGTATTTTCTTTTTTCGTAGGATAGATAATGCCAATTAAAGTAAATAGTAAAAAAGAAGATAAAATTAGGTTTTTAAACATTTTCAATTCAATATCTTTTAAAGTTTATATTAGAAATTTAATAAAGTTATGGCATCATTAATCAATTACCTTTTCTGTTTTTTTAAACATCTGTAAATAGTACTGAGGATAAGCATCTGTCAAAATTTCAAGTCTTTCTTCCGTCATCTCCATTCCTTCAGGCAACTTGACCAAATTAGGAATTGCTTCTTTAATAGCTTTTCTACAAAAATTTATTCTACTAATTATTTCTATTCTAATTTCACTTTTTATTGATCCATCTTTTGCGAAAATATTATTTATGTCCAAATTATTTCCATCTAAAAGTGCAATTAAAACCTCATCTGTTTTTCTTAAGGCAGCTTTATTATCATTGCCCTTATTAATTTCGAAGCTATAAATACAACCTCCCATAGAAAGAACTCTAGCTAGACATTTATCCTTTCCTATCTCATTACATGGAAGTTTAAATGACTGTTCTATTTTTTTTAATTCATAGCCAGTCTCTCCTTCAGGGAAGCCAGCGTAAGCATGAATAGGAAATATTAAGACAAAAATAAAGACAAGAATTTTATTCAAACTAGAGCTCCTAAAAATTCATATTTTATAAACATCTTTTACCTCTACCATCCCCTTTAATTAGTTTCTTGAATTTCAGCATTATCTATTTTTTTTAGCTCTAATATTTTTCAAATCTTATTTATACTCTCAAATATCATATTACTATTTTAATTCTATAATCTTCTTAAACATAAAAAACAACATCCAAATCATTTTTTATATTCAGAGGACGATTTAAGATTTTAACGCGAACTTTAATAAAAAAATTTTTAATTAATTTTTGATCTAAACTAGAAGATATCAAACACTATTTTGATATAGGATTATTTTATTTTTCTTAAAAAATTGGCAAAAGAAAATGAAACAGGAAATTAATTTTAGAATTTTAGAAACTATAGAGGCGTGTAAGAGTATCCATGCCTTGAAGCAAGAGAAAGAAAATCATATATCAATAAAAGAACTAATAATCCTAGAGGAAATTTATGGATAAAGACTCTAGAAAGGTAACAGAGGAAGCATGGTTAATATGCCCTAACTGGACAGAAGTAAGACGTTTTACAAAGAATAAAAATAATAAAGATAAGTTTTTCGAATATATATTTGTTGATAGTGGAATTATTATTGGAGTATTAGGTTCTAAACCCCCACTTATGAAAACAAGAAAAGAAATTAAAATAGAAGCTGCTCGCAAAGAGTACCAACAATTAATCACTTCAGGTTGGCAAGTAACTATTCCAAAATGGTAAGTAAAAAGAATTTTTTAATATTGTGGGAATCACCTAATTATTCTTTCTGATCAATAATTTTTTTTACAAATTAAATACTATATTTAACTAATTTTAAAAGAGCTGTATTTAGGCCTACCGCCTACCAATAACTAATAATCTATTTATTTCTTGAGCTTTTAATTAAATTATCTATTTTTCGGAATTACTTAATGCTTTTTCAAATGTAGAAAATAAGGTATATAAACTATTTAATGCGATCAACCAAATCACTAATGACATTCCATGATGAGTTAATTTAATTGTTCTTTGAGTCATAATTAGATTTCCTTAAAACTATGGTTGGCTTCAGCTGCATCCCTACAACTGTCTCATGACAACCATGTTTTAATCCTAGGTAAGCTATCCAACTTTATAAGTAGATATACTTACCTCTTTCCGTACCTTGTCGTTCCTTAAACCGTACATCATGACGATCATGATGAGATAAATCATCATCATCACTTGGTCTCGCAGGGTCATTTTTTACTGCAAAGAGTGACTTATACTCTAACTACTTTGTCTTAGAAAGTAATAAAAGCCAACCAGAGATTATTGCAAAAGCCATTATCGAAGAAAAAATATTATTCCATTGAGCAGTATCTGTTAGATATCTTTCTATCCAAAAAGGGATTAATAATACAACAAAATACCAATAAATTAGAGAAAGAAGTCCAAACAATAAAGCTAAAAGAATATAAAAAGGTAATATATAAAAAAATCTTTTTCTTTCAATTTTTGAATATTGTCCTATTCCTATTTTTCCCCAATAACCTCCATTTAATTGAAGAAAAAACTTTAAGAATACTCCGTAAATTGTTATAAAAAACTTAGCAAATCCCAGCAATGGTTTAAAAATTGCCTTTATTAAATGCGAGAATAATTTCACAAGTATTTTTAACTATATAAATTAAGGATACTACCTAAAATTTTTCTTATATGAAAACAAAATAGAATCAAGACAATGGTTCTGGCAAAGTGTCTAAAAATTAAATTATTAAAAAAACAACTCCCAAGAAAAGAATTGGATTTCTAACGTCGGAAGTTAATATCTTTTTTTACTTTTTTTTAGAGACTAATCAATATAAAAGCCTGCTTATATCCCTAAAAGCAAGCTCTTATGACGATTTAATTTTTATATATTTATGCCGGCAATCTACAATCAAGTTCTATTTTTCCCTCGTCCATAAGGCGACCAATTTTTAAAACTAGTGCCATATCTAATCTTGCGAAATTTGACTGGTGATTTGTAATCCAATCTAATTCTGATAAAGTTATTACCCCAGTAGTATTAACTTTGAGGAAGAGTAATCCTAAATTCATCATGCTATTAATTAGTTGCTTTTTTTCCTTTAGCAATCATCAGTACTGGTACTAAAAGATATGCAAAGAATGAGATTAAGAAAATATCTAAATTCATTTTAAAAAATCCCAGGTATGATCCAGCCAAAAAGACCGTAATTAACTACTAATGCAAAAAAGCCCATCATTGCCATTCTTCCATTAGTTCTTTCTGCATTTTGCCAGTAGCTAGGTTTTGAGTTTTCCATTTTTTTGTTTTATTTATTTGAAGTTTGTATTTAAACGAAACCTGGAATGATTTGACCTGTAGTTAGATATGCACCAACTGCAGCTATAAGTCCGATCATGGCAAATCTACCGTTTAGAGTTTCTGCAACAACTTTTTCCTTCTCGATTGTTTTAGTTTTTGTGTTTGAGTTTTTCATTGGATTTTTGTTTGAGTAAATTAAATTTTCTTCTTGAAATTGTTTAGTTAGGGAAGCAACGAGTAAGGCAGTTAGAGATACAATTAAAATCAAAAAAACTGCTAGTGGACTCATTAAAAAATACCTGGAATGATTTGACCTGTTGTTACGTATGCACCTAATAATGCTACGAAGCCAATCATCGCCCAACGACCGTTAACTTTTTCTGCATTTTGAGGGTAGCCGTCATAAGAAACTGACTCATCTATGTAAGGACGAGTTTCTGATGGAAACATGTTTTGTCTTCCGCCGGACTCAGTTGTTGTGTATGAAGAATTTGACATTAGAAAAAACCAGGAATTATTTGACCAGTTGTTACGTATGCGCCAACAGCTGCTACGAAACCAAGCATTGCTGCTAAGCCGTTAAATCTTTCTGCGTCAGGTGTCATAATTAAAAATTGATTATGTAAACAAATATAACACAACTATTAATAAATGTAAAGAAACTGAACTCAATTAACGTGTAAACAATATTTTCTATACAGTTTTGATACATTAATGTACAAAAAGTCAGTAAACTTATCTATTTATTATTAACAAGTAGGATTTTGATAAAGAATAAACAATTATTTATGAAACTTTTTAGGTATGGAATAGGATTTTATTAGTGGGATACTTGAATCAATCCAAAATCAAATCTTTTAGATAATGAAAGATAAAGTAAATAAAGAAAAGGCTATTGATGAAATAGTAAAAATAATTCAGGATTTTCAATACAATGATGAACTTAGTGAGAAATACAAAAGAGAAATTTTAGACCAGGATAAGATATATGATTGACAGTTGATCTAAAATAAATAGTAGTTAGTTCCTTTTTAATGGCTAAATTTTCTTCTCAAGAAATAGAAAGTCAATACAATTTAATCAAAATGCTTCTATCTGATCCCGAAAAGTATAAGGATGCTATAAATGCAATTAAAAAAGATATTTCTTATATGCCAAAAGAACTAAAGAACAAACTTGAAGAGGAAAATATTACTTTTCTTTCTGATAATTAATAACCACCAGAACAGAAACGAATAAAATCAGCTGTTGGCGAATCAGTAGCTTTCATTTCTTCAACGCATTCATTAAAGAAATTTGATTCTTTTTTTATCAGCCAATTTTTTTATACAAAAATGTTACTTTCAAAACTAGATTAATATCTAATTAAGTGCCTTAACCTTTACTTAATAATGTCTTAATTGACATTCCATCTAGAATAAAATCAATTAGTTTTTTTTTCAATGTCTAGCTCAGTTACATCTATTTTTACTTTTAAAATTGAAAGTACTTTCGATGAATGGGTAGCAATATTTGACAGTGCGGACGCTGATAAAAGACATTCTGAATTTGATATTAAGCCCCTTTTTAGAGGTGTAAGCAAGAAAGATCCTCAAAAAGTTATTGTTATTCATCAGGCTCCAGAAGGTAATGTTCAAAAGTTTGTTGAAGCTAATGGTGATTGGATGGCAACGCATAGAGTTGACCTTTCAACTATGGAAGAGTCTTCTTGGACTTATTCACAATCATAAAAAACTTGTTGAGATTAAGAAATGAAACGTCTAATTTCCTACATCCCTTTAATCATTTTCATTTGGGGTTGTTCCAAGACTTCAATGCCAGATTCAATCTCAATTTCAGAAACCCAAAGACAGAGAGAAGTTTGTCTAGATTGGTATGGCTACAGAATTGATACCAAGAAAGCAATTAATGATTTAAATCTCAAAATTGAAACCGAATCAGAATTGATGACTTATTGTGATTTCTTTAAGAATGTAGCTGATACAAAATAGTATAGATTCGATATCTGCAATATATTTTTGATTTATTTTATTTCTAACTTCTCTGCCTTCCTTAATATTTGATTCTTCAAAAAAACAAGCGCGTCTAATTTTTCTTCTTTTTCTTCAATATTTACAAATTTCATTTCTGCAATTTCAATAATTGCTTTATTAACATTTTTAAGCTGTTTCTTAATAATTCTTTTTGGGGTTTTAATTGATTCCATTGAAATTATCATTTTCTTTATATTCCCTTTATTTTCTTAAAATGCAATTCCCTCACTCCAAAAAATCTTTTAATTATTCAATTTATAATTTGTTTTTATAGTTTTTATTATTGAATCTTGTGGTTCTTCACTTGGAAAACAATTAATAATTCTATATTTTCCGCCTTTCTTATCAGTCTCTACAACTTTAAATTCTACATACTTACCTATTCCATCTATTAAATCCTTAACTTCTGTATTAATTATCTCTTCATTTTCATTTTCGATAATACGAGATTTACCACCGCAACTAATTAATGCATTTTCTTTGGTAACAAAAAAATCTTTATCATTACTGCATGAGTACAGAAAAGATAAAGAAAATACTATTAAAAGAAGTTTTTTCATAGTCAAAAGTTTTTATACATAATTAACTTATAGGGGAATTTTATTAAGTAGAAGTTAAACATCTTTTGATTAAATAATTAAAAAAATTTGAATGTCAATAAATTATTAAAAAAATTTTAGCTACGTATCTTTATTTACTAATGCATATCAAAATTTATACATTACTTAAATTCAATTTAACCCTAGAGAACAATTTTTAAATTAGTTATCACTTTTATGTTGTGGCTGATTTTAATGATGTTGTTTCAAGAAGAAAATTTTTGCAAGGTTCATTTGCTTTAGGCTCTGGAGCATTTATAGCTGCGACAATTGGTCCTGCGAAAGCAACAAGTTTCTTAAGTGGTTTTAATGGTATAAGTTTTAATCCTGTGCCAGCTAATGGTAAAGATACAATTACTCTTCCAAAAGGATTTAGTTGGCATAAAGTTGCATCATGGGGTGATCCATTATGGAGCGGATTTGATGATTTTGATCAAATAACACGAGGAACAGGAGAATCTCAGGAAGGGTCTTTTGGGGATAATAATGATGGCATGAGCCTCTTTGATATTGAGGGGAAATCAATTCTTGCAGTCAATAATGAATATTGCAATAGGAAAATAATTTATGGAAATAGAGCTAGCGGATTACCAGAAACATCTGATGACGTACGCAAAGGAATTGCTTCGCATGGAGTTTCTATTTTTGAAATAGAAAAGAAATTAGGAAAATGGAAAATAAAAAAAGATTCACTTTACAACAGAAAAATTACAGGTGATACCAAAATAGCTTTAGATGGACCAGCGGCTGGGTTCTATTTAATGAAAACTGATGAGGATCTAACCGGAAAAGTTGCAAAAGGTACTTTCAATAATTGTGGGAACGGCAGAACTCCATGGGGAACTTATCTAGCTTGCGAGGAAAATTTTCATGGTTACTTTTCTTCACCTTCCAATCCATCCGCCTCTATTCCCCCAGAACAAGCAAGATATGGTCTAAAGACAAAAGACAAAGGGTATAACTGGGTTATGAATCAAGATAGATTTGATTTAGTTAAGAATCCAAACGAAGTTAATAGGCACGGATACATAACTGAAATTGACCCTTCAAAGCCACAATCAATGCCAAGGAAACATACTGCAATGGGTAGGTTTAAGCATGAGAATTGTGAAGTATCTATTTCTAAAAATGGACAAGTTGTTGCTTATATGGGAGATGATGAACGAGGTGAGCATCTATATAAGTTCGTATCCAAAGGAAAATATAAAAAAGGTGCTTCTTCTAACTACGATTTATTAACTGAGGGAGATTTATTTGTTGCTGTTTTTAATGATGATGGAACAGGTAAATGGATAAATTTAAAAGAATCTGGAATGAGTGAGCCTGAAATCGCAATTTTCACACGACTCGCAGCTACTAAAGTTGGAGCTACAACTATGGATAGACCTGAGTGGGTCGCTGTTAATCCCAAAAAAGTAGAAGCATACTGTGCCTTAACCAATAACAAAAATAGAGGAGTTAAAGATAATCAACCAATTAACGCAGTAAATCCAAGAGAAAATAATCCTTACGGACAGATAGTTAGATGGACACCTAGCAATTCAGATCATGCATCAGGAGATTTCAAATGGGATCTTTTTGTAATGGCTGGAAATCCTGAAACAGCAGAAGGATTATACAAAGGTTCAGAAAATATAAACAAAGATAATATGTTTAATTCGCCTGATGGGATCGCCTTTGACTCTAAAGGCAATTTGTGGATTCAGACAGATGGTAAATATAGTAATTCTGGAAAATTTGCAGGAATGGGAAATAATCAAATGCTTTGTGCAAATCCAAGGACAGGAGAAATTAGTAGATTTCTTGTTGGTCCCAAGGAATGTGAAATTACTGGCATAACTTGGAGTTCTGATAAGAAGACAATGTTTGTAGGTGTACAACATCCTGGAGAAAAAAATCCAGATAGTTGTCATTTCCCTGATGGAGGTAATAGCGTTCCAAGGTCTACAGTTATTGCCATCACAAGAAATAATGGAAGAGCAATTGGATAATGTATAAAAACAAAACAATTAGGCAGAAAACATGAATATATTTGGTGTTGGAATTCCAGAAATTGCTGTAATTTTTGTTTTAGCTCTTTTAATATTTGGACCTAAAAAGCTACCAGAACTAGGACGTTCAATTGGAAAAACATTGAAAAGCTTGCAACAAGCTTCTGGAGAGTTTCAAAAAGAAATTGAGAAGGCAGTTAAAGAAACTGACGAAGAAGTAATAAATGATGGTTCTGAAGTTTTTTCAGAAAATAGTTTAATAACTGCCAATATTGATGAAGATGATGACGATTAAAGTCAATTAAATCGTTTTTTTAAGATATATTAGCCATCTAAACAAAATAGTTTTCATCATTTTCCCCAATACTTGTTTCGACCCATTCAGGCGGATAGTCGCCAAGTTTGACATATTGATAAAGCTTATCTAGATCTGGATCGTAATAAGTGTCATTGATTTTTGGATCTTTGATTACTTTACTTGGATGCATAAATGAAATCTGATTTATAAAAGTGAATTTTTAAAATCATTTATTGCTTTAAATGGTTTGTCTTCAACATTTAAGGCGTGAAAATAAAGCAGACTTTTAAAAACTAAGATGCCAAGATTAAGGAAAAATTAATTAAAAAATAAATTTGTTTAAAACAATTTGACTCATAATTGTTTAGCAAGTAATCCCTAAAAAGAAGTTTTATCTAAAGACAAAATATCTTGTACTTTAACCGTATTTAGCTGATCATTATTTTCTAGGTTTTTATACAATCTTCTTGATTGGGGTGATTTAAGTGCGTTATTGTAATTTTCAATAAATTCCGAATCATCCAAATAAGATTTATCTTTACTTTTGAATCTTTCTTTCTGGATATTTTTTAAATTTTCAATCTCTTTTTTTTGAGCATCACGATTGCGTGGAGGAAAATTTTCTAATTTCATTATTATATTTTGTTTTTTATATATCCAAACCTTAAAGCGTTAAAGTAATGCATATTGCTGAATTTTAATTTCCACTGTTTAAGAGAGATTTAAGTTGGCAATAAATTTTTTTTAAACAACTTTAATTGATCAAAACTGTTTTAACCCCCCATACCACCCATCACTTTCCTAAATAGAAGCTTTAATGGATAATCATTTTATAAAGGCAAATCTTATATTTCATTCACGATTCATTCACGATTTGCAATATTCTCTTAATCTCTTGATATGACTGATATTAACTACAGGCTAATGAAAAGTGCATGAGATGCATTTTGCTAGTCATAGCAACGGTTTTATTTTTTACCAAAAATTCTATTCGAACCTCATTCGAACTTTCTAATATAAATTTATAGATAAGATTAAAAAAATAATTTCATTAAAAAAGCCAGCCTGTATCCCTACTAGCTGACTGTCATGATGATGTTAAATTAAAAATTTAAAAGAATGTATTTGTTGTTGTAGTGATACTTAGAATTACTGCACAAAAGAAGATGTAAGGAACTGCTTTTAGAGGAACATATCCCTGACTTTTAGATATGAAATCCATTTTATACAAAACCTGGAATGATTTGACCTGTTGTTAGATAAGCACCAACAAGAGCAATAAAGCCCATCATTGCGAATCTACCATTGAGCTTCTCAGCTACAACCTTTTCCTTCTCAACTGTTTTTGTTTCTTTCATTTGACCGTTTGTTATTTATTTAAGATGCTTTATGATGCAATCTTGAAATCAATCTAATACCAAGAAATAGATAGCGTGAGTATAATTACTTACTCTCATACCCCCTATAAGCTCATCTTATATAACTCAGAATTGATGGATCAGACTATAAATTAACAAAACAAGATCTTGATGATATTGAAACTGCTTATGAATTTCAAACTAGTGATTTAAATTAAATTTTAAACTCTTTCTTTAAATGATTTTTAAAAAGAGTTTTTGGTTTTTTTGAAGTAGTTTTCTTAAGATATTCAGGGATGTAACTATATGAAACTAATTTCTCATCAGCATTATGAAAGTAGTTTTGAAATTCATTAAAGTACTTTTGGGGTAAAGTAAGGGGTTTTTTAATCTTCATTTTTCCCTCCTAATTAGTAATGAAAATAAGGAATTTCTTCTAATTTTTTTGGAATAAAATAACATATGCCAAATTGCATACATTCCATTTGATCATCAGTCAAAGCTCTCGAGTTTAAATTCCGACCTGAGAATGTATCTAGAAAAAAATGTATTGTATTTTGAATCTTATGTTTATAAGTATTTCCGCAAGACATGATTAACCTCCTTTGTTTTTTGAAAATTTTTAAACCCTATTATTCAATAATGCAATAGGGGTCACTTTGTGATTTGCTGCAAAAAATAGTTTTGCGTAAATAGTCTTTTTCATATTTTCTATAAATACTTTGAGTCATGAAAACTCCAAAATAAATAAGTAAGACAGTCAATATTAGTAGCTCTAATCCTAAGTTAGTCATTTGAATAACCTCCTTTGATTTGAATGTTATTTAGTACGTTTGATATATAAAAATCAAGCGTATGAATACCTAAAAAAATATCAAGTAATAACTCTAAATAACTTCGGGACTAAAAATATGACTTTAATTTTGATACTAAATTTTAAATAAATCAGCATAATTACGGATATACAAAAAAAATTATTCGTACTAATTTCCAATTAATCAAACGGAGGGATTAGAAATGATCGATAGTCCACCAGAGAAGTTCATTAGATTGGTTTAAGCAGCCAACTAAATTAGCAGCAAGGATCAAAGATTTAGGTGCGTTGTTAATTTATTCCTACACATAACTAAGTGAAAGAGATTGTTTTCTAAAGGCGGGATTCAATCTCTTTTTATTGGCTTTACTCCAAACAAAATAATTTCTCCCTACTTCTATCAGCGCGCTTGATTTGGCATCCAATTCAACCTAAAAAAAGCAGTGTTTTACTGTTGTAAATAACTAAAGAAATGAAGGACAAACCTTAATAAAAGGGATTAAATCTAAATTAGAGGATACCAAAAACTGATTGAGAATTTGTAGCTGAATAAGAAATAAGTTCATTGCATTTTCTATAACCTTCATTCCATTTTCATAAGGAGTTTTTTAAAAAATGATTTTAAATCAAATAGATTATGCAGAAAGCAAAAAAGATCAATTATTCAAATTAACCATTAGAGAATTACGTCTTGAAGCCAAAAATTTATCAGTAAATTTATATAGTCGAAAAACTAAGAACGCATTAGTAGATTTAATACTTAAATATCAAAAGGAGGATTTAATTGAAAAACAAACTGTTAATAGGAAAGAGTTTTCAATAGATATTTTTACAGAAGAAGAAAGATTAGCTCTAGAAAAATCTAAAGCAGAAAAAGAAAGATTAGCCTTTGAAAAATCTAAGGCAGATGAAAGAATAGCTCTTGAAAAATCTAAGGCAGAAGAAGAAAGAATAGCTCTAGAAAAATCTAAGGCAGAAAAAGAAAAAGCTATATTATCTGATAAAAATTTCAATTTGAAAAGATTATTGTCTGAATCATTTCCTGATAAAAAGGTATCCGTAACAGATAATAAAGACGGATCACAAACAATTTTAATACTCTAATAATTAATGATTGGCTTCAATTTTATCAAAGGGTCAGCTCATGACCATCGTATATTGAATATAGGTCTGTCATTGAATTTGCCGGTTCAAAATACATGCCTCTTCCCGTACCTAATAGTTCCTCAAACCGCCCTATAAATTACAAGGCAATAGTAGGACAATATAGGTATAGATCTAGGAGGTCTAAATGAAACTACAAACTCAATTCACCATTCCAAAAAAAGAGTTTAGAGATCTTGACTATGTCAACAAAGTAAAAGTTTTAGAAGAAACTTTAAAGAAAGAATGTATGGATTATCAAACTAAAGAAGATTGTTTAGTTTGTTGCAACTGACTATACATTAATCGTTATTTTATAGCTTATAAATCCTAAAAATATTTATAAATTTATTAATGAGAGGTTGAACAATGAAATTAAGATTCTTCCCAACAACAATTTTTAGAGAGACTCCAAAAGTGACATTCTTTGATGCAGGCTTGGAGGCATCTAATGGTTGCGATGTGGTAATTCACTCTGAAGAGGCTATATCTCCTCCAGATGATTTTAAAGATGAACAATATTACGTTCACAATCATCAAATTGATCACAACTTAGTTATTACTGGGGAAAGAACATTTGTTCTAATAAATCCTGCATGGGATGAACCCCATCATGTGATTTATTTAAATAGATCTATGGGGGCATTAGAAATTCCTATTGGAACTTATCACAGATCAATCTCAGGAAAAGAAGGTAGTATTGTCTTAAATCAACCCACAAGAGATAAATTTTTTGATCCAGCTAAAGAATTTATCCCACAAAAATTAGACCAAATAAGTTTAATAAAGGCAAGAAAAACTCCACCTGTTTATTGGGTTTGGGAAAATGATCAAATTAAGAGAGTTGGGTTTAATCCGATAGAACGAGAAATGAAATCACTAACCTGATAAAAAAAGACTAATCAAACATCTCTTACTTTCCTAAATAGGAAATTTTACTGGCATCAACGATTCACCGTAATGGGATTCGGCTGATCTCATCAGCAGCCAGTAAAAGAAATTCACTAAAGTCTTTTCCACGAGGATTTAGTAACTGACCTAAATAACCTTATACGAAGTGTATTAGTAATATACAAAACTCTTATGTCAACCTATTAAAACATTTGTATCATTACGAACTATTTCAAAACCCTATAATTTGTTCTAAAAACTGTTCTTAAAACTGTTCTAAATCAAACAAATTTCATACGATAAACCTATTTTTTCAGTATCAATGGCGGGGTTTATACAGAAATTTATGAGGTCGAATATATACGCATATGCAAGGATAATTGACCCCATACCACCCATAACTTTCCTAAATAGGTTCTTTGATGGATAATTAATTTATACCCAAAAAAGTTTGGATAACACGTCCTCCAAGCCTTAAAAATCGCCCAAATTCCTTGATATGACTGAAGAAAAGTTTTGGCTAATGAAAAGTGAACCAGACGCTTACAGTATTGATACTTTAAAAAAGGATGGAGTTACTTTATGGGATGGCATCCGAAATTATCAGGCGCGCAATTTTATGAGAAGAATGTCTCTTGGAGATAAAGTATTTTTTTACCATTCAAATTGCAAACCTCCTGGAATCGTTGGATTTATGGAGGTTATCGATCTAAATATTGTTGACCCAACTCAATTCCAAAAAGAATCAAAATATTTTGACCCTAAATCAAGTCAAGAGAAACCAAGATGGGATTGTGTGAAAGTCAAATATCTATTTAAAGCAAATAAATTTTTAAGTTTAACTGAATTAAAAAATTTATTTAATGAGGAGGAACTGTTATTGGTTAAGAAAGGTAATAGGTTATCTATAATTCCAATAAAAATAGAAATAGCTAAATTGATCTTAGAGAGAATTAAATAAAGTTAATTCTTGATTAATTATCAAAGTCCATGGAAAACATTTTGCCTATATATAGCCTTGTTAGATCCCTATTTTGAAATCCTTTTTGCATCAAAAATCCAGCGATTGCTGCTTGTAAAATTCTATATTGATCCCAATTAGGATGATCCTCAACAAATTTATTCATAGCTTGTTGAAGATTTTCTTGAAGGTCACATTTAAAACTAATTATTTCTTCTTTATTATTGATATTTTTTTGATTAACGTCACAATTTAATTCTTGCATAATTCAAATAAGGGGAAAAGATCATTAGGGCATGGGATCAGTTTTCTCTAAAAAAACTAAATAGTCAACTTTTTATTATTTATCCATGTCTCAGTAGTATTAGAGATGAGACCCTTTGAGAAGACTAAGTTTCTACAGAAATTTATCTGAACCATATAAATCTTATAAGTAATATAAAAATTACTTATCTTTATGAGTTTTCCACACAAGGTAGATCTACAAATATTTTTTAGAAATTAGCTGTGGAAAAGATGTTAAAAAAGATTTTTAAATCGGGGAATTTTTTCAAAAAATTTCCAATTTAATTAATTTTTCAATCCATTGATTCCCACATTTTTTTTATTTCATAAAATAAATTTTCAGCTATTGGTATAGGCCAATACATTTCGAATGATCGAGTTTGTTCTGAGCTTTCAAATATTAATCTTAAGTTCCATCCATTTTTTTTACCCTCCAATTCTGCGTACCAAGGTAATTGTTCTATTTCTAAATTAATAAACTCTTCGTCCATTAATTCATCTGTTATTTGCATCAATTGATTATTCAGTTTTATAAGTAATTTATATAGCAATTCGAATTCATGTTTCTGTAACTCAATAGCCCAATTGTTTACACCAATCAAAAAACAAAATTTACCTTTATTAGTATCTTTACTTAATCTCCAATTATTTTCTTCAAATGACAAAGCTAACCTGGAAGTAAATCTGGTTGATCTTGTTCATCACTTAATTCAATAATTGATCTTTGAACTGGTTTAATAGCTGATTCTTCTAATAATCCATCAAAATCGTCAAACCTTCTTTGTTTAGCTCTAAAAGCAATTCTTACAGTTGTTAAGTATCTATTAGTAGATTTCCTTATTAAACTTTCACCTCTTTTTGCAAGATCATTGTGATCAATATTG
Source organism: Prochlorococcus sp. (assembly GCF_965655815.1). NCBI lineage: Bacteria > Bacillati > Cyanobacteriota > Cyanophyceae > Synechococcales > Prochlorococcaceae > Prochlorococcus > Prochlorococcus sp. The sequence goes on along the minus strand of NZ_CBFHHZ010000004.1, from coordinate 20,518 downwards.
GAATTATTGGATACGTTCATAAAAAAATATTTTTAAATATACAATATAGTTTACATTAATATTAACATCATTAAAATTATAAATTTTCAAACGAACTTAAAAAAATAATAAGAAATCTGCTATGGAAAATAATTTTTCTGGAACCCTTGCTCTTGATTTGGGAAATACTAATACCGTATTAGCTTTTCAAGATGAGAAAGATAGCGATTTTACTTTAATAGAAATACCTGGTATTACGTGTTCTCCTGGAGTCATCCCATCAGTAGTTTGGTTCGAAGGTGGAGATAATGTTGGAAGGATAGGATTATCTGCATTGAAAAAGAAAAATTTATCTTATTCAGAAAAATATTTTCATTCAAATTTTAAAAGATTAATTGGTAATCCTATTGAAAGGCAAAAAGAGAAAGTTTTAAGTCCAATCGAATCAGGTGAAAAATTTTTCAAAATTCTTTGGGAAAATATTCCAATAGAATTTAACATTAAAAGGCTGGTTTTGACAGCCCCAATTGACACTTATAAGGGTTATAGAAAGTGGTTAATTAGTCTATGTGAAAGTTTGCCTATTAATGAGGTAGCACTCGTTGATGAACCTACTGCAGCTGGGATTGGAATGAATGTTCCATTAGGTTCAATTATTATGATTATCGATATTGGCGGTAGTACTATTGATATGAGCGTAATCAAAACACAAGGCGGGGAAGGTAAATCTGCACCTATTGCAGAACTATTGAAGTTCCAAGGAAAGGATGTAAGTGCAATATCAAAGCAAAAATTAAGATGTGCTGAAATAATAAGCAAATCTGGTTCAAAAGTCGGAGGTAAAGATATAGATCAGTGGATTGTTAATTACTTTTTACCATCAAATCAAGATGAGAGAAATTTTTCCATAGCAGAAAAATTAAAATGTAAGCTTAGTGGCCCAGAAATTGAATCTGAGAGAAAATACCTTATATCTTTATTTACAGAAGAGAATGAAGAAAAAGATTTTTTTATGAGTAAAGAAATTTTTGAAAAGATTTTGATGCAGAATAATCTTTTAAGTCACTTAAATTCCCTACTTAAGGATTTATTAAATGAGGCTAGAGGAAAATTTTTTAATTTAGATGATTTAAACTCTGTGATTTTGGTTGGAGGAGGAACACAAATTCCATTAATAAAAGATTGGATCACTAATAAGATTTCAGGAATACAAATCAATTCTCCGCCACCGATTGAATCAATAGCAATAGGAGCTCTTGCTATGACTCCTGGAGTAAAGATTAAAGATATCTTAATTAAAGGCTTATCAATTAGATTATTTAATAAAAGAGAACAAAAACATTTCTGGCATCCAATTTTTTATAAAGGCCAAACATGGCCTACAGAAAAACCATTTGAATTAATTCTTCAAGCCAGTAAAGATGGTCAGAACATTTTCGAGATAATTATTGGAGAAACTAAAACGAAGAGAAGTTTTGATGTAATTTTTGAGAATGGATTACCAAAGTTATCAGAATCTCAAAATGAAGAAGAGGTATTTAAATGGAATAAAAAACCTCTTCAAATAAACGTGAAAAATGAGTGTAAAATTGGAGAAGATGTCTTAAAACTTTATTTCAGTATAAAAAAAGATTCATCTCTTTATCTGAGATGTCTAGATATTTATGAAAAAGAATTAGGTTTATTTAATTTAGGAAATATCTTTTAAATTTTATCCAAGAAGATACCATCTTCCCCATCAACTTCTTTTAGACATAAATGAACAATTTCCTTTTTGCTAGTCGGAACTTTTCTTCCGCAAAAATCAGGCTGAATTGGTAGTTCTCTATGACCTCTATCAATCATTACCAATAACATAATACTTTTTGGTCTTCCCCATAAAAGAAGAGCCTCAATTGCAGCTCGAATTGTTCTTCCTGTATAAATAACATCATCAATTAAAACAATATCCTTTTTTTCTATAGATGTAGGAAAATCAGTTGCCTCTATTAAACGAGTTCCAACTCTATTTTGATCATCTCTATAAAAAGTTGGGTCAATTATTCCTTTCTTTACATTAACTCCTGTTTTATCCAACATTTCTTTTCTCAAAACTTCAGCGAGATGAACTCCTCTCGTAGGGATACCAACCAATAAGAGATTTTCTAAATTTGAGATCTTTTCTATAATTTCGAAAGTTAGTCTAGAGAAAGTTTTTCTTAGCTCATCTTCAGTAAGTATTATGATTTTTTTATCTGATTTGGACATGATTCATCTAAAAATTAACTTTATTCAATATCCTTAATAAATTAGCAAAAGCTAACTAAATTACATATAAATTGTATGGAACAGCTTTTACAGCTAAATTAAAGATTACTTCTTTAAAACCATGCATTTTAATTAAGAGATGTCAAAGTTTAGCAGCAAGAATATAAATAAAATAAAAGTTCCTGAGAGTCCAGTTGTTCTCGCAATTCTGGACGGATGGGGACATCGTGAAGAAAATTTAGATAATGCCATAAAAAATGCCAATACTCCTGTAATGGATTCTTTATGGCATGCCTATCCTCATACTCTTATTAATGCGAGCGGAGCTGATGTAGGTTTACCTAATGGTCAAATGGGTAATTCTGAAGTAGGGCATCTCACAATTGGATCAGGGAGAATCATTCAACAAGAACTTGTAAGAATTACAAATATTGTGAAAAATAACCAATTAACTCAAGTACATGAGTTAAAGGAAATGGCTAATTCAATTAAGAAAAAAAAAGGTACCTTACACATAACTGGTCTATGTTCAGATGGAGGGGTTCATAGCCACATTGATCACTTATTAGGATTAATAAAATGGGCTTCTGAAGAACATATAGAAAAAGTAGCTATTCACGTTATTACCGATGGTAGAGATACTCCTGCAAAAAGTGCTCATAAATACATAAGACAAATAGAAGATTGCATAAAAAAATTCAAAGTAGGAGAAATAGCATCTATATGCGGAAGATATTGGATAATGGATAGAAATTTAATATGGGAAAGAACAGAAAAAGCTTTTGTAAATTTAACTGATCCAAATGGCAAAAAAACTGACATTTCCCCGGAAGATTATTTAAATAAAAGTTATAAAGCTAATATTACAGATGAATTCTTAGAGCCTATAAGAATATCTAAAAACTTTTTAAAAGATGAAGATGGTTTAATTTGTTTTAACTTCCGTCCAGATAGGGCCAGACAAATAATAAAAGCCCTTTCGGAAAAAGATTTTGATAACTTTAAAAGAAAAAGTATCCCTAATGTAGATATATTAACTTTCACTCAATATGAAGCAAATTTACCAGTTAAAATAGCATTCCCTCCTGAGTCTCTCAACAACTTTATTGGCCAAATAGTTTCAGAAAATGGACTTAAGCAATACAGAACAGCAGAGACCGAAAAATATCCACATGTTACTTATTTTTTTAATGGAGGAGTAGAAGTACCCTCTCCAGGAGAGCAGAGACATTTAATTCCTTCGCCAAGAGTTGCAACTTATGACATGGCCCCGGAAATGTCTGCCGAAGAATTAACTATTAGTTGCTCAAATGCTATAAAAACTGGACAGTATTCTTTTGTAGTTATAAATTTTGCTAATCCTGATATGGTTGGACATACAGGTAATATGGCCGCAGCTATAAAGGCCATCGAAACCGTAGATAGATGTATAGGTAAGATAGTAAATGCTACAGGAGAAATGGGAGGCAGTATTCTTATTACTGCAGATCATGGCAACGCTGAAGTAATGAAAGGTCCTGATGGAGAACCCTGGACAGCTCACACTATTAATAAAGTCCCCTTAATTTTTATTGAAGGTGAGAAAAGAAAAATTCCAAATATGGGGAATGAGATTTATTTGAGAGAAAATGCTGGATTAGCAGATATTGCTCCAACATTATTGCAATTATTAAATCTTCCTATTCCAAAAGAGATGACAGGAAAATCACTTATTAAAGAAATCGAATTAAAAGGATTTAATAAAGTCGTTCAACATGTTTAAATTAGATATATAACAAATACAAAATATGAGTCAAATATTTACTTGGATATGGGTTAGTTCTGGAATACTATTAATACTTTTAGTTCTACTACATAGTCCCAAAGGAGATGGTATGGGAGGAATAGCAGCTAGTGGAAGCTCAATGTTTACTAGTGCCAGCAGTGCTGAAGCATCACTAAACAAAATAACTTGGACTATTTTAATTATATTTTTATCTCTAGCAATCATTCTTAGTGCAGGTTGGATATAGAATTATCCAATTTAACTATCTTTAAAAATAAATATAAAAAAAGGGATTGTTTTAACAATCCCTTTAAAACTAAAAACTTTAGTTGTTTAGTAGTCGAAGTCTCCTCCCATTCCTGGAGCTGCAGCAGGTGCTGCATCTTTTTTCTCTGGCAAATCAGCGACTATGCATTCGGTGGTAAGGACCATTCCTGCTATAGATGCTGCATTCTGTAATCCTGAACGAGTAACTTTTGCAGGATCAACTATTCCAGCTGCAGACATATCTACATACTCTCCAGTAGCCGCATTAAATCCATCATTGAATGGTTTTGATTTAACATTTTCAGCAATTACTGCTCCATTTGAACCGGCATTTTCGGCAATTCTCATGAGCGGAGATGTTAATGAAGCCTCAACAATGTTAGCGCCTATTAATTCCTCTCCAGATAAAGCTTTGTCAGCCCATTCCTTAAGAATCGGAGCCAAGTGAGCGAGAGTTGTACCACCTCCTGGAACTATTCCCTCTTCAACAGCAGCTTTTGTTGCATTAATAGCATCTTCTAAACGAAGTTTTTTATCCTTCATTTCAGTTTCAGTAGCTGCTCCAACTTTGATAACTGCAACACCTCCAGCCAGCTTAGCTAAACGTTCCTGAAGTTTTTCTTTATCGTAGGAAGAGTCTGTTTCATCCATTTGCTTTTTAATCTGATCACATCTTGCAGTAACAGCCTTTTCATTACCCTCAGCGACAATGGTTGTTGTCTCTTTGTTAATAGTGATTCTTCTACCAGTGCCTAACATCTCTAAAGTTGCATTTTCTAATTTCAAGCCTGCATCTTCAGTGATTAGCTGACCATTAGTTAAAACAGCCATATCTTCAAGCATAGCTTTTCTTCTATCCCCAAATCCTGGAGCCTTAACTGCAGCAACATTAAGTACACCTCTTAATCTATTCACTACTAAAGTTGCTAAAGCTTCTTTTTCAATATCTTCTGCGATGATTACTAGTGGCTTTCCTGTTTTAGCTATTTGCTCTAGAACTGGTACTAAATCTTGTACTAAAGCAATTTTTTTATCAGTGAGTAAAATGTAAGGCTCATCTAAAACTGCCTCCATGCGCTCAGTATCTGTCGCGAAATATGGAGAAATGTAACCTTTATCAAATCTCATTCCTTCAGTAACTTCCAACTCAGTGGTCATTGATTTTCCCTCTTCGAGAGAAATAACACCCTCTTTACCAACTTTATCCATTGCGTTTGCAATCATTTCGCCAACTTCCTCATCATTACCTGCCGCTATAGTTCCACATTGAGCTATTGCAGTGCTATCACTAATAGGCTTTGAATTCTCTTCAATTTTGCCAACCAGGAATTCTGTGGCTTTATCAATACCTTTTTTAAGCGTAATTGCGTTAGCACCAGCTGCTACATTTCTTAAACCAGCTTTTACCATTGCATGAGCTAAAACAGTCGCGGTGGTGGTACCATCACCTGCAGCATCGTTTGTCTTTGAAGCAGCTTGTCTGATTAGAGCAACACCAGTATTTTCAATATGGTCCTCTAATTCAATTTCTTTTGCGATTGTTACCCCGTCATTAATAATTTGAGGGGCCCCAAATTTTTTCTCTAAGACAACATTTCTTCCTTTAGGTCCAAGCGTTACAGCTACAGACTCAGCAAGGATATCAATGCCTCTTTCAAGCGCTCTACGAGCTTGCTCGTTGTAAATAATTCTTTTAGCCATGTTAGGCAAGTAATTTAATAATAAGTTTTAATAATTTTTGAAACAAATAAATTAGCCGACTACAGCCAAAATATCTTTTTCTGAAAGTAAGACGTACTCATCTCCTCCCAATTTGATGTCAGTTCCAGCATATTTGCTGTATAAGACTTTATCGCCAATACTCACTTCAGGAGTTTGTCGAGAACCATCTTCGTTAAGCTTCCCAGGACCAACCTGAGCAACTTCTCCTACTTGTGGTTTTTCTTTAGCTGAGTCGGGCAAAAGGATGCCACCAGCAGTTTTTTCCTCAGATTCGGAAACTTTGATAAATATTCTATCTCCCAGTGGTTTGACTGTAGAGACTGTAAGTGAAACAGCTGCCATAGATTAATGGTGGATCATAAATGCGACGCTATGCGTCAAAAAGTCTGGTAAGAGTAATACTCAAACCGTATGGTAAATAACATAATCTGTTAAGCAGCAATTAAACCACTCTTTAACTGTGCGGTTGGCCGAACCCAGTTAACGAATATACCCTCGGGATGGTAATATTTCGCATTATGAGCTGTTATAAAAATCAGCTAATCCTCACCAAGTCAATAAAAAATGGTAGCAACTCCATCAACTTCAGCACCAGCAAAAGGTGTAGTACGTCAAGTAATTGGTCCAGTTCTAGATGTAGAATTCCCAGCTGGTAAATTACCAAAAATTTTGAATGCTTTAAGAATTGAAGCCAAGAATCCAGCAGGGCAAGACATAGCGCTGACCGCAGAGGTTCAACAATTACTTGGGGATCACAGAGTAAGGGCTGTTGCCATGAGTGGCACAGATGGCCTTGTAAGAGGCATGGAGGCGACTGACACAGGTGCTCCAATATCAGTTCCTGTAGGAGAGGCGACTTTAGGGAGAATATTTAACGTATTAGGAGAGCCAGTAGATGAACAAGGTCCAGTAAATACTTCAGATACCGCGCCAATTCATAGATCAGCCCCTAAATTAACTGATTTAGAGACTAAGCCTAAAGTTTTCGAAACTGGAATTAAAGTCATCGACTTATTAGCCCCTTATAGGCAAGGTGGAAAAGTTGGTTTATTTGGAGGAGCTGGGGTAGGTAAAACAGTACTAATACAAGAGTTAATTAATAATATTGCTAAGGAGCATGGTGGCGTATCAGTTTTTGGAGGAGTTGGTGAAAGAACAAGAGAAGGGAATGATTTGTACGAAGAATTTAAGGAGTCAGGTGTCATCAATGCAGATGATTTATCTCAATCTAAAGTTGCGTTGTGCTTCGGCCAAATGAATGAGCCCCCTGGTGCAAGAATGAGAGTTGGCTTATCGGCATTAACTATGGCCGAACATTTTAGAGATGTAAACAAGCAAGATGTGCTTCTTTTTGTAGATAATATATTTAGATTTGTACAAGCTGGTTCTGAAGTCTCTGCTTTGTTAGGACGAATGCCTTCTGCAGTTGGGTATCAACCAACTCTAGGAACTGATGTTGGAGCATTACAAGAAAGAATTACATCAACTTTAGAGGGTTCCATTACATCAATTCAAGCAGTATATGTTCCAGCGGATGATTTAACTGATCCTGCTCCCGCTACAACATTCGCACACTTAGATGCTACAACCGTTCTTGCTAGAGGTCTTGCTGCAAAGGGTATTTATCCAGCAGTTGACCCTTTAGATTCAACCAGCACGATGCTTCAACCATCAGTAGTTGGTGATGAACATTACAAGACAGCACGTGCGGTTCAATCAACCTTACAAAGGTACAAAGAGCTCCAGGATATTATCGCGATTCTTGGATTAGATGAATTATCTGAAGAAGATAGATTGACAGTAAGCAGAGCAAGAAAAATTGAAAAATTCTTATCTCAGCCTTTCTTCGTAGCAGAAATCTTCACAGGAATGTCTGGTAAATATGTCAAACTAGAAGATACAATTGCTGGTTTTAATATGATATTAGCTGGTGAACTGGATGATTTGCCCGAACAGGCTTTTTACTTGGTAGGTAATATCGATGAAGTAAAAGCAAAGGCAGAAAAAATAAAAGAAGAAAAATAAATTATCAATTTTCATAAATAATTTTAATCTCTCTAAAAATTTAAATTAATGGCAATTTCACTCAAGGTTTTAGCTCCAAATCAGAATGTTTACGAAGGTGATGCTGAAGAGGTAATTCTTCCAAGCACCACTGGTCAAATTGGGGTACTCCCTGGACATATATCTTTAGTTACGGCTATCGATATTGGTGTCTTAAGATTAAGAATGAATTCCAAATGGAAATCTATAGCTTTAATGGGTGGCTTTGCTGAAATAGAGTCAGATGAAGTTATAGTTCTTGTTAACAGCGCTGAAATTGGTTCCGAAATTAACATCCAAAATGCTGAAGATGCTCTTAAAAAAGCAAAATCCGCAATTAGTAAATTTCCCGAAAATGAGAAAAGTTCAGAAAAGATTAAAGCCCTTAATGAAATATCAAAAGCTGAGGCAAGAATTCAAGCCTCAAAAAACTAAATCTTAAGCAGTTCCACAGAAAGCGACTTCAGGAAATTTAAGCTTTGCTTCTTCCAATTTTTTCGTTTTACCTTCTTCTTGCCAGTAATTAATTACTTCAGTAGCTTTATTTAATATTTCAACTCTTTCATTATCTGTAATCCAACTTTTATTCTCTAGTTCGCTCTTTAATTTTTCCCATGCGTCATCTCTTGGCCAAAAATAGTAAGCAGTTAATGGACTTGGACCTCCTCCAACAATTTGATCTACTGCCAATGCGACATTATCAGGTAACCATAAGATTTTAATAATAAATCTACCCTCATCTGGTTTTGGGGTATAGCCTGTGGGAACTCCATCTTCATCAATTTTAGCAGCCGCTAAAACGGCGTTTGCTCCCATCATCCCTGCATTTGGTGAGGTTATTTTTGATTTTTGAGAAACATTTTTTTGTTCTTGCTGCTCCTTAGCATTCTCATTACCCTTATCTGATGAAGTCATTCAATAGTATTAGATTTATTTTTATAATTTATCAGTTAATGGTCACTAATTGATCATTTTGATCAAAAATTCTTGCTTTTATTTATTGATTATCACTAAAAGTTTATCTTATCTTTCTCTAGATACTTCATAAAAATCATAAATTTTTGCCTCTAAAGAATCCCAAAGATCTTTAGGAATATCATTTTCTTCTGCAAACATTCCAAGTTGACTAGCCAAGCCTCTTGCTTGAGATAATTTAGAATCATAAGAACTAGTTTTATCCATGTAAAAATTTTTATTTATCTTAAAAAACTAAATCTATTAACTGTAAAAGTCAAATATTCAATATTCTAAATCAGAAATTTCTTTAAGTGCGGCGAAGCTAAGAATTTCTGGCTCTTTTTCATTAACAAGGACATCATCTTCTATTCTTATTCCTATACCTTTCCATTTTTCTTCAATACTAGGTTGCCCTTCTGGAACGGGAATTCTGTCACTTATGTAAATACCTGGTTCGACAGTAAGTATCATCCCATTCTGTAAGGGAACATCATATTCTCCCATCCTATATGCTCCAACATCGTGAACATCTAAACCAAGCCAATGTCCAGTTCTATGCATATACAAATGTTTATAAGATCCGTTTTCAATTATTCCATCAGTATCTCCTCTTAATAGTCCAATTTCTTTTAATCCCTCTACCAGAATTCTCAAAGCAACATTATGGACATTAGTAGAATTAGATCCTTTAACAGAATTTTTGATTGCATTTTTTTGTGCTTCTAAAACAATTTCATAAATAAGTTTCTGCTCTTTAGAAAATTTACCTCCGATAGGAAAAGTTCTTGTAATATCACCATTGTAATAATCAATTAATGAACAACCTGCATCTACTAATAATAAATCCCCTTTATTCAATTCAGAGTTATTTAATGTGTAATGCAAAATGCATGCATTATCACCTGAAGCAACGATAGAGTTATAAGCAGGGCCTCTTGCACCTTTTTCTAAAAAGAATCCTTCTATTAATCCTTGAATTTGTCTTTCATTCTTCTTTGATGAAATAGATTCCCTTACTAATTCATGGGCTTCAGCTGAAATTTGAGTAGCCTCTCTCATCCTATTTATTTCAAAATCACTTTTAATTAAGCGCATTTCATTGAGATATATTTCAGGCGATTTTATAGAATTTGCTCCTATTCCTACCCTTGACCTAGCTTCTTGTTGTTGAGAAAATATTTCCAAAACAATTTTTTCAATTTTGGTATGTTTACCAATTGAATAAACAATCTCTTCTGATTCACCAATATAAACTGGCAGCAGATCCCTAAACTCATTAATTGAATGAGCTTTATCAGCCTTAAATTCTCTTTCGGCACCTTCTATTCCCCACCTAAAGCCATGCCATACCTCACTTAAAATATCCTTTGGAGCAACAAACAAAATAAATCTTTCCCCTTTTGGCTTATGAGATAAGAAAAGAGCAATAGAATCAGGCTCATCAAAGCCAGTCAGATACCAAAAATTACTGTCTTGTCTAAAAGGATATTCACAATCTGCATGATGCCTAACCAAGCTAGAACTTGGAATAATAGCAGCTTTGCCATTTAATTTTTTGAAGAAAATTTCTCTTCTTTCTTCAAATACTCTACAGTCAGGTTTAAACATAAAATTTTGGATTGGCGAATTTTATAAAAAAATGGAAGAATGAATTACAAGATATTTAAAAACTAATCTTTTTAATGGAACCAAATGTCTACATTCTAATTTTACTTATAATTATAATTTTAGTAGGTTCAGCATGTTGTTCAGGAGTAGAAGCAGCTTTTTTAGCAGTCAATTCAATAAGGATTTTAGAATTAGCATCAAAACAAAAACCCAAGAGTTCTGCAAATCAACTACTTAAACTTAGAAAACATCTTGGAAGAACTTTAACTGTAATTACCATAACTAATAATGGGTTTAACATAATTGGTAGTCTCCTTTTAGGAGTCTATGGGGCCTTAATAATTAAAAGTAGTTTGGGTTTAACATTATTTTCAATCGCTTTTTATGTATTAGTTGTATTACTTGGCGAAGTACTTCCAAAAGCATTAGGTACAAGATTTTCCCTGCAAATAGCCATGTTTTCTGTTCCTATTTTGAGGATGTTAAATACTTTAATGAGGCCATTTTTATTATTAATAGAACAATTATTTCCTGTTATAACTGCGGAGAACGAAATATCGACTGATGAAGCAGAGATTAGACAAATGGCGAAAATAGGCTCGCAGAAGGGATTTATAGAGGCTGATGAAGCAGAAATGATACTTAAGGTTTTTCAATTAAATGACTTAAAAGCGAAAGATTTAATGATCCCAAGAGTGTCAGCACCTAGTCTTGATGGGTCCTCAAATCTTGATGAAATTTCAAAACTTATAATTTCAAATAATTCTCCATGGTGGGTTGTTTTGGGAGATAAAGTTGACAAAATACAAGGGATAGCAAAACGTGAGAACTTACTAACTAGTCTTATCGAAGGAGAAAATAAAAAATTAATATCTGAATTATGTGATCCTGTCGACTACATCCCAGAAATGATAAAAGTAGACAAGTTGTTAACAAGATTTGACAAGGATCATAAAGGAGTGAAAGTAGTAGTAGATGAATTTGGAGGATTCGTGGGAATAATCGGATCAGAAGCTGTGCTTTCGGTATTGGCAGGTTGGTGGAAAGAATAAAAATGAAGCAAATTAATATTGATAAAAGTTATTTACTTTTGAAAAAATGGTGGGAAAGTATTGATCTTACAAACTATGAAAAATGTAATTTAAACAATGAAATTATTTCTTTAAATCAACAACTTTTCAGACTTAACGAAAAGCAATTAAGAATTGGAATATATGGCAAAGCAGGAGTTGGTAAATCCTCTATTTTGAATTTAATATTAGAAAAAAACGTATTTAAGACAGGCATTATAAATGGGACCACAAAAAATATTGAAAGGGAAGAGTGGAATTTCAAACATCAAAGTCTAAGAACTATCGAATTAATTGATGCTCCAGGCTTTGATTTTTGTGACATCAAAGATCCAGAAAATATATTCTCGCAAATCAATAGTTCAGAACTAATTTTATTTACAATAGCTGGAGATATAAACAGAAATGAGGTATCTCAAATCAATTCATTTATTAAGAATGGAAAAAAAATTATTCTTGTTTTTAATAAAATTGATATGTGGAAAGGGCATGATTTAAAAGAAATTTTAAAAAATATAAGATTAAAACTTCCACAATATATAAAAATCCCGATAATAATAAATTCGAAAAATAATATTAGAAACCAGTTAAGTGAGTTTATTAATAATTATGGAGAAAGTCTATTGACTTTAAACTCTCTTCAATTAGCTGATAAATTATTCTTAAAAATAAAAGAACAAAGATTAAAAAAAAGACAGCGCGAAGCTCAATCGATTATAGGTAAATTTGCAACAATAAAAGCATCAGGTGTAGCATTGAATCCATTGATTTTGCTTGATATTGCAGGAGGTTTTGCATTAGATACTGCATTAGTTAGTGAGTTGAGCAAAGTTTATGGATTAAATCTTAAAGGTGAATCAGTACGAAAAATCATCAAAAAGATTTCTATAAATAATATCTTCCTTGGAGCCACTCAAGTTGGTATAAATACATCTTTTAATTTATTGCGTAAAATTTTCTTGGCCACTGCTCCTTTTACAAATGGTTTATCATTATTACCCTACGGACCTATTGCTATTGTACAAGCAGCTATATCGGTTCGTTCAACAAAAATAGTTGGTAAATTAGCCGCTAAAGAAATATTTAGAAAAAGTAAAGGATATCTTTTAGATCCATCTCACATAATCAAAAAAATCGCAATAAAAGAACCTGAGATTTTTGATTATACAAAGGTTTATTTATCTAGTAAAAAGTTAGATAATAATTTTTCTATTTTTCTACCTTGAAATTTGATACTAAAAATCGAATTGCCTTATTTGGGACTAGTGCAGATCCACCAACCATTGGTCACAAAAAAATACTTGAAGAATTATCAAACATTTATTCTTTTGTTATTGCTTATGCAAGTGATAATCCAAAAAAAAAGCATAAAGAAAATATTTTCTTTCGAAACCTTTTATTAAAATCACTTATAAAAGATATAAATAATCCTAAAATAATTTTTAATCAAAAAATAAGTAGCCAATGGGCTATCGAATCTATTGAAGAATGTAAAAAAATTTATCCCTTTAGTAAAGTAGATTTTGTAATAGGTAGTGATTTAATTACGGAAATTTTCTCATGGAAAAATTCTGATAAGATTATTCATGCAGTTAAATTACTCATCATCAAAAGGGAAGGATATCCAATTGAATCTAAGACTCTTAAAATGTTAAAAACTAATAAAGTTATCTTTGAAATTTCTTCATTAAACATTCCCAATATTTCTAGTTCAATGGTTAGATTAAATAATAATTATTCTGATTTACCTGAATCATTAATCGATATAGTGAAGAAGAATAACTTATATAAATCTATTAGGTAGTTGAATGAATTTTTTCATTGCACAATTGAATCCAATTGTGGGAGATCTAGAGGGGAATGCAAAAAAAATACTTAATGAAACTGGTAAAGCATATTCAAATTCTGCTGATATGGTTCTAACCCCAGAATTATCATTATGGGGTTATCCTGCTAAAGATTTACTTCTAAAAAAAAATTTAATTGAAAGACAATATTCTATTTTAGATCAATTATCCATATCAATTCATAAAAAATATGGGAATTTAAGTGTTGCGGTAGGGATTGCTGAAAAGATTGATGATTCTTTTTTCCCAAATCTTTATAATTCTATTGTTCTTATTGAGGGTGGTAAATGGAAAACAATTGCACGTAAAATTATTCTCCCAACTTATGAAGTATTTGATGAAAAACGATACTTTCGATCTGAGCAAAGAGTATCTGTAATCTCCAAAACAATAAAAAACAAAACTTATAAGCTTGGAATAACTATATGCGAAGATTTATGGGTTAATGAAAATATAGAAGGAAGAGGTATTCATAAAAAGAATCCGATTATAGATTTAAAAAGCAAAAAAATTGATCTTTTATTAAATTTATCTGCCTCTCCTTATACGTTCAAAAAATTCAATTTAAGAACTAAAATTTCAAGTTTTGCTGCTAAATATCTTCAAGTCCCCTTAATATATGTTAACCAGATAGGGGCAAATGATGATTTAATTTTTGATGGAAATAGTTTCATTATGAATAAAAACGGATCAAAAATTAAACAATTAAAATCGTTCTCAGAGGATACGTCTAGTTGGGATATTAACGAAAATTTAAATTTAGTAGACGAAAAAATCTCTTCTGAAATTTCTTCAGTTTTTGATGCTTTAGTTTTAGGAGTAAAAGACTATGCTAAAAAATGCGGATTTAGATCAGCTTTAATTGGCCTAAGCGGAGGAATTGATTCAGCATTAGTTTCAGTAATTGCAACTGCTGCATTAGGAAGTGAAAAAATTTTTTGCGTCTCAATGCCTTCAAAGTGGAGCTCAGAGCATTCTAAAATCGATGCAAAAGATTTAGTCGCAAGACTAAACATAAACTTAAATACAATTTCAATTGAGAATATTATGTCCTCTTTTGAAAAATCTTTTATAGAAAGCTTTAACTTCAAAACAGAAGGAATAACAAATCAAAATATTCAATCAAGGATAAGGGGTACTCTCTTAATGGCTTTAGCTAATCAAGAAAAGCATTTGTTACTTTCAACAGGTAATAAATCAGAACTAGCTGTTGGATATTGCACTTTATATGGTGACATGAATGGGGGATTATCTGTAATAGGTGATTTATATAAAACTAACGTTTTTAAATTGTGTAGATGGCTTGATAGTAAAGATTCAATAGAACATAGAAAAGCATATAAATTAGATACCAAAGTTAAAATAATAGGCGATCAAATCTGCAATAAGCCTCCAAGCGCTGAACTTGGTCCTGATCAACTTGATACTGATTCACTACCTCCATACTCTTTATTGGATAAAATTCTTAAGGGAATTATTGAAGAAAAAAAAGATTTACAACTTCTTGAACAAGATGGGCATACCAAAGAACAAATTTCAAAAATAATTACACTTATTAAAAAAGCAGAATTCAAAAGAAAGCAAGCTCCTCCAATACTAAAACTAAGTAGTCAATCACTTGGTAGTGACTGGAGAGTACCAATTGCAATCTCTAATTAAAAAAGCTATTTCTTAAAATTTAGTTCTTGGACTTTATTCAACGGTCTTTTAATTGATTTTAGATTAATTCCCTGTCTAAGAGCAAGAATTAAGCCCGCCGCCTCGAAGTAACTATCCACTTCAATGAGTTTGGGATAATTTAAATTATGATTACCAAGATTTAATATATTTTTATTTTTTACAGAGATTACATTTAAACCTCTCTCAATACAAGCTAATACTCCTTCTCCTCCTAATGCCCCACCTGGAACAACAATAGATTCGATATCAATTGGGTGTAAGGTTATATTTTCATTGTTATCAGTCAATTCTATAAGATCTGGTGCATTACTTAATCCAATAAGTACTGATGGCAAAAATGTATATCCTATTTCTTCTGAAGCAGCACGAGGATCTAAATTTTCGTTCAATTCAATTGGACTTAATGCAGGTGCATGTGCACAGGGGACTTTGAGATACTTACTTATCAAGTGACTTATTACAGCCTCCACTCCAGCAATAGGATCAACCCCCTTTCCCTCCCTATATGAATTTGTCTCAATCAAATCAGTATTATCAGGAAATTTGGCTACTATCGCTATTGCAGTTATCCCTTTCTCTATAAGCCTTTCTCCTGCTTCAATTAAAGTATCGGGATTTTCAATTAAACCTTCGCTTATACCTCTTGATTCAGACTCAATAACTATTCCTAGCGGTTCTTTTGTTAAAACATAAGAATCAACATCGATCCCTAAAGTTGCGACACAAGCATCTGCGGCTTGTAAATGTCTCATTAATATTTCATGTTCAATACTTGAATCAAAAATTATTCCAATTTTCTGCTGTTTTACACTTTTGA
>NZ_CBFHHZ010000004.1:0-4419 GCF_965655815.1 Prochlorococcus sp. | reverse complement strand
TCCAGCGAATCCTCCTATTTCACATCCAATTCCAGTTGGAATAATAAATATTGTGGGGGATATTGACATTGAATTATATTTTTGAATTCACTGGATTTGCTAAAACAGCCTTAATTCTTATTTTTTTTATATTAAGGGACTCTACTGAATCTTTAATATCTTCGATAGACCATCTTATAACTTCCCCTTTTTTCATCAGATTTTCAGTAATAAATCTCCTCAAATGAATAATGTTTTTTGATCCTGGCCAATCTAAATAAAAATCAACCTTTTTTAAGTTCATTTTTGATATTTACCAAATTGATTATTATATAAATTATCTTCAACTTCATCGCCGATAATAATATGTAGATCAGACTTTGGATACGCGACACATAAAAGAGCAAAACCCTTTTCCTTCAAATCATCATTTAAACCCATTGCATCCTCTTGTTCAACTGATCCATCAATCACCATTGAGGCGCAGCTTGTACATACTCCCGAACAGCAACTACTTGGTAAATCAATTCCATTAGCTCTAGCAGCAGATATTATATCTTGATCTTCAGGACATAAAAAAACATACGTCTTTTTTTCTAATTCAACTTTTATATTATATTCCGACATTTTTAAAGATTCCGCTAGACTGCTGAACCTCCAACTACTTCAAGTATTTCCTGAGTTATAGCAGCTTGTCTTGCTTTGTTATAGGTAAGGTTTAAAGTACTTGCTAATTCTTTAGCATTATCACTCGCATTATTCATAGCTGTCATTCTACAGGCAAGTTCTGAAGCGGCTGACTCTTGCAGCGCTCTAAGAATCTGATTCTGTAAGTACAAAGGTAACAAGGAATCTAATAACTGATCAGGACTTTGTTCAAAAACAATATCAGAAGGTAATTTCTCTGAATCATTCTTTTCTATATTTGATTTTTCAACGAGTAACTTACTATTTTTTGTAGTTAATCTAAAAATCTCATCATTTTCCTCAGCAATTCCTTGAGGATCTAATGGCAACAATGTTTGCACAACTGGAGCACAACTTACTAGAGTGATGAATTTGGTATAAATAATCTCTACCCTATCTGAGTTTTCTGATAAAAATTCGGCTAAGACATCATTAGTTATTCCTTCAGAATCTATAGCTGTTGGTACTTGTTCTAGCTCTTTGAATGTACTTTTTATTACGTATCTATCTTTCCTATTTTGGAAATAACCTATTGCCTTTTTGCCAACTAAAATCAAGTTAGGTTCATAACCTTGTTTGATCAACTCTGCGTACCTAATTTCTACCTTTTTAATTATGTTCGTATTGTATCCCCCACATAAACCTCTATCGGCAGTTACGCAAACTAAGGAGATTGTTTTTACGTTCCTTTTGGATAACAAAGGAGAGTCTACAGCTTCAAACTGAACCCTAGATTGAATATTCTCGAGGACACGGGCAAGTTTGTCAGCGAAAGGTCTACTTTTCAGTACTTGATCTTGTGCCCTCCTCACCTTTGCAGCCGCAACTAATCTCATAGCTTCTGTTATTTTTCTAGTGTTTTTAACAGAAACAATTCGATCTCTGATTTCTTTAAGATTTGCCATGATATCTCCTTAGAATAAATTTAAACTGTGGCAAGCATTGAGGATTTAACTTCTTTTATTACCTCTTTTAAAGTTGTTTCTAAGCCTTCATTAAGTTTCTTCTCTTTAAGAATCTCCTCAATAAATTCCGCTTTATTTAACTTGAGGTATTCTCTAAGTTCAGCAGCAAATTTTGTTACATCTTCAACAGGTACCTCGTCAATAAGCCCCTTAACACCTGCATATACAACTGCAACTTGTTCAGCAAGATTTAACGGTGAGAATTGTGCTTGTTTTAGCAATTCTCTTAATCTTTTACCTCTTTCAAGTTGTTGCTGAGTAGCCTCATCAAGATCAGAAGCAAACTGAGAAAATGCTGCTAATTCATCAAATTGAGCTAATTCTAATTTTAGTGTTCCAGCAATCTTCTTAATTGCTTTTGTTTGTGCAGCTCCACCAACTCTACTAACTGAAATACCAACATTTATTGCAGGTCTTAAGCCTGAGTTAAATAAATCTGCGCTTAAGAAAATTTGTCCATCAGTAATTGATATGACATTTGTTGGAATATATGCAGAGACATCTCCAGCTTGAGTTTCAATAATTGGCAAAGCTGTCATTGATCCACCACCCATATCGTCTGATAATTTTGCTGCCCTTTCAAGTAATCTGCTATGACAATAAAAAACATCTCCAGGATAAGCTTCTCTTCCTGGTGGCCTTCTCAAAAGAAGAGACATTTGTCTGTAAGCTTGAGCCTGCTTAGTTAAATCATCATAAATAACAAGAGTAGCTTTGCCTTGGTACATGAAATGCTCAGCTATTGCAGCTCCAGTGTAAGGAGCTAAATACTGTAAAGCTGCCGCTTCAGAGGCTCCAGCACTTACCACAACGGTATATTCAAGCGCTCCTTTTTCTCTTAAGACTTCAACAACGTTTGCTACTGATGCAGATTTCTGACCAATCGCTACATAGACACAGACTACGTCTTGGCCTTTTTGATTAATTATCGTATCAATTGCGATAGCAGTTTTTCCAGTTTGCCTATCTCCAATAATCAATTCTCTTTGACCTCTTCCCACAGGTATCATCGCATCTATAGAAGTGATACCAGTTTGCATAGGTTCATGAACTGATCTCCTCTTAATTATTCCTGGAGCCATTTCTTCAATAAGTCTATTATCACTTGTCGGAATCTCACCTTTTCCATCTATTGGCTGCCCTAAAGGGTTAACAACTCTCCCCTTCATAGCTTCTCCGACTGGGACAGATGCGATTTTTCCTGTTGATTTTACATTACTTCCTTCTTGTACACCTAAAGCTTCACCCATCAAAACTGCACCGACATTATCGTCTTCAAGATTAAGAGCTATACCTTCTGTTCCATCCTCAAATTCTAATAATTCGCCGGCCATGACCTGATCTAAGCCGTATATTCTTGCAATGCCATCACCAATTTGTAGAACAGTTCCTACATTGCTTACATTTACGGATTGGTCATAATCAGTTATCTGTTGTTTTAAGATTGAGCTGATTTCATCAGGGCGTATAGATACCATGGATTTAAGAATTTAAGGTTGGATTTTGAATTTACTTGGATAGTGACAAACCAAGCTTTCTAATTTGAGAGGCAAGACTAGCATCAATTACTTTAGATCCTACACTCGCGACGAAACCACCAATGAGGGATGGGTCGATTTTAGTTACAAGTTCTAATTTTTCAGTTCCAGCTATATTGATAATTTTTTTGGTAATTAAACCTTTTTGGTCATCAGTAAGCTCAACAGCAGAAGTAACAGTTGCCAAAGCAATATTACTATTTTCTCTGTAAATTTCTAAAAATCTATCAAGAATTGAAGTTACAATTCCAATTCTTTGCCTATCAGCTAATAGTTTTAAAAAATTTAGAAGAGAAGAATTAATCTTTTCTGAAAAAATTTCAATTATTATTTTTTTCTTAGTATCTGTCTCTAAAACTGGAGAAGATAATGTTTTTTCTAGATCAGGGGAATCATTTATTAAGGATAGTAGTTGTTTTACCTCCTTAACCATTTCTTCAGTTTGATCGTTTTCACTAACAACCTGAAGTAATGCTTCTGCGTATGGGGTAGTAACGGAATTTAAAAGTGGCATTAATTCATCTCAATATTATTTATGGATTGAGTTACCAAATTTTCTTGAGTTGTTTGATCAAGTCTATT
This sequence comes from Prochlorococcus sp., assembly GCF_965655815.1. NCBI lineage: Bacteria > Bacillati > Cyanobacteriota > Cyanophyceae > Synechococcales > Prochlorococcaceae > Prochlorococcus > Prochlorococcus sp. The sequence continues at coordinate 668 of NZ_CBFHHZ010000004.1, read as the reverse complement.
TGGTAGAGAATCTAAAGCTTTCTTAATAGCTAATTCAACAGCTTCTTTACGAAGTTGAGAAATCGCTCTTGAGGCTTCTGAGCTTTCATCAGAGATTGCACTTTGTTTTATTCGTGCCATCTCTTCAATGGCTTTTTTCTCACTTTCCATCCTGATTGATTCAGATCTTTTAAGAGAATCTGCTTTTATTTGACTAGCTTTTTCTTCTGCTAAAGATAAGTCAGTCTTTGCTTTCTCTAAAGCTTGTGTAGCCTTAAGAAGTCGATCTTCTGCATCTTTTAATTCAAGAAGAATTCCCTCTCTTCTTTTTTGAAGCATTTTACCTAGAAAGCCTGGTAAAAATTTATAAAGGCCAAAAACAACTACAGCCCAATTAAGAACATTAGTTTCGAATAAATTAAGATTTAATCCAAAACCTTCTGTAGCTAGAAGAGGTAAATTCATTTTTCTAGAATTAATCTATTAACAATAAGTTCGCTTAAGTCATCAGCTTGCTTAAAAAGCTGATCACGAGCTGAAGATGTCTGATTTTCTATTTCTAACCTTGCTTTTTCCTTAGAAGCATTTGCTTCATTATTAGCAAGTTCAAGAGCTTCTTTATAAAGCTTATCAGATTCATTCTCAGCTTCGCTCACAATCTTTTGAGCTTCAGAGCGAGCGCTTTGAAG
>NZ_CBFHHZ010000003.1:0-206093 GCF_965655815.1 Prochlorococcus sp. | reverse complement strand
TTTAATTCTATTGAATGTATTCCTTCTTTCTCTGTACCGAAGTTATAAAGTAAAACATAAATATTCATAAAAACTTTTTTAAAATTATTATATATTATTTAACTATTCATCTGATAGTGATAATTCTTGAAGTCTGGTATATAAAGCTATTTCCTCATCATTTATATCAGCAGGAATTACAACGAGGATTTCTACAAACTGATCTCCAATATTATCTCCAAAACTCAAGCCTCTACCCTTAAGTCTTAGCAATCTTCCAGTTGAAGACTTTGGAGGTACCTGAAGAGTTACATTTCCATCAAGAGTAGGAACTTCTACTGCACATCCAAGAAGAGCGTCGGGGGGAAATAACTCTAATTTATAAAGAACACGTAGACCATCTATTCGAAGTCCATTTTCAGTTTGGACTTTTAATTGTAAATAATGATCTTTTCCACCTTTTGCAATATTTTCTAATCTCAATCTCCAACCATCTCCAGCAAATGGGGGAGTATCAACTTCTACAACAGTTTGATCTTCTAATTCTATTAATATAGATGCACCACTCAGAGCTTCATCTGGGGTTAATTCGATAATAGTTTCAATATCTTGATGAAGTTTTACAGGTGGTGGTTCTTCTGGAGATCTTGCTGGATAGTCGTAACTATTAAACTCTTCTTCATTAAAAATTTCATCAGGCTTTTCCTCTTCATAAAAATCAGAGGTTTGATGATAGCTTTCATTGTCTAATTCAGATTCGTATTCAAATCCGAATAGAGAATTAAGATAATCTTTAAATTCAGGAAAACCTGTGCTGTATTTATTAAAATTTCCTTCATTAGAAGAATTAGAATCTATTGATTTAACTCTTCTGACAGGATCACGTAAAAATTCGTAAGCTTCATTAATTAATTTAAATCTGTCCTCAGCATTTATATCATTTTTATTTAAATCCGGATGCCATTTTCTCGCTTCCCTTCGAAAAGCTTTTTTAAGTTCAATATCGTCGAATTCAGAGGATAAACCTAAAATCGACAAATAGTCTTTTTTAGAGGAAGTAGTCATTGTCCCATGGATCGTCATCCCTAGAGTTACCATACCTCGAATTTCTAGAATTACTATTCATTTGATTGTCCCAAGGGTCATCATCCCAGTAATCATCTGAAAATAATTCATCTTTTAAAGAGCCAAAGGTATTTTTAATTCCTTGTAATGGATTGCTATCAACTTTCTTCTCCGCAGCAAATCTTCTATTTAAACCAAAAAGGGCTTCTTGCAAAGAACTTACAGAAATTTCTAATTCTTGAGGATCATCATCATCTATAAATTCTTCGACATCTTGAATTGCAAGCTCTACCGCCCTCTGTTGTCGCTCTGCTCCATATGGTCCAAATTCTAAGGAAGCGTCTCTTAATCTTCTCTCTGCTTGAGCAATTAGTGTAAGTGCATTATTTTTTCTATCAATTACTGATCTTTTCATCCTATCTTCTGTTGCTTTTGACTTTGCCTCAGCGATCATCATATTAATTTCTTGTTCATTTAAATTCGAACCTCCAGAGATACTTACTGTTTGTTTTCTACCTGTAGTTCTATCAGTTGCACTGACTTCTAGCAATCCATTTGCGTCAATATCGAAAGCTACTTGTACTTGGGGAATCCCTCTAGGTGCGGGAGGTATACCTGACAATCTAAATTTTCCTAATGATTTGTTTTCTGAAGCCAGTGGTCTCTCGCCTTGTCTAACTTGTACAACTACTGATGATTGATTAGATTCCGAAGTACTAAAAACATCTGATTGTCTTACTGGTATTGGGGTATTACGTGGAATAAGAACCTTCATAAGTCCTCCAATAGTCTCTAACCCTAAGGATAAAGGAGTTACATCATTTAAAAGTAAATCACGTAAATCTCCACTAATTATTCCAGATTGTATTGCAGCACCAATTGCAACAACTTCATCAGGATTTACAGATTGACATGGCTCATTAGGAACAAGAGTTTTAACTAATTGTTGAACCATTGGTATACGAGTACTTCCACCAACAAGGACGACTTCATCAATTTCTTCAGCATCCCAACCAGAATCTTCTAAAGCAATTTGAACAGGTTCAAGCAATCTATCGAGAAGATCATCAGATAACGATTCAAATAATTTCCTATCGAATTCCTCTTCAATATGTAATGGTCCATCATCACTTGTAGTAATAAAAGGTAAGGAAATTTTAGTTTTTTGTAGTCCTGATAATTCACATTTAGCCTTCTCAGCAGCTTCTGTAAGTCTTTGAAGAGCTTGCCTATCTCGTCTTAAATCAATCTTATGTTTCTCAAGAAATCGTTCAGCAATCCAATCTACTATTTTGGAATCAAAATTATTACCTCCGAGTTGAGTATCTCCACAGGTCGCTTTTACATCAAAAACACCATTAGATATCCTTAACAAAGAAACATCAAAAGTCCCTCCACCTAAATCAAAAACTAATACATTATTGGAAGAGCTTTTTTCAAAACCATAGGCTAATGCCGCTGCTGTTGGTTCATTTAAAATTCTATCAACCTTTATCCCAGCTAACACTGCAGAATCCTTTGTAGCTTGCCTCTGAGACTCATTAAAATATGCAGGTACAGTGATTACGGCAGAATCAATAGTGTCTCCTAAATAAGTTTCTGCATCATTAATTAATTTTCTTATTATCGAACTTATTAACTCTTCAGGAGCATACTCTCTCTCTGTAAATGGACTTAGAATTCTAACTCTCCCTTTATCATTAGATTTAACATTATACGGAACAGAAATACTTGTTTCATCAAGTTCATCCCAATCTCGTCCAACGAATCTTTTTAAGTTATAAAATGTATTTTTAGGATTTAAAACAAGTTGCCTTCGAGCCTGATCACCAATAACAATTTCGGAGTTTTTAGTGAATCCAACTATCGAAGGGGTTGTTCTTGTACCCTCTGAATTTGCAATTACAACGGGGCGGCCAGCCTCTATAACTCCTACAACGGAGTTAGTAGTACCTAAATCAATCCCAACTATTTGCCCCATAGTATTACTTGATTAATTAAAAGTTATCCTTAACTAATAATTTAATCAATTTAAATTCTCTGTTATCTACATATAATAATAAAAATCTATTAATTTCAACTTTATTTAAATAAATAAATTCATTTACTTATTTTTTTTTATACTTTTACAAAATACACAAAATTAATAAAGTATTTATTAGTTAAAATTCTAATTGTTATTTTATATCTCTATCAATTAAAATGAAACGGAGAGAGAGGGATTCGAACCCTCGATAAAGTTGCCCCTATACAGCATTTCCAGTGCTGCGCCTTCAACCACTCGGCCACCTCTCCTTAAGATTTATATTTTACCCTTTTAATATCCCATTATTGAGGAAAGTTACTTGAAAAAGACTTTTAAAGTCACTATTAGGAATAAAGAAACTGGTAAAATATATCAGGAAAATATTAGCGATCAAGAATATATACTAAAAGAATTTGAAAAAAAGGGTCTAAGACTTCCATTTTCCTGTAGGAATGGATGCTGTACAAGTTGTGCGGTAAAAATCGTTTCGGGTAAGCTTGAACAACCAGAAGCAATGGGTGTATCTCAAGATTTAAAAGATAAGGGTTATGCTCTTCTTTGTGTTGCGAAAGTAATAGAAGATATTGAAGTCGAGACTACCTATTATGATGAGGTTTATGATTTACAATTTGGCCAATATTTTGGTAAAGGAAAAACTAGAAAAGCTCCTCCCTGGGAATTTGAGGAAGATTAATTATTATGCTTGAAATTCAAGAATTTGAAGAAATCAATTCAGAAATTGATTTAATTTTCCTTACTAACATTGCTAAAGAGAGTGCTCTTATAGGTAATGAAATTCTAATTAAAAATTATAATAAAATTCAAACAATCACTTCAAAGGGGAGAAAAGGTGATTTAGTTACCAACGTAGATTTAGAAGTAGAAGAGAAGATTAAGGAGTACTTAACAATTAAAACTCCCGAAATTTCTATTCATGCGGAAGAATCAGGAAAATTAATAAAGACTTCGGAATTAACTTGGTGCATTGATCCATTAGATGGAACAACTAACTATTCTCACGGTTATCCATTCTTTGGAACTTCAATAGGTCTCTTATATAAAAACAATCCTATCTTAGGTGCTATATCAGTACCATATTTAAACGAACTTTATTCTGCATGCATAGGGAAAGGTTCATATTGCAACGATAAAAAACTGAAGGTATCAAATGCTAATTCTCTTATCGATAGTCTTCTCGTAACAGGTTTTGCATATGATAGGTTTGATACTGAAGATAATAATTATGCAGAATTTTGTTATTTAACACATAAAACTAGAGGAGTAAGGAGAGGAGGTGCAGCGGCTGTTGATTTAGCATTTGTTGCCTCAGGGAAAGTAGATGGATATTGGGAAAGAGGTCTAGAAATATGGGATTTAGCTGCTGGTGCTATTATTGTTAAAGAAGCTGGTGGTTCCGTTTCTGATTACCCTAACGGTGAATTTAATCTTAGCTCTGGAAGAATATTGGCTTGCAGTCCTAGACTTGAAGAAGAGCTAAAAATGGAATTAAGCAAAGTTACTCCACTTAATAAACAACTTTACACTTAAAAATAAAATTATCGTTTTAAAATGAGTGATATTAAAGAATTTAATTTAATAGATGTAAGGAATAATTCCTCGATTGTTAATGATTTAAATAATGTATATAAGTTGTGGGGTTATGAAGAAATTTCACCTTCATTTATTAATAATCTTGAGACAATCAAAGGTAGAGAAGTAATTGATGGGGACGAACTTATTGGAATAGTAAGTAATAGTTCATTATGTTTAAGACCAGAAATGACAACATCAATTGTTAAATTAACATCCACAAGATTATTAAATAAGAAGAGACCAATAAGACTTTTTAATAGTGGTATTGTATTTAATAAAAAACAAAGTTATAAAAATACTTATAAATTTCAAGAAAATTTACAAAGCGGTATAGAACTAATTAGTTATGACACTCAATACCCTGAGATTGAGGTGATTAATATATTATTTGATGCAATCGATAATATCAATTTAATTGATAGTTGTAATCTAACTCTTCTTGTTAGTACAACAAAAATAATGGATTTAATATTATTCAATTATAAAAATAATAATTATGAGGAGATTAAAAAATGCATGGTAAATTTAGATCAAGAATCATTAGATAAATTAAATATTGACAACAATGATAAAGCAATATTGAAGGAATTATTATTTACAAGAGGGGAACCTGCAATCATACTTAAAAAGCTTAAAAATGTTTATGGTAATAATAATGTCATTGAGGAACTTGACTGTTTATTTAATACTTTATCAAAAATTTCAAAAAAATATAATATAAAAATACAACTTGATCCTACTTATCAACCTCATCTTAATTTATATGCAGGTATAGTTTTTCAACTTATTTGCGATAACAAAAATATTAAAACCATAATTGCAAAAGGTGGTAGATATGACGAATTAGTAAGATATTTTAATCCTAATGAAAAAATAATTAATGGAATTGGATTCACAATATCTATAGATAATTTAAGAGAATTGATAGTTGAAAAATCTCAAACTAAAAAGAGAGTGTTGCTCTTATTTAAAGATCCTTATTTATTAGATAAAGGTATAAATGAGCAAAAAGCATTGCAAAAAAAAGGGATAATTACAATACTATATTTGAATCCATGTAATGAAAATTCAAAAGCCAACATTCTTATGAAAGAACATAATTGTACTGAAATTCAATGGATTAAATAATTTTTCCATTTGAGATTTATAAAAAAAAATGCAATTTGAATAAGCTACGACAATATAAATTTTTAGTACGGACAATACTCCTAATTAAACTTGATTAACCTTAAAATAGGAAATAAAATTTAATAGTTAAAAAAAAAGAAAATTAAAATGGAAAAAGGCGAAATTAGAATAAATACCGAAAATATTTTTCCAATAATAAAAAAAGCTGTATATTCTGATCACGAAATTTTTTTAAGAGAACTCGTTAGTAATGCTGTAGACGCAATTAGTAAAAGAAGAATGGCCTCAATGGCTGGAGATTGTGAAAATTGTGATGAACCTCAAGTAAAAATTACTATTGATAGGGAAAATAATATCTTAAAAATTTCTGATAATGGTATTGGAATGAATGATGAAGAAATAAAAAAATATATAAACCAAGTTGCTTTTTCTAGTGCTGAAGAGTTTCTAACAAAATATAAAAAAGATAATGACGAATTTATAGGACATTTTGGATTGGGTTTTTATTCTAGTTTTATGGTCGCAGATAAAGTCAATATTTTAACTAAATCAGCCATAGATAATAGTAAAACTTTTAATTGGTCATGTGATGGCTCACCTAACTTCACATTAGAAGAATCTGAAAGAGATTCAGTTGGAACTGATGTAATCCTTCATTTAATGGATGAAGAAAAAGAATTTATAGAACCAGAGAGAATTAAATCGCTTATTAAAAAATATTGTGACTTTATGCCTATAGATGTTCTATTAGAGGGTGAAACAATTAATAAGAAAAATCCTCCATGGAGAAAACAACCTAGTGAACTAAAGGATGAAGATTATATTGAACTATATAAATATTTATATCCTTTTCAAGGAGACCCTCTTTTATGGATTCATTTAAACACAGATTATCCATACGACATACAAGGTATTTTGTATTTCCCTAAATTATCTGGAAGAGCCGATTGGGAAAAAGGCGAAATTAAACTATTTTGCAACCAAGTATTTGTAAGCGACTCAATAAAGGAAATTGTACCTAAATATCTCTTACCCTTGAGAGGTGTAATTGACTCTACAGATATACCATTAAATGTAAGTAGAAGTGCATTGCAAACTGATAGAAAAGTCAGATCTATTTCATCATTCATTTCAAAAAAGATTGCTAATAAGTTAAAAGACTTAATAAAAAATTCGCCTGAATTTTATACAGAAATTTGGGATTCAATTTCTGCCTTTATTAAAATAGGTGCTATCGAGGACGAAAAATTTGCTGATCTTGTAGAAAATAGTATTATTTTTGAGACAATTATAAATTCTGATAAAGACGTAAAAAAATATCTCGATGATAAATCTCTTATAAAATCTAAAGAAAAGTTTTACACAACATTATCAAATTATAAGGAGAGAAATAACATAGTCGATTCCAAAAAAATTATCTATTGTTCTGATGTAATTGCGCAATCTAGTGCTTTAAAAATTTGTTTATCTGACAACAAAGAAGTAATAAAATCTGATCCTTTAATAGATGCACAATTTCTTCCATGGATAGAAAATAAAAATGAAAATTATCAATTTCAAAGAGTTGATTCTGAAATAAATGAGCTTGAAGATAAAGATTCAAAAGAAATAGTTGATAAAGATGGCAAATCAAACACAGATAATTTAAAGGATATTATTTCTAAAGCATTAAATAACGATAAAGTAACAGTAAAAGTTCAATCTCTTAAAAGTAAAGATGCTCCTCCAGCAATGATATTGTTACCTGAACAAATGAGAAGGATAAACGATATGGGGGCATATATGGAACAAAAAATGCCTGGATTACCTGAATATCACGTCCTATTAATTAATAAAGAACATCCACTCATTGCAGGATTAAATAAAATAACTGGTAATAAAATTATTCTTGATAAAAAAGACCCAGTTGAAAATCCATTAGCATCAAAAATTGCTAATCATGTTTATGACATGGCGAAATTAAGTGTAGGAGGATTAGATCAAGAACAAATTATAAATTTGCAAAATAATAATGCCGATTTAATTTCAGATTTACTTAAAACATCAAAATAAGTAGTGTGTTAGAGTTAATAAATATATTCTTCAAATAATATGTCTAGGGTTTGTGAGCTGACAGGTGCAAAAGCTAATAATGGAATGGCTGTTAGTCATTCGCATATACGTACTAAGAAATTACAACAAGTAAATCTTCAAAAAAGGAGACTTTGGTGGCAAGAAGGTAAAAAGTGGGTAAACATAAAAATTAGTACTAAGGCATTAAAATCAATACAAAAGGTTGGTTTAGATAAGTTTGCCAAAACAAATGGAGTGGATCTTAATAAGTTCTGATTTTGATGAAGAGTTTATTTGGCCTTTTTGTAATATTAATATCGTTATATTTTAATCTTAAATCTGCAATTGCTTTTGATTATGCTCCAGAGATAGGAGATTCAGCTCCTAGTTTCCATTTAGAGGGAATAAACAAAAGTATTAAATCAAAAAAAATATGGGATTCGAATGAATTAATAGGTAAATGGATAGTTTTATATTTTTATCCTAAGGATTTTACCGCTGGTTGTACTCTAGAAGCAAAAGGATTTTCTCAATTAAAAAACGACTTTTTTAAATATAATGCTGAAATAATAGGAATAAGTGCTGACAATCAAGATTCTCACGACAGTTTTTGCAGTGAAAAATCAATAAATTACACATTATTATCCGACCCAAATGGAACTATTAGTGCAAAATATGGTTCCTGGATTCCTCCTTATTCCGATAGGAATACTTTTTTGATTTCACCAGAGGGAAAAATAACATACAGATGGATAAGTGTTTTACCAATTAATCATGCAAAAGAAGTACTTAATATATTAAAGAAAAATATATAAATATTTTGCACGAACTTTCATTTGGCACTTGGTTAATTCATATCAGCTCAGTAATAGAATGGATTTATGCAATTTTTATAATAAACAAAATAAGTAGCTATAAAAAACTAAAGCTTTATTACTGGTTAAGTCTCGCAATGATACCTAATTTAATTGGAGCTATGTGTGCTATTACTTGGCATATTTTTGATAATCAACCTGAATTAAATGGGTTAGTTACCCTTCAAGGGATTTTCACTTTTATAGGGAACTCAACATTAGCTATAGCTACTATTGCAATTTATAAAAGAACAGAATCCTATGAATGATTTTTTTTTAAGATTTCTAAATTTCTTATCAAGATTTGATAATACAGCCTTATTTGCAGCATCTATAATTCCATATTCGATTTTCTTATATTATTTATACAAGATAAAGTCATTAAATAAATTAATCAAAATTGGTTTTTCTTTAACTGTATTATTTGTATTTATAACCATAGTAATTTCGATATTTTCTCTTACTTACTATCAAAGAACTCTTGTTGAAGTTGACTTACTTCATGGTTCAGCAGAATTTTTCTTAACCTTAAGCGATTTTGTTATTTTACTTGGCTTTATAAAGATGTTAAATCGTCTAGAAGTAAATAACTCTTAAGACCTTTTACAATTATGTGATTTATTGCTCGAAATAAAGGAGAATATAGAAAATAACGTTTTTTTATGCTTACTACATTATTTGCAGCAGCGGCTGCTCCCGCAACATTTGAATGGTCTCCAAAATGTGCCATTGTAATGATTGCATGTAATGTTTTTGCTTATGCAATTGCAAGAGCCACAATAAGAAAACCTAATGAAGGTTTTGAAATTCCTAATTCACAATTCTTTGGTGGTTTAAGTCATGCGTCTGTCGTAGGAGCTAATTGCCTAGGACATATCTTCGGAATAGGTGCAATACTAGGATTAGCTTCTAGAGGTGTATTGTAAAATTATTCAACAGTAATTTTAGAATTTAATTTTACTAAATTAAATTTGTTAATAATTTTTTCTGCCATCTGATCAGGTTTAAGTCCTAATTTTTCTTTACTCTGATCAGGTGATGCATGATCTACAAGTACATCAGGAATACCAATTCTTAAAACTGGTATATTTATTTCATTATCGTTTAACATTTCAACAATAGCCGAGCCAAATCCTCCAACTAATGTACCTTCTTCCATTGTTACTACCTTTTTAAGTTTTCTTACTAACGGTATTATTAAATCTTGATCAATAGGTCTAACAAATCTAGCATTAACAATACAAGCACTAATACCTCTATTTTTTAGTAAGTTTGCAGTTTCAGTAGCGGCATGAACCATTGAACCATAAGCAATAATTAAAACATCATCACCTTCTTCTAAAATTTCTCCTTCGCCAATCCTCAAAGGCTCCCATCCCTCATCCATTACTGCTACACCTAAACCTGAACCTCTTGGAATGCGAAGTGCTGTCGGTCCCTTGTGATTAATAGATGTAATTAACATTCTTTGAAGTTCAGCTTCATCTTTTGGAGCCATTAAAACAAAATTAGGAATAGCTCTCATATAGCTAATATCATATTGACCCTGATGAGTTGGACCATCGGCACCAACAATTCCTGCTCTATCTAAAACAAAAGATACAGGGAGATTCTGAATACCTACATCATGAATTAGCTGATCAAAAGCGCGTTGCAAGAATGTACTGTAAATAGCAACTACAGGTTTAAGACCATCGCAAGACATTCCAGCTGCTAATGTAACTGCATGTTGTTCAGCTATTCCTACATCTATATATTGTTCTGGAATATTTTTTTGCAATAAATCTAGTCCAGTTCCAGTAGCCATTGCTGCTGTAATTCCTATAACCTTACTGTCTTGCTCACAAATTTTTAAAAGCGTTTGACCGAAAATTTTACTATAGCTTACTGGTTTAGGCTTGCTTGATGGAATTGATTTACCCGTCGTAAGATCGAATGATGATTGAGCATGGTACCCTACTTGATCTGCTTCTGCATATGGATATCCTTTCCCTTTAGTTGTAACAACATGAACCATTACTGGTTTTTTAAGTCTATGAGCAGCATTAAAAGTATTTATAAGATTAGAAATATCATGTCCATCAATTGGGCCCATATACGTAAAACCAAGTTCTTCAAAAACTGCTCCAACTTTTGGTACCGCTAAACGTCTAACACTTCCTTTTATATTTTTTAATTCTTCAGGTATATCTTTACCTATAAGAGGAATATTTTTAACACTTTCCTGAACACTATCTGACAAAAATTGTAATGGTGGACTTAGTCTAACTTTATTCAAATATGTTGAAAGAGCTCCAACAGGTGGCGATATTGACATATCATTATCATTCAGAACAACAACTAAGGGAGTATTTGGTAAATGTCCCGCATGATTTATCGCTTCTAAAGCCATTCCACCTGTTAATGCTCCATCACCTATAACTGCAACGCATTTATGATCTTCCCCTTTTCTATCCCTTGCAATTGCCATTCCCAACGCAGCTGATATTGATGTACTTGCGTGGCCTGCTCCAAAATGATCAAATATACTTTCAGTACGTTTAAGATAACCAGCTATACCTTTTTGTTGACGTAAGGAATCAAATTCATTGAAACGTCCAGTAATTAACTTATGTGGATAAGCCTGATGGCCAACATCCCATACAACTTTATCAATATCAAGATCTAATGTTTGATATAAAGCAAGTGTTAATTCAACTACCCCTAGTCCAGGACCAAGATGACCTCCACTTGTTGAAACTACCTCTAAATGTCTCTCTCTAATCTGAGAAGCAATTTCCTCTAATTGTGATACCGTTAAACCAAGTAATTGATTTGGATGGCTTAACTCACTTAAAAGCATTATTTAAAAATATTTACTTATCTAATCTAAAACGTTAAGGTGCAAAATGAGTAATTTTTTTGAAATAGATTATGTAATGTTTTATTAGATTAATATTTAATGCTAAAAATATAAATATGGAAGATTATTTTAAAAAAATACTTCAGGCTAAAGTCTATGAAGTAGCTAAAAAAACACCTTTAGAAAAAGCAAATAATTTAAGTAAAGCACTTAAAAATAATATTTATTTGAAAAGAGAAGATCTTCAAGATGTATTTTCTTTTAAGATAAGAGGTGCCTTTAATAAAATGAGGCAAATACCACAATCACAACTAGCTAATGGTGTCATAACATCAAGTGCTGGAAATCACGCTCAAGGAGTCGCGCTTAGTGCGTTGAAATTAAATTGTAACGCAACTATTTTAATGCCGATAACTACACCATTAGTAAAAGTAAATGCTGTAAGAAATCTAAAAGCAACTGTAATATTATTCGGTGATAATTATGATGAAACTTATAAGGAAGCATTACGTCTTAGTGAAGAAAATAATTTATGTTTTATTCATCCATTTGATGATCCTGAAGTAATAGCTGGCCAAGGGACAATCGCCATTGAACTAGAACAACAAGTAAATGAACCTCCAGAAGCAATATATGTTGCTGTTGGAGGAGGAGGTTTAATAGCTGGTATTTCTGTATATATAAAAAAAATTTGGCCCCAAGTAAAAATAATTGGTGTAGAGCCTGAAGATGCTGATGCGATGACTAAATCCCTAAAAAATTCAAAATTAATTGAATTAGCATCAGTTGGTCAGTTTGCTGATGGCGTAGCAGTAAAAAAAGTTGGAGAAAAAACCTTTGAAATCGGAAGAAAATATATCGACAGAATGATAACTGTAAATACTGATGAAATATGTACCGCTATTAAGGATGTTTTCGAAGATACCAGATCAATCCTAGAACCAGCTGGAGCTCTATCTATTGCGGGAATGAAAAAGGATATATACGAATCAAAATACGCAAATAAAAATATAATTGCTATCGCATGTGGGGCAAATATGAATTTCGAAAGACTACGATTTGTAGCAGAAAGATCTGCACTTGGAGAGTACAAAGAAGCAATGTTTGCTGTTGAAATACCAGAAAAAGCAGGAAGCTTAATTAATTTCTGTAGTTTGTTAAATAATAGAAATTTAACAGAATTTAGCTATAGGATGTCCAATTCAGTTAATGCTCAAATATTTGTAGGAATCGAGGTTAATGGAGTAATTGATAAAGAAGAACTTTTACAAGAATTTAGGAAATCAAATTATCCTTTTATAGATATAAGTAATGATGAATTATCTAAAAATCATCTAAGACATATGGTAGGTGGTCGTTTGCCACAAAAATTTACTGAACTAGAAAAATCAAAATATATTGAATTGCTATATAGATTTGAGTTTCCAGAAAGGCCAGGAGCATTAATAAATTTTCTAAAAAATATGAAATCAAATTGGACAATAAGCATCTTTCACTATAGAAATCATGGTTCTGATGTAGGAAAAATTGTTATAGGAGTATTAATAGATAGTGATGAAATTAATTACTGGAATAAATTTGTAGAATTCTTAGGATATAAATACTGGGACGAAACGAATAATCAAACATATAAATTATTCCTTGGTGCATCTGATTAAAAATAAGGTAACTTGGGAAAGAGTTAGGTATTAAAAAAATTAATCAAGCTGATCTAATTACTAAAAAATTAAGCGATATAAGTTTGGTTACAAGAGTTGAGGCTGTTCTGTATCTTAAAGGTAGACCAATATCAAAAAAGAATCTTTCAGAAATTACTAATGCGGATATTAATTCTATCGAAAAGGCATTAAGAGAATTAAAGGAAAAATACTCAAACACAAAATCTGCAATAGAATTAAATGAAATTAATAGTTGTTATTGTCTAGAGTTAAAATCAATTTTAAATGAATTTGTAGAAGATTTATTACCATCTGAATTAAGAACATCAGAATTAAGGACACTTGCAACAATTGCAATTAAGAAAAAAATACTGCAATCAGATCTTATAGTTTTAAGAGGGTCAGGAGCATACGACCATATAAAGGAATTAACAAATAAAAAACTTATTATTAAACGTAAGCAAAAAGATGGGAGATCTTATTGGCTATCATTATCTGAAAAATTTTTTCAAACTTTTGCTGTAAGCAATGAATATTTATCGCAAATAGGCGGCAATAAAAAGTAAATGTTACAATTAGATAAACCACCTGAAAATAATGTTGTCTGAGATTTTTGCTGTTTTAGGTCAAACCTTATCAATTTATTCATTTATTTTGATCATTAGGATATTACTTACATGGTTTCCTGGAATAGATTGGAGTAATGGAATATTATCAGCATTAACATCAATAACAGACCCATATTTGAATATATTTAGAGGAATAATTCCTCCAATTGGTGGCTTTGATATTTCATCATTGTTAGCTTTTCTACTCCTTAATGTTATCCAAAACCTAATTACTAATCTTCAATATGCCAGCCTAGGATATGCTTAAAATTTAACGATCATCTCCGGAACCAGAAATTTTACCCTTAGCTGCTCTTAAGTTCAATTTTTCTAAATTTTGTAAAGCAACTTCTTCTAATTCGAAATTGAATTCGTTGCAAAGATTAGATATATACCACAAAACATCACCTAACTCTTTTTTTATCCCTTTTTTAGATTCTTCATCAAAAATACCTTTTTTATCTCTAATTACTTTTTTTACTTTTTCTGCAACTTCACCAGCTTCGCCAACTAATCCTAGTGTTGGATAAATATTGTTTGAGCCTAAATTTGGATATTGGGCTGTTAAGCGAGCTTGCTTCTGATAAGTTTTAAAATCCATAGATTAAATAACTAACTTTATGTATGTTAAATTTACTTATATCTAGCAATATTATTTATATATGTCGAATATTGATTTAAAAAGAAGAACCAAGATTGTTGCAACAATTGGACCAGCTACTCAATCAGAAGAAATTATTACTGATCTTATAAAGGCTGGAGTTACAACATTTCGATTAAATTTTTCTCATGGAGATCATAAAGATCATCAAGAAAGAATTAAAACCATAAGAAAAGTTTCTGAAAAGCTAGATTTGGATATTGGAATACTTCAGGATCTTCAGGGTCCTAAAATAAGATTAGGAAGATTTAAAGATGGTCCTGTAAAAGTAAAAAAAGGAGATAAATTCTCTTTAACTTCTAATGAAGTTGAATGTACAAAAAGTATAGCTAATGTTACCTACAACAAACTTGCCGAGGAAGTAACTTCAGGAAAAAGAATATTGTTAGATGATGGAAAAATTGAAATGATTGTTGAAAAGGTTGACATAGGAAATAATTTATTGGAATGTAAAGTAACTGTTGGAGGAGTCCTTTCTAACAACAAAGGTGTAAATTTTCCAGATGTACAATTATCAGTTAAAGCTTTAACTGATAAAGATATAGAAGATCTTGAATTTGGATTAACTGCTGGTGTTGATTGGATAGCTCTAAGTTTTGTAAGAAATCCATCTGATATTAATGAAATAAAAAATATAATAAATAACAGTGGACATTCAATTCCTGTTGTAGCCAAGATTGAAAAATTTGAAGCAATAGATCAAATAGATTCAATATTACCTTTGTGTGACGGGGTTATGGTTGCACGAGGAGACCTAGGAGTTGAAATGCCAGCAGAAGAAGTCCCTCTTCTACAAAAAGAGTTAATTAGAAAAGCAAATACACTAGGGATCCCCATTATTACCGCCACACAAATGCTTGACTCAATGGCATCAAATCCAAGACCAACTCGTGCTGAAGTAAGTGATGTGGCTAATGCAATTCTTGATGGTACAGATGCCGTGATGCTTTCAAATGAAACAGCTGTGGGTGATTATCCAGTAGAAGCTGTTGAAACTATGGCGACAATTGCTAGAAGAATTGAACGTGATTATCCTCTAAAAGCAATTGAGAGTCACCTTCCTAGTACTATCCCAAATGCAATAAGCGCCGCAGTCAGCAACATTGCTAGACAACTTGATGCTGGGGCAATAATCCCTTTAACTAAATCCGGTTCAACAGCCCGTAATGTAAGTAAATTCAGACCTCCAACTCCTATTCTTGCCACCACGACAGAGAGAAGTGTCGCGAGAAGATTGCAATTAGTATGGGGAGTGACTCCTTTATTAGTCAAAAATGACGATAGAACTGCAAAAACATTCAGTATTGCAATGCAAATAGCACAAGAACTAGGGATTCTGAAGCAAGGAGACCTGGTAGTTCAGACTGCGGGGACACTAACAGGTATAAGTGGTTCGACTGATCTAATAAAAGTTGGATTAGTAAGAAAAGTGGTAACTCGAGGAATATCAATAGGAGAGTTAGGTGTTACTGGTAAAGCAAGAAATATAAAGACTAATCTTGATTTATCATTGATATCTCCAGGAGAAATTTTATTTGTACCAAAAAATATTTTAATGGATTTACCTTACACCAAGAAAATTACTGGAATAGTCACGGATGAAAATATAGATGAATGCTATAAAATATTTAAGAAAAATAATATTAAGATATCCACTATATGTAATTTATCTGCTATTGACAATCTTGTATCGAACGGGGATTTAATAACATTACAACTCAATGAAGGAGTTGTTTATATGGGGCAGATAGAAGACGATGAGGATGCACTAGATAAATATAAGTATGTCTAGGAATATATCTCTTAAAGAAGCCTTTAATATGGCTGGTAAGACTTTAGTTTCAAACAAATTAAGAAGTTCTCTTACTATGCTTGGAATAATAATAGGTAATGCATCAGTAATAACACTTGTAGGATTAGGGAGAGGAGCTCAAACTCTTGCCAAAAATCAATTAAGTAATTTAGGTGCAAATGTTTTATTTATTGTTCCAGGCAATAACGACACTCGAAGAAGAGGTATATCATTTCCAAAAAATCTTGTTTTAGAAGATTCAATTGCAATTAACAATCAAGTCCCGAGTGTTAAAAAAGTTGCACCACAAATCTCTGCAAATGAAATTGTTCAATCAAATTCAAAAAGCTTAAATATTTCAATTGCTGGGGTTACTCCTGAATTTCTTGACGTTAGAAGTTTTGAGGTAGATGAAGGAAGATTCATCTCCCAAAGTGACGTAAATTCAGCTAGAAGTTTTGTTGTAATTGGACCTGATCTAAAGGAAGACTTTTTTAAGGGAAACACCGTAATTGGAGAAAAAATAAGAATTAAGGATCACACCTATGAAATAATTGGAATTTTGAAACCTAAAGGTGCTGTTTTTGGTAGCAATCAAGATAAAAATGCATATATACCTCTTACTACAATGGTTAATAGAATAAGTGGAAAGGATCCTACCTATGGAGTTAGCCTAAGTTTTATAAGTGTAGAGGCTACTAGTAAAAACAAAACTAGTGCTGCTAAGTTCCAAATTACAAATTTATTGCGTCAAAGACATAACATAGTAAGAGACGATGATTTTGCAGTTAGATCTCAAGAAGATGCATTAAATATCGTAACAAACATTACAAGTGGTCTTACATTTTTATTGGCAGGTATAGGTGCTGTCTCTCTTATTGTTGGAGGTATAGGAATAATGAATATAATGCTAGTTTCTGTAAGTGAAAGAACAGAGGAGATTGGTTTAAGGAAAGCAATAGGAGCGAAACAATCAGATATTCTTATACAATTTTTATTTGAGGCTTTGATTTTATCTACTATTGGAGGTTTGGTTGGAACAACAACCGGTTTGACAGGGGTTTTTCTTCTAGGAGTAATAACTCCATTGCCAGCTTCTGTGGGAATAACAACAACGTTGTCAACAATGATTATTTCAGGTTCAATAGGATTAATATTTGGAGTGTTACCAGCCAAAAGAGCTTCACAATTAGATCCAATTGTTGCTCTAAGAAGTTTGTAAATCTTTATTAGTAAATGCTAAATGTTAGTAAACTTATTGAGGTATTTATAAGTGTCCAAATCATTATAATTTCTACATTTATTCCTGTTTTTTTCTCTATACCTTTTACTAATAAACTTATTGGGACATTTGAGATGCCTATTACATGGCAATTACCTTCAATCGTAATAATTACCTTAATATTTAACGGTAAAATAGTAATAAAAGCATTTAGTATCTATTTAATAATAGGTTTGTTTTTTATTCCAGTATTTGACCAGGGAGGTTCATTAGGATATTTATTAACTCCAAATTTTGGTTATTTATTAGGAATGTATCCATTAATAAAAATGATAGATAATTTAAATAAAAGAAAGCAAATGATTAAATATTATGACCTTTTAAAATACGTAATATTAGGAATATCTAGTATGCATCTTATAGGTATAATTTATAATTGCATTCTAGTTTTATATTTTAAACAATCGGAAATACTCTTATATAATATTTCAAAATATTCATTAGGAAAATTCGGATATCATTTATTAATAATCACACCTATTACTCTACTGTTTAAAATCGTCAATAAGAACAGATATCAATGATGATGTTAAATATAAAAAAAAATAGATTTTATTATATTATTTTATCTATTTTAATTTTTTTATCTGATCAATTTACAAAACATATTATCGATATAAATCATACATCCTATATAAATAAAGATCTTTTATTTTTTAGTATTGATTACGTGAAAAATTATGGAGCAGCATTTAATATTTTAAATGGTAACAGAATTTTTCTATCCACACTAAGTACAATAATAACGTTGTTTTTAATATATTTAATTTTATATAAAAAAAATTTAAGTAATTTAGATTTATTGAGTTATAGCTTTATTTTGGCAGGTACGATAGGAAACGGAATTGAAAGAATTACAAGAGGTTACGTTATAGATTTTATTAATTTAAACTTTATTGATTTTCCAGTATTTAATATTGCTGATATATCTATAAATATAGGTCTTATTTTTATTATATATGGACTTATTAAAAATAAACGATAATAATGTACCATTTTCTTTTTAAGAACTATAGATATTTATTAATTCTATTATTTCTTTATTTTTTATTGACGTTATTTAGAAATATTTTAAATTTCTATTCTATTTTGATAATTGTTATTATTTTACTGATTTTTTATTCTAAGAACAAAAGTTTATTCAAAAAGATTGCTTATAAAATAATTTTTAAGAAAAAAAATAGTTTTTCTTTTAGAAATAAATATGGAGCTGCAAAAAATAGTCTTGAAGCAATAGATGAAATTAATAAAAAAATAACCAATAATATATATGCAGATTTATTGAAATATGAAAAAATAAAGCTTGAGAAACAGTTCAAGAACGGAGACTATAACGTAATATTATTTGGTGCGGGATCCTCTGGAAAAACTTCTATAGCAAGAGCACTATTGAAAAATTTAATTGGAAAGATTTCGCCAACAATTGGTACTACAAAAGATATAACAAGTTATAAAATCAGAATTCCAATCTTAAAAAGAAATATAAATATAATTGATACGCCTGGGTTATTTGAAGCTTCTAAAGAAGGCCAAGAAAGGGAGGATTCCACAATAATGGAGGCATCAAAATCAGATCTAATTCTTTTTGTAATTGATCAAGATATCAATAAATATGAACTCTATCTAATTAGAGAATTACTAAATTTGAAGAAGAAAATTATTATTGTTTTAAATAAATGTGACTTAAGATCAGAAAAACATAATAATATCATTAGAGAAAACATTATCTCAATTACATCTACAAAACATATTAAAATATCAGTTATAGAAACTATTGCTTCATCAAAAGTCTTCTCAAACAATTTAGTAAACTCATTAAAAATAACTCCTGATGTAAGTAATCTATTTAAAGAGATAATAGAAACACTTGATGCTAATGGAGAAGAATTACTAGCTGATAATATTCTTTTTAGATGTAATAAATTAGGCCAAATTAGCAAAAATGTAATATCGGATCAAAGAAATTTAAGTGCTAATAAAGTAATAAATAAATATACTTTGATTACCGGTGGAGTAATACTGGTAAATCCTTTGCCAGTTGTAGATTTTATAACAACAACATCTGTAAATGTTCAAATGATACTTGAAATTTCGAAAATTTATGATTTCAAGATAACAAAAAAAGAAGCAGTCGAATTATCAAAATCATTATTAACTACTCTAGCAAAACTTGGCATTTTGAAAGGTGGACTTAGTGTTATTACAAACGCATTAGCTTCAAATTTTACAACAATATTTATTTCAAAATCATTACAATCTATAACCTCATGTTGGTTACTAAAAATAGTAGGTTTATCAATAAAAAAATATTTTAATAATGGAAAAAATTGGGGAGATGGTGGAATTCAAGAAGTAATTGAGGATATTTACAAATTAAATAAAAGGGAGGATATTCTAAATAATTTCATTAGAGAAGCAATAAATAATATAAGAATTAACGAGGATCAAAAATCTCAAAGAAAATTGCCGCCATATTTGCAGAGTGACTAATTATTTGATTGTTTAAGAATGATCTAAAATCAAAAACAGTAATTAATAATAAATATAAAATACAAATTAATATTGAAATAAAACCCGTTATAATTGCTATTAATTTTGATCTACTAACTTTCATAATAATTTAGTAATTTCAAAAGATCATTAATATGAGATTCACTTGTATTGTAATTCCCAAAAACTGCTCTTAAATAATATCTATTTTTAAATAGAGGCCGAGAAATCATAAAGTTCTTTTTAAGAAGATTTATTCTTTTTTTTAAAGTCCATGAATCTGATTCGTTTTTATTCATACCCTTTGGTAAAAAGGAAATTATATGCAAAGGACCAGAATATAAATCATATTTGTATCTATCTAAATTATTTTCGAAGAATATTCTTCTCTTAATAGATGAATTTAAGACATCCTCTATTCCTCGCATTCCCAGAAATCGCAACCCTAACCATAGTTTGATTATTTCAGCGGGTCTAGAACCTTGTATTCCTAGTTCACCTCTATTAAAGGAATTGTTTTCATTAGAAACGTAAGGTAACCCTGTAGAAAATGTATTTTTAAGAATTTCAATATTTGAAACGATTAAAAGGGATGAAGTTTTTGTAATTCCAAGTATTTTTTGTGGATTTATAGTTATTGAATTTGCTAAATGAACATTAATAATTCCATTGATCTTTATATTCGTAATTGAAAAAATGCCCCCTATGGATCCGTCAATGTGTAGCCAAATATTTCTTTCATTACAAAATTTACTGATGTTATCAATTGGGTCTATTGCTCCACGAACTGTTGTACCAAGAGTGGCAACAATAGCAAAAATTCTTTTACCTTCAATAGAACATTTATCAACAGTCTTTTTAAGCTCAATCATATCCATACATCCATCTTTATCTGTTTTGACTTTAATTAAATTATTTTTTTCAAGGCCCATAATTCTAGTACATTTTTCAAATGATGAATGAGCATCTTCGCTAATTAAATAAACTGCCTTTGAATCAGTTTCAAGTCCGGCATAGTTTCTTGCTGTGACAAGGGCATTTAAATTACTTAAAGTCCCGCCACTGGCTGCAACGCCACCTGCTAAATCAGAAAACCCTAGTTTTATTGAAAACCACTTGCAAATTGATTCCTCAAGAAGAGAAACACTTGGTGATAATTCATGTGCAAGAAGATTATTATTTAAGCCAGCAGCTATTAAATCTCCCAAAATAGAAATGATTAATGGTGGAGGGTCTAGATGAGCAAGGGAACCTGGATGTACTGGATTAAAAGAACTATAAATAAGACTTTCAATCTCCGAGAATAAAACATCGAAAGACTTTCCCTGTTCTCCAGGAACTGAACATTCAAAGTTACTATCGATGGGTATAGGACCTAATTTATCTGAATCTGAAAACCATTTGCATATGATTTCAGAAGTTCGGTTGAGAAGTATAAGCAAACTTTCGTTACTTCCAGAAGATGTCGGAAATATATTGTTTTGATTATTAAGTGAATCTGAAGTCATTCTTTAAAATAATTATTAATTAGGTTATTTATAATGTTTATAAAAAAAACGTAATTGATAAAATGAACCAAAAAACTATAAATTGGCATAAAAAAATTGAGCACATAGATTATTTTAAATGGATGAAATTCATTTTACGAAGATCAGAGGAAGTAGGTAAGGTTGAATTACCAATTACAGCAGTAATAATAGATGAGAATGGAAGATGTATTGGTAGAGGAAGCAATAAAAGAGAAATTAACAATGACCCTTTAGGACATGCAGAATTAATAGCACTAAGACAAGCTTCATGGATTAAAAATGATTGGCGATTTAATGAATGCAGCATAATTGTAAATTTAGAGCCTTGTACAATGTGTGCTGCGGCATTAGTTCAAGCAAGAATGGGTCAAGTGATATATGGAACAGAAGATGACAAAAGAGGCGGATTCGGAGGCACGATTGATTTATCTAAGCATGAAAGCGCACATCATAAAATGAAAGTAGTAGGAGGGATTTTAAATCAGGATTGTAAAAATAAAATTAAGTTATGGTTTAAAAAGATGAGGAATCAAAAATAGAAAACTTCTTTAATTCTGTATCAAATAAATTTAATAATCGATCAACATTCTCTTCACTAGAGTTAAACCCCATTAATCCAATACGCCAAACCTTACCAGACAATGCACCTAGTCCATTTCCTATTTCTATACCAAAATTTTTCAAAAGATGATTTCTAAATGCGTCTCCATCTACTGCAGGAGGAATTTTCACTGTTGTCAGAGTAGGTAATCTAAATTCACTAGCAACATGTAACTCCATACCTAAACTTTCTAATCCCTTCCATAATTTGATTGCATTAGAATTGTGTCTTCTCCAAATATTTTCTAAACCTTCATTAGCGATTAAGCGCAAACCCTCTCTTATTGCAAAATTCATATTCACTGGAGCAGTATGATGGTAAACACGATCAGATCCCCAATATCTATTCAATAAGGATAAATCTAAGTACCAATTTGGAACTTTAGAAGTTCTTGCACTAAGTTTATCTTCTGCACGTTTGTTCATTGTGAAAGGACTAAGTCCAGGAGGGCAGCTTAGACCTTTTTGGCTACAACTATAGCCAAGATCAATTTTCCAATCATCAATAAAAAGTTCTAAAGCACCTAATGATGTGACAGCATCAACCAAAAAAAGACAATTATTCTTTCTGCATATTTCACCTATTCCTTCAAGAGGCTGTAATACCCCCGTTGATGTCTCAGCGTGGACAATAGCAAATATTACAGGTTTTTTAGTTTCTATTTCATATTTTATTTCTTCAAAAGTAAACGCTTCTCCCCATTCTTTTTCAATTACTGAAACGTCCGCTTTATATCTCGATGCCATATCAACCAAACGATCCCCAAAATATCCTTTTTTTGCGATTAGAATTTTTTCTCCAGGCTCTATAAAATTAGCAATAGAGGCTTCCATAGCTGCACTACCTGTACCACTCATAGGTAGAGTTATTCGATTATTACACTGCCATGTATATCTAAGTAATTTTTGTACCTCGGACATTAACTCTATATATGCCTCATCTAAATGTCCTATTGGATTAAGTGCTAAAGCCTTAAGGACTTCGGGATGAGCATTTGAAGGACCAGGCCCTAATAAAAGTCTTGAAGGAACATAAGTTTTATCGAGATGAGGTAGATTCTCTTCATTTAAAGTTGAAATGAGTTTTGTTTCGGTCAAAACCTTTTAAAGCATTACTTTTAAATTAAACTAATTTATCTACTAAAGCGAAGAATGTTTAAAGAAATTCATCCAATTTAAATATTTTAGTTAACAATTGGTAAACATATAACTTGAAATACTCAAAGAACCCAGCAAGTGTTGAAAAAAGTTACCTTTGATACATAATTAGATTCGTCAAGTTATTAATTTTATTGGAGGTATAAATAAAGAAATGGCCAAGTCTCCCCAAGACGTTTTAAGTCAGATTAAGGATGAAGGAATTGAACTCATCGATCTAAAGTTCACTGACATTCATGGTAAATGGCAACATCTAACCTTGACATCTGACATGATAGAAGAAGAATCATTCACTGAAGGTCTTGCCTTTGATGGATCTTCTATAAGAGGTTGGAAAGCCATTAACGCATCTGACATGTCTATGGTTCCAGATTCAAGTACCGCATGGATCGATCCTTTTTATAAACACAAAACCTTAAGTATGATCTGCTCTATTCAAGAGCCAAGAAGTGGAGAACCCTATGATAGGTGCCCAAGATCATTAGCCCAAAAGGCATTAAAATATTTAGATTCCACAGGTATAGCAGATACTGCATTTTTTGGACCAGAGCCAGAATTCTTTTTATTCGATGATGTTAGATATGACTCTAAAGAAGGTAGTTGTTTTTATAGTGTAGATACTATTGAAGCTCCCTGGAATACTGGTCGAACAGAAGAAGGTGGGAACCTAGGTTATAAAATTCAATACAAAGAGGGCTATTTCCCAGTTGCTCCTAATGACACCGCTCAAGACATAAGGTCTGAAATGTTATTGCAAATGGCTGAATTAGGAATTCCAACTGAGAAGCATCATCATGAAGTCGCTGGAGCAGGACAACATGAACTTGGTATTAAATTTGACTCCTTAATTAGCTCGGCTGATAGTGTTATGACATACAAATATGTTGTAAGAAACGTAGCCAAAAAATATGGGAAAACAGCAACATTTATGCCTAAACCTGTATTTAACGATAATGGAACAGGCATGCATGTTCATCAGAGTTTATGGAAAAGTGGTCAACCTCTATTTTATGGCGAAGGATCATATGCAAATCTATCTCAGACAGCAAGGTGGTATATCGGAGGTATTTTAAAACACGCTCCATCATTCCTTGCATTTACTAATCCAACAACTAATAGCTATAAAAGGCTAGTTCCAGGTTTTGAAGCTCCGGTAAATCTAGTTTACTCAGAGGGTAATAGATCAGCAGCTGTAAGAATCCCTTTAACTGGACCTAATCCAAAAGCTAAAAGATTAGAGTTTAGATCAGGTGATGCACTTGCTAACCCTTATTTAGCTTTTTCCGTAATGATGCTTGCTGGTATTGATGGTATTAAGAATCAAATCGATCCTGGTGATGGAGTTGATGTTGACTTATTTGAATTACCAGCAGAGGAGCTATCAAAAATAGATACAGTTCCGTCATCTCTAAACGATTCACTAAATGCACTTAAAGCAGATAAAGATTATTTACTAGCGGGAGGAGTATTCACAGAAGATTTCATTGATAATTTTATTGATATGAAGTATGAAGAGGTTCAACAATTAAGGCAGAGGCCCCACCCTCATGAATTTTTTATGTACTATGACGCTTAAGTCAAAGTAGGAAATTTAAAAATTTCAAAAGATCTTTTTGAGAATTATCACAAATAATTCTCAGATTGATTTTTTTTTTGTTGAAATATAGGTAATTAATAATAAAAAATGATAAAAGAACAATTTTCAAAAATTGCATATAAAACACTTCAACAAGGAAAAAGTATTGCTGGATTAGCTCATAAAGAATTAAGCACAAGAATCATGAATTTCGTACTCCCGGATAATAAGCTTGGTAATTTTAATATAGATAAAAAACTCTTGGTTGATATCCAAAATTCAATGGATCGTCTTAGAGAAGAGGATTGGAATGATGCGGAAAAAAATATATACCCTCAGAAATTATTATTTGATGAACCTTGGCTGAGATATTTAACCCAATATCCAAAAATTTGGCTCGACATGCCAAACACATGGGACCGAAGAAGAAAACAAAATTATAAAGATCTTCCTAAAAACATAGAAAATGAAAACTACCCAAAGTATTACTTAAGAAATTTTCACCATCAGACAGATGGTTATCTTTCTGATTTTTCGGCGAGTATTTATGATTTACAAGTAGAAATTCTTTTTAATGGAAGTGCCGATGCCATGAGAAGAAGAATAATTAAACCCCTTAAGGAAGGATTAAACAATTTTAGTAGTAGAAAAAAAAGTTCATTAAAAATTCTTGATGTTGCTACAGGTTCTGGTAGAACACTTAAACAGTTAAGAGGTGCACTCCCTAAAGAAAAAATTATAGGACTTGATTTGTCTGGATCATACTTAAAAGAAGCTAGTAGATTTATTTCAAATTTAAATGGTGATTTAATAGAATTAATTAAAGGTAATGCTGAAAATTTACCATTTGCAGATAATAGTATTCAAGGAATTACATGTGTTTATTTATTCCATGAATTACCTAGAACAGTAAGAGAAAATGTCTTAAAAGAATTCTTTAGAGTCCTTGAACCAGAGGGAATATTAATTCTTGCTGATTCAATACAGGAGAATGATTCACCTGATTTTATCCAGATAATGGAAAATTTTTATAAATCATTCCATGAACCTTTTTATTGTGATTACATCAAAGAAGATATAACTTCCAAAATAAAAGATATAGGTTTTAATAATATAAAATCAAATTCTTTTTTCATGACTAAAGTATGGTCTGCTATAAAATAAAAAAAACAATAAATACTTATGAATAACTCGGATGAAGACATTATTCAACTAGCCCAAAAACTGAATAATAAGTTAAAAATTGATCACCTAGATTGGCACAAACTAAAGGGGGAAAAATTAAATAGATCAGCAGAACTCATATCAGCCGCATTATGCCAATTACTAATTTCAGAGAATGAGGAAGATACTATAAATTATTTGGAAGAAAGTATAAAATGGTTAAAAGGAATTAATGTAAACAAGCCATGTCCAAGTAAACATTCATCTTTTTAATGCTAATTGGAGCCGATTACCCTTATTACTCCATCTAATATCATCAAAACACTCGTTTATTATATATAGACCCCGCCCATTTAATGAATTAAGTTTTTCAGGTAATTTATATAATCTTTTTTTTATTTCTAAACCATTACCTTGATCTTGAATCTGCCATACACACCAGTTAGGAGTAATAATTCTTCGAACTCTAATTGATTTATTAGGATCTAGTTTATTTCCATGCGTAACCGCATTTATAAGTGCTTCATGTAAACCTAGTTTTATGTTGTAGCTGTATTGAGAAGTATTTAACGGTTCTAACAATAAATCAACAAAATCATTTAATTGAAGTGAGGAATTTAATTCAAAATTAGACCAGTTAATTGCTGGTCTGTTAAGTAAATCAATAATAAAATTTAAAAGAATTTTGCCCTGAAAAAAGGACATAACTTTATATCTATATTAAGAATATTTTAACTTACCAAATAGCTATAGATCAAAGAATATTATTATGCCTCAATGAAATAGCTGGATGTCTGAGAATAGAATCCATAAGTCTTACTCCCCTAAGTTGATTGATTAATGGCATGTGACCTTCAGGAGCCTCTAATGACCAACTAAATGAACTTGGATATCTAGTCCAATATCCATCTTTTTTCCATCCTATCTTTGGCCATAACAATTCATATTTTTTTCCAACTGACTTAAGAAGTTTAGCTTGTATAGAAAAACCAAACCTGCCATTTGAATAAATAGTCCATAATCTATCTATCGTTTGAAGATCAGTGCCTGACATATTATTGACCTCACTATAAAAAACATAACCACGATTTTCAGCAAGCTTACCAGCTAGTTTTCTTAAATATGAACTAGTTAATCTATCAGCATCCTCAAAGTTTTGTTCTAATAACCTCAACTGAAGTTCTTCATAGTTAATATTTTCATCTGAAGAAGTAAAAAACCAATTATTGTATTTTTTTTCATTAAAAAAAATTGGTTTATGTTTTTTTAATACTTGTAGTAACCAACCAGCAGCCCAATCATCTCCTTTCTGATCAAAATCATCAAATATTTTCTTTCCAATCAAAAATATGTTTTCAACATCTGATTCAATATCAGATAATAAATTTATTCTTTTCCGTTGATTTGATTTAACAAAAATATTAACTAAATTTAATGTATTCTTATAATGGTCTTCTTGATCTTTGTTTGTCATTTCTAAAAAATCCATCTAATTTTTAAAACTATCCATGAACTCCAGAAAAGAAGAACTAGAGGAATTCAGGAAGTTAAACGGCCCACTTATTGATGTTAGGAGTCCAGGTGAATATTATAAAGGACATATGCC
The DNA here is from genome assembly GCF_965655815.1 of Prochlorococcus sp. NCBI lineage: Bacteria > Bacillati > Cyanobacteriota > Cyanophyceae > Synechococcales > Prochlorococcaceae > Prochlorococcus > Prochlorococcus sp. Next base: position 178,430 of record NZ_CBFHHZ010000003.1, on the reverse strand, counting down.
AAATTCTATAAATATTCCTTTATTTGATAATGAAGAGAGATCAATAGTAGGAACTGTATATAAAAATTACGGTAGACAAGGAGCAGTAATAAAAGGTTTGGAATTTTTAGCCATAAAAATTGAAAATATTATGAATAAGTTATTTGAAGTTATAAATGATCATCAAATGAAAAGTCATAATTCACAATTTAGTGATCCCACGTTAAAAATCTACTGTGCCAGGGGTGGAATGAGATCTCAAAGTATATGCTGGCTTTTAGAAAAATACAATCATAAAAGTGTTACTTTAAAAAATGGCTATAAAAGCTACAGAAAATGGACTTTAGAAAGCTTTAATAAAAAATGGAAAATAGTTGTTATGGGAGGAAAAACTGGAACTGGTAAAACTAAAATATTAAAATTACTTCGTGATAATAATTATCAGATCATTGATTTAGAGGGGTTAGCTAGTCATAGAGGAAGTACTTTTGGCGGACTAGGCATGAAAGCACAACCTTCAAATGAACAATTTGAAAATACCATCGCAGAGGAATTAAAAGGTTTTATAAAAAATAAGAAAATATTCGTCGAAGCTGAAAGTGCAAATATTGGAAAATGTAAAATACCTCATGAGTTTTTTAGTCAAATGAAAACAGCAGAGAGAATAGAAATAAAAAAAAGTGAATCAAATCGTTTAGAGGAATTAATTAAAACATATAGTATTTTTGAAGAAAAAGATCTTATAGAAGCTGTTTTAAGAATAAAGAAAAGATTAGGTCCACAAAGAACAGCAATTGCAATCGAGTCAATAAAAAGTAAAGATTGGGAATCGGTTTGTAAGTCTGTTTTAGAATATTATGATAAGTGCTATGACTATGAAAAAACAGGGGCAAATAATATTAAAACATTAGATATGACAGATATCTTTGACGATCAAACAACATTGAGATTAATAAAGGAATATATGAAATCATAAATTTTAACGAAATATGCTTTTATTATCTACAATATAAAATTAACTTTTAAATTATTATGGCAGAAAATAACTTAGCAAAAATTCAATTTTATGAAGGAACTGATGAACCAGTTGTTCCAGAGATTAGATTAACAAGGGGTAATGATGGTACTACTGGACAAGCAATATTTATATTCGAGAAACCTCAAGCATTATCTTCAATTGCAGATGGTGAGATTACAGGAATGAGAATGATTGATGCCGAAGGAGAAATTTTAACCAGAGAAGTTAAAGTCAAATTTGTTGATGGTGAACCAATGTTTTTAGAGGGAACCTATATATGGAAAACCAAATCTGATTTTGATAGATTTATGAGGTTTGCTAATAGTTATGCCAAATCAAATGGATTAGGATACTCTGAGAAGAAGTAAATAGATTATGAAAATTGAATCGTTCCTTCTATTTTAAATTTTCTGTTGTAATAATAAGCTTTTTAATAGTATGGACCTTGAGGGATTTCATTCTTTTAATAATTTGTTCATTAGTAATATCGAATGTAGTTAGTAATTTATGTAACCAAATACAAACCATTTTAAAATTACCAAGATTTATTTCCTTATTGATTGTTCTATTAGGAATATCATTCATAATATTTGCTATTTCTATCATTGTATTACCTCCATTCATAAGAGAATTTAATGAAATACTAATAGATATTCCAAATGGATTATCAAGAGTTAACGAATTGATCAACTCTAACCTAAATAAATTTAACGATCTACTTTATGGTAAAGAATCTGAGAGGATAGTAAACATTTTCGACCTTGTTAATGATGTAGTTCCAATTCCAGATGGCGCGACTATTGCCAAAGCAATTCAAGAAAGTTTTATAAATATAATTAATTTAGCTGGAAACCTCGGATCTGGATTTATAAGAGTAATCTTTGTATTAGTTGTAAGTTTTATGATATCCATTGAACCAAAAGCTTATAAAGAGGGAGTACTCTTTATAGTTCCTAAAGTTTATAGAAATAAATTCAGGATTATATTAGATAAGTGTAATATTGCATTAACAAATTGGACTTTTTCTATAGTGATAAGTTCAATATCAGTAGGTTTATTATCTTTAATAGTTTTATCAATTTTAGATGTTAAATATGTAGTTTCAAATGCAATTATAGCAATGATCTTAAACATAATTCCTAACATAGGACCAGTTTTAAGTGGAATATTTCCTATCTCAATCGCACTTTTAGATAACTTTTGGAAACCAGTAGCTGTTTTTGGGGCTTATATCATAATTCAAAATATAGAGAGTTATATAATAATGCCCTCTATTTTGAAGAAGAAATCCAATTTACTTCCAGGATTAACATTAATATCTCAATTTGGATTTACTTTCATCTTTGGTCCTTTAGGATTAGTATTATCTTTGCCAATTGTAGTAGTAACACAAGTATTAATTAAAGAGCTAATTAATGATAATTAAAGACTTTTATTTAGTTAATTTCCTATACAAATATGGATAAGAAAAAAGTATAAAGAAGGAAAGAGGATGTTTAGAGAATGCAAAATATAAGGAATTAAATGTAAAATGATCTATTAGTATTCTTAATTCTGTAGATAAATCAATTAATACTAAGGAAAATAGAAGAATTAAATAGTAATTTATTTTCATTAAATTACACCCTTAGTTCAATCTTTAATTAGAAATGAAGGTGCTAGTAATATACTTGAATAACTACCTATTAAAATTCCTAGGGTCAAAGATACAGAAAACCAAAATAGCGAATATGAACCAAAAATTATTAGTGTTAGTAGAGGTATTAATGTTGTAATACTAGTAAAAAATGTTCTTCGAAAGGATTCATTAACAGAAATTTGGATTATTTTATTATAGTTATCTGAATCTTTCTTTAAATTTTCTCTAATCCTATCGAAAATTACAACTGTATCATTTACTGAATAGCCAGCAATTGTTAATAAAGAAACGGCAAACAAACTATTTACCTCAATAGACAATAGGACACCTAACCAAGAAAAAATTCCAAAAACAATAAATAAATCATGGAATAAAGCTAATAAAGCAAACAATGCATATTTCTTATCAAATCGAATAGAGATGTATAAAGATATTGCAAATAAAGAAACTAATAAGGAGGTAGCACAATTTGTAAGAAGTTTTTTGCCAAGTTTTGGACCTATTATTCTAGAGTTTTTACTGTCATAATTTAAAGGACCTAAAATTTTGTCAACATTAGAAATCAAATCATTTGATTCTTCAATAGTTAAATAAGGAGTCCTAATAGAAATTAAACTATTATTATTTTGAATTTGTAATTTAATATTGTTTAGAAGATTTTTATTATTTGAAAAAGTTCTCAGTTTTTCAATAACTAAATCAGGGGAAATATTTTCACATTCTTCTTTACAACTCCTCTCAATTCTTAATTCATTACCACCAATAAAGTCCATTCCAAGATTAATAGGTTTTTTGAATGAAGTATTAAAAGTTGAATATAAGATTCCTATTAAACTTAACAAAATAAGAAAAGATGAAAATCCAAATATTTTATTTTTATTTTTAATTAAATTAAAACTAAATGATGTCATGAACTAGATAATTAATAAAATTAGAGGGGATTAGATTTACTTAAATAAAGATTTTTTTGTCTTAAAGATTGATAAGTAGTTAAAAATCTTAAAATAGTTTTGGAACAATTTAACGAGGTAAATAAACTTATAACAACTCCTAGACCAAGAGTTGCAGCAAAGCCCTTTACAAAATTAGTTCCTAATAAAAACAACACAAAACAACTTACAAAGGTTGTAATATGTCCATCGATAATAGACGAATTAGCTCTCTGAAACCCACTATCAATTGATCTTATAAGAGTATTTCCATTTATAAGTTCCTCTCTAATTCTCTCAAAAATTAAAACATTTGCATCCACAGCCATACCAATGCTTAAAATTAATCCAGCAATTCCAGGTAAAGTTAATGTCACTGGTATTAAAGAATAAAGAGCCAAGTTAAAAAAACCATAAAAAATCAAGGAAATAACAGAAACAAAACCTAGAATTCTATAGTTAAAGATCATAAATATTCCAACAAATATCAATCCACAAATAGCAGCATAAAGACTCTTAACAATATTTTTTGAACCAAGTAAAGGACCAATAGTATTAGTTTCAACAATTTCAATAGGTAAAGGTAAAGAACCACCCTTAAGTTGAACTTCTAATTCTCTGGCGTTTTCAGCTGAAAAATTTCCACTTATCGTTGCTGATCCCCCGGTAATACCCGTATTTATGAATTGGCTTCCAACACTAGCTTCACTAATAGATTCTCCATCAAGAACAATAGACAAAAGTTTATCTGTGCCTGCAATAGATTTTGTAATTTCAGCAAATTTTTCACCACCATCATTACTAAAGGATAATGAGACCTCCCAATTATTATTAGTTTGCTCTTGCCTTCTACCAGCATTTATTAAATCCTTGCCTGATAAGTCAGTTTTATTGAATAGATTAGCAATTTCATTAGTTATAAATTTTTTAGTTTCGACCAATCTCTCAAATAATTGCTGATTATTAGAAGAATAATTTATCTCATTTTCAATTTCAGTAAGATTGTCCATAAGAAGTGAAGACTTCTCTTCATTTCGTTTATCACCAATTTTGAATTGTTCAATTAAATCATTAAGTTTAAATCTCTGCAATTGGAGATTTTTTAATTGAGAATTTGTATTTTCTTTTTGAGTTCTAAATTCTAATAAAGCAGTTTTACCTAATATCCTTGATGCAGACAAAGGGTTTTGTTCCCCTGGTAACTCCAAAATCAATTGATCACGTCCTAATGTTTGTAAATTAGACTCTGCAACTCCTAAATTATTCACACGTTTATCTAAAACTGCATTGACAGCCTCTAGTTCTTCTTTTGAAACTTTCCCCTCTTCTTTAATCAATTGAAGAGTTAGTTGAGAACCTCCTTTTAAATCAAGACCCAATTGTAGTGGGAAATTAATTAATAAATAAATAGAAAAAGTCAGTAGAAAAATAATAAAAAAAAGCCAACCTTGCCTTCTTTTCATTTCTTAAATACTCCCATTGATTACTTCTTCGACTTTTTCGACTATTTGATGTGGTTGAATTATTGTTAAATTTTCTAAATTTCCATTATAAGGAGTAGGAATATCCTGACTAGATAATCTTATAGGTCTAGTATCAAGATCATCAAAACACTCTTCGGTAATCAAAGCAATTAATTCTGCTCCAATACCTCCAGTCTTCATACACTCCTCAACAATAATTACATTATTAGTTTTTTTGATTGATTTTGAAATTGTTTTCATATCAAAAGGTTTTAAACTTATCAGATCAATTAATTCCACGTCAATATTTTTCTTATCTAATTCCTCAATAGCCTTTAAACAATGATGTCTCATTCTTGAATAAGTTAATATAGTAATATCTTTACCCTCTTTGACTAAATCAGCTTGATCTAAAGAACATATATAATCTCCTTCAGGCAATTCCTCAGATAAATTATATAAAAGGACATGTTCAAAAAATAGAACTGGGTTATTGTCCCTTATAGCAGCTTTCATTAATCCCTTTGCATTAGTAGGAGTGCTACAAGCAACAATCTTAATCCCAGGAACTGCGTGAAAGTATGCCTCTAATCTTTGACTATGTTCAGCGCCTAGTTGTCTACCTACACCACCAGGACCGCGAACAACTGCTGGTATTTTATAGTTACCGCCACTTGTATATCTGAGCATACCCATGTTGTTGGAAATTTGATTAAAGGCTAATAGTAAAAATCCCATATTCATACCTTCAACTATCGGTCTTAATCCTGTCATGGCTGCACCAACTGCCATACCAGTAAAACTATTTTCGGCAATTGGAGTATCTAAAACTCTTAATTCTCCATATTTTTCGTATAGATCCTTAGTGACCTTATAAGAACCACCATATTGACCTACATCTTCTCCCATAATGCAAACGTTTACATCATTTGCCATCTCTTCATCAATTGCTTCTTTCAAAGCAGTAAATAATAAAGTACTAGCCACGAGTAATTTCCTAATTCATCATATATATAAATTTATACCATCAAGGTTGAATTAGCCTCCTTCGGCAAAAGTTATGAGTAGTAATATTGACAAAATCATTCCTGGAGAGAGCAAAAGTATTAAAAGGCCTAAGTCATGTAAAGACATTAAAAAATAACAGTATTACTTAATAATATTAGGATTTCAATTTTTTTTAATCAAAAAACTTCGAATAAATACAATAAAAAGACCTAATCCTATAAACGCAAAAGAAAAAGTTAATAAGAAGGACAATCCAATAATTAATGTATTAATACTAGAAGATATACTTTGAACAATTTCAGATGAATTTGATGGTTTATGGAGTGAAAAGTAAATTGCAATTTTATTACTTATAAAATAAGAAAATATACAAAGGAGGAAACTTGTTAATGACCCAGTTAAAAAACTTAGGGGACCTTTTTCAGGAGTATTTTGATTTTCAATATTTACTTTTTTAATTGATGTTTGTTCATTATTCATTATTAATAGAAAAAAATTTTTTACAATAAGGTAATACCGCTATTAATTAATTTACAGACCCACGCTTCAAATCCATTATCATTAAACATTTTATAATTTTGTTCAAAAACTTCATTAGCTATATTTATATCTTTAAAAAGAGCAAAACATGTTGGACCAGATCCACTCATTGAGAATGATAAACAATTTTGCAAATTTGAAAGTAGATATAATGCTTTCTTTACAGAATTATTTTCTCTCTCAACAATAACTTGCAAATCATTTTTTACATTTATCCTTTGTTCTGAAAATTTGAAATCATTGAATCCGTTTACTCTTAAATCATTTCTGATTTTGTTTGTTTTCTCAGTTTCAGTAAAATATTTTGGACAAAATTCTTGACTATATTTTTTATAAGTATCTACAGTTGAAATTGAAATATTTGGGTTTTTTAAAAGAATTACGCCAAAGTCAAAATTAGAACTATATTTCTCAAGAATTTCTCCCCTTCCGAAACAAAATTGGCATCCTCCTTCTATAAAAAAAGGTACATCTGAACCAAGTTTTGCCGAAAGTATAAAAATAGTGTCGTAATCAAGGTCTAAAGCCCATAATTTATTAAGTCCAACTAATGTTGCAGCTGCATTACTAGAACCACCAGCTAAACCAGCACCAATAGGAATATTCTTTTTTAAAAATATATTAGCCCCTAATTCTTTATTTTTTGATATGTCCTTTATATAATTTGCCGCTTTTATTATTAAATTATCTTCATCTAGAGATAGATCTTTGCTATCAGACTTTAACTTAATTTCGCCAATTTGATTATTCTCAAATTCTATATAGTCAGAAAGATCAATGTTCTGCATTATCATCGCTAATTCATGATATCCGTCCTCTCTTTTGCCGATGATTTCAAGATGGAGGTTTATCTTTGCAGGTGATTTAACACAAATCTTAGTTGTAGATAATTTTGACATTTTACTGGTTCTTATTTGTTATTTTAATACAAGCCTCTGCAAGCTTAATCCATTTATTAATTGAAATATCCTGAGGTCTTGAATTAAAGCATATTTGAGATGATTCTGATAATTTCTCTATCTCATCCGCAGAAAGTATTGAATTAAGAGTGTTTCTTATCATTTTTCTTCTTGAATTAAATGAAATCCTAAGAAGTTTATCTAAATATTTCTCTAGTTTAATATCTAAACGCATCTCTGGTCTCAATGGTTCAAAAACAACCAAAGTAGAAAACACTTTTGGAGGTGGGTCAAAAGAAGATGGAGGTACATCACAAATTCTTCTTATGTTAGAGATGAGTTGCATCCGCACACTCAGAGCTCCTGCATTCGTATTTCCATCTTTAGCTAAGATCCTATCTACAACATCCTTTTGCATTAAGAAAATTATTTTATTGTAGTTATTATTGCTAATTATTCCTAATCTTCCTACAAAAATATCCAATATTGGGCCTGTAATATTGTATGGGATATTTGCGATCACTTTTGTGATTTTTTTATTTATTGAGTCAAGATTTGTTGAAAGAATATCTCCTTGTTGAAGAGAAAAATTTTTATCATTTCTAAATTTATTATTTAAAAGGTCAATTAAATCTTTATCTAACTCGATAGCATGTAATCTACTAATTTTCGAATCTAATAATTTCGATGTTAAAGCTCCTCTTCCGGGACCAATTTCTAGAATAAAATCTTTTTCTTCCAGTTCAGCTACCTCTTTGATTTTCTCTAATATCAGATTATTAACCAACCAATGTTGTCCAAATCTTTTTTTTTGATGATGGTTCTTAAAATTCATCCAAAAGAGAAATAATATGTTTAAATTAAATGTACATCTTATATCTTTATTAAATAGTATGGGCCTATCAAAAAAAAATTTAGGTAAACTCAATACTTTTATTAAAAATAATAATTTAGTTAGCAAAAATAACTCAATTGAAAACCCTCAAGAATCCCTCAATCCTTCCAAAGTTGAAGAACCTTCCAAAATTTTTTATTCTATAATTGATAACTCCGATAATATAAATGAGACATCAAATGCAAATCAATTATTAAAAAAAAGTGAGGACGTTTTTCATAATATAAATTCTAGAAAAACTAATACATCAGAGAATCTATCGACAGAGGAAGAACTATATGACGAATTTAATTATCTTCTTGATGAATAAAGAAATTTTTTTTCTATGCTTCAAACTAATAGATTATCAATAATTGCTATTGGTAAAATAAAAAAAAATTGGATAAGAGAAGGAATTAATCAATACAAAAAAAGAATGCCTGATCTTATTATTAATGAATCTAAGAGTTTTAATATTGATAATATTCGAGTTAATAATAATATTATTATTTGCCTTACTGAAGAAGGACAATCCTTTAATTCAATTGAACTAACTTCCTTACTTTTAAATTTTAAAAATAAAAAAATTAATTTTCTTATTGGAGACGCAGATGGAATCCCTTCAGATATTAAAGATAAATCAAATCTTCTACTAAGCCTCTCTCCTCTTACTTTTCCTCATGAACTTGCAAGATTAATTCTTATTGAACAAATTTATAGAGCTATTTCTATTTCTAATAATTCACCTTATCATCGCGCCTAAACAGAAGATTTAAGATTAATACATAAACCTCTTAAGACAAACACAATTTTAAATTTTTAATATATAGTATATATGTACTATTAAAGAATTTCGTATTCTTCTGATTTAACTTTTAAAAAGGTGAAGATTCCATTATTAAGTGATTCGGTCTCAGCGGGTTTTCCCTCTCCTGCAGATGACTATGCTGAAGAAAATATTGATTTGAACGAGCATTTAATATCTAATCCTTTTAGTACTTTTTTTCTTAGAGTCAAAGGTGACTCAATGATCAATTCAGGAATTAAAGATAAAGATTTAATAATAGTAGATAAGAGTCTAACTGCTAAACCAGGAAATATTATTATTGCGATGATAGATGGAGAATTTACTATAAAAAGATTATCCATAAAAAATAATGAATTATATTTAAAAGCAGAAAATCATAAATATCCAGACTTCAGTTTTAGAAATCATATTGATATACAAATTTGGGGAGTTGTAATCTATTCAATACATAGTTACTTATGAAAAGTAAAAGCTCAAGTACTGAAGCAATAGCTCTTATAGATGCCAATAATTTCTACGCATCGTGCGAACAAAGTATCAACCCCAATTTAAGGAATAAACCAGTAGTAATCTTATCTAATAACGACGGATGTATTATCGCAAGAAGCCCTGAAGCTCGTGCTTTGAAAATAAAAATGGGAATTCCTTATTTTAAAGTCAAAGAAAGTTTGAATAACTTAGGAGTTGCAGTCCTAAGTTCCAATTATTCGCTCTATGGTGATATGAGCAAGAGATTAATGAATTTATTAAAGGACTATTCTGAAGAGATAGAGATTTATTCTATTGATGAAGCCTTTATTTCAATTCTTAGACCTAAAGATAAGAATTTAAATCCTTGGGCAAGAAAAGTAAGGTGCTTAATATATCAAAATCTAGGAATAACTTTAACAATAGGAATAGCAGAAAACAAAGTAAGAGCAAAAATTGCTAATAATCTAGCTAAGAATATAGATTCTTCCGCAGGAATATTTGATTTAGCTAGGATCTATAATGATAATGATTACTTAAGAAAAATTAGTGTAGAAAAAATATGGGGTATTGGTAAACAAACATCTAATTGGTTACAAAGCAAAGGGATTAAAAATGCAAAAGAATTCAGAGATATGGATGAAGATGAAATCATTAAGAAATTAGGGATCATAGGGAAAAGGTTACAAATGGAATTAAAAGGTAATAAATGTCTTCCGATAGAAATAATTAAGAAGCCAAAAAAAGAGATTCAAGTAAGTAGAAGCTTTGGAAAACCAATCACAAAATTAGAAGATTTAACTCAAGCATTAGCAATTTATGCAATAAAAGCGTCCGAGAAAATGAGAAGTCAAAGCTTAAAATCATCTGCCATTACTATATTTGTAAGAACTAGTCATTATTCAAATCATCCTTATCACAAAAGTGCTTATAAAAAACTTATAAATGCAACAGATAATACAAGTACTATTTTAAAAACAGTAATTGCATTATCTAAAGAAATTTATACTCCGGAATATAAATTATCAAAAGCTGGGGTTTTAATGCAGGATTTAACTAATTGCAAATATTTGCAGCAATCAATTATCAATTACGAATCTCAAGAGAAATCAAAAAAATCAATCCGTCTTATGAAAACAATTGACTCCTTGAATAAAAAATTTAATAATGAAGTAATTACATGGGCAATTACAAAAAAACCACAAGAATGGGCAATGAATAGAAATTCATTAAGTTCTGGATCTACAACAGATATTAGAAAAATTCCAAATATAATGATATAAAAATGGAATATGGAATTTATATTATTTTTAAGCAAAATCGATAAAGAGATAATAGATCTGATCAATAAATCAAATAATTCAATAGAAGAAAATACAGCTCTTTGTGCTATAGATAAAAAATTTGTTGGTTTTTACAAAAGAAGAGAAAAAGTAATAGTTATTTGCACTGAAAATGCTAAAAAATTAGGAAGATATAAAGAAGGAGAACGTCATGATAATCACAAAACAAATCTTTATATAAGGAGAGCTTTAAGGCATGAGACGACACATCTAGTACAGTCATGCAATAACAATAAACCAACAGGGATAATAAAAAATATAGAAGATAAAATTCATTCAGGAAAATTAAAAGCTTTAAATTCCTCAGTACAATTATCTGGAAATTATTCTAAAGAGTTAGAGGCTTATGTTATGGAAGACAAGCCAAGAAAAGTAAAAGAGATAATGAAAATTTATTGTTTATAAATTCTTAAAAAATTTATTGGTTAGAAGAAAAATTTCCACAACGTTGTTTATCAAGAAAATTGATATGTTCTCTTTCTAGGTAATATAATTCTTGAAATTTTATAGCATCAGAGTTTAAATCTTTGAATACATCTTCAATCTCTTTATTAGAATCTGTAGGTTCTAAGGAAGAATTATCGATTAAAATAGAAATACAGTTTTCCAAAGTTTTTAGTCTTTGCGAACCCCAGGATTCGATAAGATGTCTACATCTTTTTAATGATTTATATCTTTCAAGAAGAGATAAAGTACCCAGAAGATTATGTTTAGAATTTTTTAAAGTGGTTAAAAATAATTCATCTGGATTAATAAAAGTATTGATTTTATTTGAGACTTCTAAATCATTAAGAGCTAAATGATCAGGCAATAATGAAATCAAGTTAATTGAAGTAAATTCATTATTTAATTGTTTATTATTAGGATCTTTCAAATCATCTAAATAATTTACACTTAAATTATTTACTTCTATTGTTGAAATAGATTCCCAAATAATACGAATGTATTCAGTATTGAAGATGTTAATTTCTCTTTTAAGTAATTCTTCGCGAATAAAAAGTCTATGTTCAGGGCAATGCAAATAGTAATAAATAATCTCTGATTCATTTTTTTCACGCTGACTAACTTCACTTGGTTGTTCAAATTTTTTTGATCTACCATGCCAACGAAATCCTTTAACTTGTTTTCTTAAGTCTTCTTCAAATTTAATAGCTAATCTTGCTTGACCCATGCTTAATCTTTCAGAGACTTTTTGCAAATAGTGAGTTCTTGTAGCAGATTGAGGAAATTTGCTTAATAACTTAACTAACGAAGAAATAACGTTCTGAAAAATATCAGATTTAGATAAATCTTTATTATCAAAAATCTGATCAATCTCCCAATCAATCCAAAAAGATGCATTATCTATTAAATTAAAATAATCTTCTGGTTTATTTTCTTTAAGATACTCGTCAGGATCTTTAAATGATTTTATTTCCAGGATTTTTAAGTTTATTTGATCGTGAAGAGATAAACTTTCAACTTCGTTTATAACCCTTTTTGTAGCTAATCTTCCTGCATTATCAGAATCAAAGTTAATTATTATATTTTTATTATCAGTACATCTACAAAGTTGTGATATCTGATATTTGTTTAATGCCGTTCCAAGAGAAGCGACAGAATTAGTAATTCCTTTTGAATGAAGTGAAATAACATCGAAATAACCTTCCACTACAACTGCTTTGTCTCTTTTTCTAATATTGCTGGATGCTTTATCAAAAGCAAACAACATTTTACCCTTCTCAAAAACTTCAGATTCGGGAGAATTTAAATATTTAGGTTCCTGACCATCAAGAGATCTGCCTCCAAAAGCAACTACACGCCCTTGCATATCAAAAATAGGAACTATCAATCTATTTCTAAAGCGATCGTAAACCTTATCAGCATTATCCTTTGAAACAACAAGACCTGCACTTAAAATTAACTTTAAAGGAAATTTCTCAACTTTTGAAAGATAATTGAATAAATCATTCCATGAATTAGGAGCATAACCTAATTCAAAATCATTAATATTTTTAATATTTAAATTTCGTTGTGAAGTCAAATAATGATGTGCTTCCTTACCCAAGGTATTATTTAGTTGAGATTTAAACCATTCCTTTGTTACGCGAAGAATCTTATAAAGTTCCTCTCTTCTAGATAATTGTTTTTTATATATTTCTTGTTGAGGTCCGTCAACATTTATTACATTAATATCATTCTTTTTTGCAAGTGAAAGAACAACATCAGTAAAGTTATTACGGGTAAACTCCATCAAAAATTTAATAGAATTACCTCCAGCGCCACAAGAGAAACAATAATAAAATTGTTTTGCAGGAGATACCGTCATAGATGGCTTACTATCATCATGAAAAGGGCATATACCAACAAATTCTTTTCCCTTTTTCTTTAATACAATATGTTCAGAAATAACATCTACAATATCCGCTTTATCTTTAACCTCCTGAATAGTTCTTGGATGTATGGAAGGTCCCATTTATTTATTTTTCTAAAAAGAAGTCCTAATTATCATTTTGTTATAGGTCAATTTTTCAAAAGAATCTACTTAATTTCACAATAAAATTATTTTTAGTAATGCTTATAGAATTTTTTAATCAAAAAAGTAATTCATTTAAAAAAGTAAATCTAATACTGGCATCTTTTTTCTTTAGCCTTATGACTGTTTGCGTAAAAATAATAGATAATAGAATACCAATATATGAATTAGTATTTTTTAGATCATTAATAAGCTTGTTCATAACCTCTTTGATAATAAATAAAAAGAATATAAATCCCTGGGGGAAGAACAAACCTTTACTAATCTTAAGGGGTCTTTTAGGGACAATAGCTTTGGTTTGTATATTTTATGCTATTAAAAATATGCCTCTAAATATTTCTACTGTTATTCAATATACATACCCTATTTTTATAGCTATGTTTGCAGGAATTCTAATAAAAGAAAAGATTACTAAGAATATAATTATTGCATCTTTAATAGGTTGGTTAGGAATATTATTAATCTTAAATCCATATCAATTATCGAGTATAAACGTTGAGCTGAATAAATTAACTATATTAATAGCATTTCTAGGAGCTATATCAACAGCGCTGGCTTACATAACAGTAAAGAAACTTTCATTAACAGAAGATATTTTCATAATAATTAAATACTTTCCCTTAATGTCTGTAATTACATTATCACCGATAGTATTATTTAATTGGGTAACGCCCAACATTAATGATTTAACTTGGATAATAGGTATTGGGATATTTACCCAAGCGGGGCAAACATTTTTGACCATTGGATTAAAAAAATTACCAACCTCAAATGCGGCCACAATAAATTATTTACAAGTAATTTTTGGCTCTTTATGGGGAATTCTGTTCTTCAATGAATTAATTAATTTTAACTTCATAATTGGTGCAGTACTTGTTTTGTTAGGAACTATTATTTCTACTAGCAAAAAACTAAAAAAGATTTAAAATAAATAAAAAGTATGTTTGTAATGAAATTTTTCTTATTAGCATTTTTCAGTATCTATCCATTTCTTCAAGTTAATGCCTCAACTCCCAAAGCAGTAACATGTTCAAGGAAGCAATATTATGAAGAATACATACCAGGTACAGAATCATCTCCAGGTTATGTTAAAAGTTGGGTTGAAGATGTAGAGATACCTTGTAGTGGAGAAAGTGCTAAAAATGTTGATGATAACGATTGTAGTGAGGGGTCAGTAATAGGCGGACTCCTTGGAGCAGGAATAGCTCTTTCTTCATCTAGAGGCAAAGATAGATTTTGGGCTGTCCCAGCAGGAGGCACAGCAGGTGCTCTTATTGGATGTCAGGTGGATGGTGGTTAATTGATTAGTTGGATAAAGGGAGAATTAGTAAGTTCATGGCAAGCTAATAATAAATTTTACATTTTAATAAACTGTCAGGGATTAGGTTATGAAATCCAGACCCTGGCATCAGTAATTTTTGATATCGATACAAATAAGAGTTCTAAAAAAGAAATAATCATCTGGCTAAAACATATTAAAAAAGAAGATTCTGATATGCTCTTTGGTTTTAACTCCAAAGAGCAAAGAGATTTTTTTATTGAAATTCTAAATATTAAAGGTATTGGCTCCCAAATCGGGATGTCTTTATTAAATAAATTTTCTGTGAATCAATTAATAAATGCAATTTCTAATAATGATAAAAAATCGATTAGTTCTGTTCAAGGAATTGGTCAGAAAATGACTGATAGAATAATCCTTGAATTAAAAAGTAAGGTAATTACAAAACAAATTGAAAAAGAGAATCTAAATGGAAATAATTTCCTTGAAGAAAATAAAGACTTAGATTCAATTTTTAAAGATATTGATTTAACACTTCAATCTTTAAATTATCCTAAAAAAGAAATTAAAAACTTATTTCCAAAACTTATTAAAAATATTAAAAATTCATCTTTAGAAAAAAAGTCTATTTCTTTTGAAAACCTATTAAAAGAAGCAATGAACTATTTAGACAACCAATAATAGTAATTTAGACCAATAACGTAGTAAAATGTCTAAAGGTAGATAAATTTCATGACTCTCGATACAGCGGAAAAACAAAAACTAATTGAATCGCATCAAGTACATGCAACAGACACAGGATCTGTTGAGGTGCAAGTTGCTATGCTTTCAGAAAGAATTTCAAAATTAAGTGACCACTTACAAGGAAATATTCACGATTACGCATCAAGACAAGGCCTATTAAAGATGATAGGAAAAAGAAAAAGATTACTATCATACATAAAAGATAAAAATCTCCAAAACTATCAAGATCTAATTAAAAAAATTGGAATCAGAGGATGATTTCCATTGATGAAGAAAAAACAAGCTAAAAAGAAAAATCTTTCAAAAAAGAAAAAAATATCCGAGGTTGATGCCTTTAGAAATATTGAAAAGAAAGTTCCATCATTAACCCCAAAAAGCAAACAATCTAGCGGCATACCAAAATATGTAGCTGACAGAATGGCTAGGAGAATCTTTTTTACGGCTGGAATACCAACAATTATGGGCATGTCAGTCTTTGTTATAAGTTATATAATCGTCACAAGAAATATTGCTGAAATCCCGCCTTCTTCAACAATAGCAATATCAGCATTATTCTTCTTATTAGGACTAGGGGGGTTAAGTTTTGGAATATTATCTGCTAGTTGGGATATAGAACCAGGAAGTTTTTTTGGTATAGAAAATATCCCCTTGAATATTGAAAGAGCAAAGGCTGCATTTAAACCAGCATCTCAAAACTTTGATGAGAAAAAGTAAATTATGCAATCATAGATTTCAAATTTACTTGAAAAGATTTATCAGAGAGTAATTTCGAAACACCGAGAATATCTCCAACACAAAATTGATCTCCAAACTTAACATAAGTTGTAGAGTCATTATTCCTAACAGCAGCTAATACTGGAATTTTAATTCCACATTTATCTCTTTCTGGTTTAAATTTAACTAAACAATCTCTTATTGTGTTTTGAATTCTTATATCTGAGGCTTGGGAACTATCAAGATTAATGACAAGTAACTTTAAATTATCAATTTCTCTGCAGTCATCAATAATTAATTGAGTCTTATCACTTTTTTTATCAATAGTGCCCCAGACTAATAGTCTTGTATCAGTAAGCAAAAATTCAGATAATCTACAATAGGTTTTAGGGAATACTATTGCCTCACAACTTCCAGAAAGATCTTCAAGTTGAACAATAGCCATTCTGTCGCCTTTTCTTGTAGTAATTTGCTTTAATTCTGGAATCATTCCAACTAAAGAGACTTTTGTTCTGTCGTGGGAGTTCTCTAATTGAGAGATACTTATAGGAGAAACAAGTTTAGCTGGCTTTGCAAGATGTTTTAAAGGATGATCTGATAAATAAAAACCTAAAAGTTGCTTTTCTAATTTAAGCTTTTCAATTAAGGAGTAATCTTCAACTTTAGATCCTTGAGATAAAGAAAATTCTTTGGTATCGTTTTTACTAATTGAATCAAATAAATTTCCTTGTCCAGAAATCCGATCACGATTACGTGAGGATGCCCATTCCATTACATATTCAAGATCTGAAAAAAGTTGAGCTCTATTATTATTTTCAGAAAATTCATCAAGGGCTCCACAATGAATTAAAGATTCGAGATTCCTTTTATTTAAAATATTAGAGGGTAAACGATCGCATAAATCAGAAAATGATTTGAAAACTCCTAGTTTAATACGATTATCAATTATATTTCTTATAGCTGAATCTCCGAGATTCTTAATAGCAGATAATCCAAACAAAATTTGATCCTTTTTAATAGTGAAATCAATTCCCGATAAATTAATACTTGGTGAAATGACTTCTATTCCCATGGAATAACAATTAGAAATATATCTCTGCATTTTGTCACTTGAACCAGCATTAACACTTAGAAGAGAAGCCATATAAGCTACTGGATAATGTGCTTTTAAAAAAGCAGTTTGGTAAGTGACTGCTCCATATGCAGTAGAATGACTTTTATTAAAACAATATTCAGCGAATAAAACCATTTGATCAAAAAGATCATTAGCAATTTTTTTATCTACACCTTTTTTACAGGATCCTTCAATAAAAATATTACGATGTTTAACCATCTCAGATACTTTCTTCTTTCCCATTGCTCTTCGTAACAAGTCTGCATCCCCAAGAGAATAACCTGCCAAATCTTGAGCAATTTTCATAATTTGCTCTTGATAAACCATTATTCCATAGGTTTCAGTGAGAATAGATTCAATTAAAGGATGAGGAAAATCTATTTTTTCACTCCCATTTTTTCTATTGATAAACTTTGGTATGAGACCAGCATCAAGAGGCCCAGGCCTATATAAAGCCAAAATAGAGGAGATATCTTCAAGAGAATTTGGCTTAAAGTCTTTAACAACTTGTTTCATCCCAGATGATTCTAATTGAAATATCCCTTCTAAATCTCCTCTTCCAATAAGATCAAAAGTTTTATTATCTTTTGGAGGTAATTGATCGATATTTATTTTTTGTCCTGTGGAACTTTCAATTAAAGATATAGTCTTATCTATCATTGTAAGATTTTTAAGGCCTAAGAAGTCCATTTTTAATAAGCCTAACGATTCAATATCATCCATTGAATATTGTGTAATTATTTGTCCTTCATTATTCCTCTGCAGTGGCACTAGCATATCTAAAGGATCAGATGCTATTACAACTCCTGCGGCATGAACACCATATGTTTTATTAGTACCCTCAATTCTCAATGCCAAATCAACCCATCTTTTTACCTTAATATCTTTTAAATATTTATCCCTAAATTCAGGACTAGGAGATTTTTTATCAATCATTTCGTTCAGCTTATAAGGTTTCCCCCTTACAACTGGTATTAACTTAGCCAACTTATCCGATTCTCCATAAGAGATATCTAGTACTCTTGCAACGTCCTTTAATACTGCTTTTGATGTCATTTTATTAAAGGTAATTATTTGCGCAACTTTATCTTCGCCATATCTGTTGGTTACATAATCAATAACTTCATTTCTCCTGTCAATACAAAAATCTGTATCAATATCAGGCATAGATTTTCTTGCTGGATTTAAGAATCTCTCAAATAATAATCCATGTTTAACTGGATCAATGTTTGTAATTTGAAGAGCATATGCTACAAGTGAACCTGCAGCGGAACCTCTGCCTGGGCCAACAGGTATAGAGCTATCTCTAGCAAATTTTATATAATCCCACACAACTAAGAAATAGTCTGGGAAACCCATATCATCTATTATTTTTAATTCTGAAGTTAACCTTTTCTTGTAGATTTCATCGATTTCATCAAGATTATTTTTATTAAGCCTACTTAAAAGACCCTGCTTAGTTATTTTGGTCAAAAATGATAAAGAGTCAGTCTCTTCTTTTAAAGGAAACTTTGGCATTCTGTAGGTACCGAACAACTCAAATTCCTCAATCTTTTGTGAAACCTCAACCGTATTATTTATTGCTTCTTTAATAGATTCTTTATCAATATGATCGTTAAAAAGTCTAAGCATTTCATCTTCACTTTTAATATATTCTGTTCCCGTATATCTCAATCTCTTTTCGTCACTTATTAATTTTCCCGTAAGAACACAAAGTAAGGCATCATGAGCTTCAACATCCATGTTTGAGATATAGTGAGCATCATTTGTAGCAATAACTTTAATTTGATGCTCTTTACCTATTCTTATTAATTCAACATTTACAATTCTGTCTTCTATAGAACCATGATCTTGTATTTCTAAATAAAAATCATCTCCAAATAATTTCTTATACCAAACAGCAGTATTCTCAGCGACATCAATCCTTCCTTTTAAGATTGCTTGAGGAATCTCTCCACCTAAACATGCTGTTGAAATAATAAGACCATCATTATATTTTTCTAGAAGAGTTTTATCAATACAAGGTCTAGAAAAGATACCTCTGCCCCTCATACCATTAAGATGGCTAATCGTTGTTAACTTTACAAGATTCTTATAGCCTGTATGATTTTTGGCTAATACTACCAAATGGTATCTTTTTTCCTTTTTTGGCTGAGGATCATCGATAGAACCATTGATAATGTACATTTCATTACCAATGATTGGTTTTATACCCTTACTTTTGCATTTTTTTACTAAATCAAGAACGCCATACATTACTCCATGATCGGTCAAAGCAATTGAATCCATTCCAAGTTCACAAGCTCTATCAACAATTTTCGAAACTTGACTTGCTCCATCTAGAAGGCTGTAATCGCTATGATTATGTAGTGGAACAAATCCCATGTTTAACCAATTTATATTTATAAGATAGAGAATATTTTAAAAAATTCTATATTTTACTAATACAAATTAATTATTAATTCAAATTTCAATATTAGGTTTACTATTCATAACTTCAGCATCTTTTTCAAATATATTTGCAACATTCAATATTCGATGCTCCTCCAATACATTTCCGATTAATTGAAGACCGATAGGTAAACCCTTTTTATCAAAACCACATGGAATGCTGATAGCTGGGAGTCCAGCAAGATTTACTGGAACAGTTAAGAGATCAGACAAATACATTGATAAAGGGTCATTTACAAAATCACCTTTTAAGAATGCAGTGGTAGGACATGTGGGGGTTAATAAAACATCTACTTCCTTAAAAGCTGTATCAAAATCCTTTCTAATTAAAGTTCTTACTTTCTGAGCTTTCTTGTAATATGCATCACTATATCCTGCAGACAAAGCATAGGTACCAATCAAAATTCTTCTTTGTACTTCATCTCCAAATCCTTCAGCTCTACTCTTAGATATCATTTCTAATAAATTAGAATCACCTTCTGATCTATATCCATATTTAACGCCATCATATCTTGCTAAATTAGCTGAAGCCTCACATGGAGCAATAACATAATAAGTGGCAATGCCGTCGTTAAATCTTGGACACTTTATGTCGTGAATTTCAGCTCCTAAAGATCTGAACCTCTCAACACTTGATAAAACTGATTCCTTAACTTCAGGATCAAGCCCAGGATGATCAAAACATTCTTCAATAATACCTATTTTAATACCTTTAATAGATTTATCTAAATCTGATAAGTAATTAGGAACTGATTTATCAAGACATGTTGAATCTAGATTATCCTTACCAGAAATTGAATAAAGAATCTCAGCAGCATCTGAAACAGTATTTGTAATTGGACCAATTTGATCTAGAGAACTTGCAAATGCAATTAGTCCCCATCTACTTACTCTTCCGTATGTTGGTTTTAGTCCCACAACTCCACAAAAAGATGCTGGCTGTCTTATGGAGCCTCCGGTATCTGATCCAATAGCGGCTAAGCATAGACCTGCAGCTACTGAAGCGGCACTTCCACCTGAACTTCCACCAGGTACTCTATTTACATCCCAAGGATTTGATGTCGCACCAAATACAGAAGTCTCAGTCGAACTTCCCATCGCAAATTCGTCTAAATTAGTCTTCCCTAAGCAAATACCACCAGATGACCATAATTTACCTGACGCAGAAGACTCGTATGGAGAAACAAAGTCTTTAAGCATTTTACTTGAACAAGATGTAACAACCCCTTTAGTACAAATATTATCTTTTATCGCAATAGGTATTCCTGCAAGCGGTGGAAGTTTTTGATTATTAGTTATTAATTTATCAATGTTTTCAGATTGAGAATTAGCAATGCTTTTTGTTAAGCAAGTATAAGCATTTATTTTTGGATTTAATGAATCTATTTTTAAAAAGAATTCATTAACTAATTCCTTAACTGAAGCATTTCCACTATTAATTTCTTTTCTAAAAGAATTAAAGTTCATATCAAAATCGAAAATTTAGATTAAATTAGTTATCAAACAGTTAGGGGTTCTTCTTTATTACATCTAACAATATGGTATTTAATATCTGTTGAACCTTCGTCTGAAAGATCAGAAAGAAATTTTTCTAGATTTTTCTTAAGACTACTTTTTGTAAGAAATGGACCATACCAATAGATTCCCGAAGGATTTCCGGTCTCGACTTTTGCCCACCAAGCCAAACCAAGTTTGTTACCTAAATTTCTAATCAATATTTTTTGGTCTTCATTTAAGACCATAAATTCTTGTTAAATTCTATACAATTTTCAACTAATTATTCAAGTAATTAATTTGATTTAAATAAATATATTGAAATAACGATAAATATTTAATCAAAATAGCAATTTTTACTTAATAATTATGTTAACTATTTGATAAATAACATAAGGAAATAGCAGCTGCTACAGAGGCATTTAAGCTCGAAGTCTTCCCTTTAAGAGGAATTTTAAGTAAATAATCACATTTTTTTTGGACTAGCAAAGAGATTCCTTTATTTTCTGCTCCAACTATTACAACAAAAGGAGCTTTTTCTTTAAATTCTGAAATGGGGACTTGCCCATCTCCAGATAAACCAATAATGATAAACCCCTTTTTCTTTAATTCATCAATAGCTCTATTTAGATTTACTACTCTGCTTACAGGTATATGCTCTAATGCTCCAGCAGCAACTTTTGCAACAGTTCCAGTTAAACCTGCAGATCTTCTTTGAGGAACAATAATACCTTTGCAATCAAAAGCTTCTGCTGATCTAATAATTGCACCAAAGTTGTGAGGATCTGTCACACCATCCAATGCAACAATAATAGGATTAGAGGATTTACTTTTTGATATATCAATTAATTTTTCTAAAGATATTGACTCAGTAGAAGCATGTTGTAAAGCAACACCTTGATGAACGGCTCCGGATGTTAGTTGAGAGAGTCTAGACCAAGTCACCTCTTCTATTAAAACGCCTTTAGACTTAAGGTCTTTTAATAATAGGTAAAATTTTTCTGAAGAAAAAATTTCAGAAGTACACCAAATCCTATTGATTGGTCTTTCACTATTTAAAGCAGCAAAAACAGAATGCTTACCCCAAACCCAGTCTTCAAAATTTCTTTCATTTGGACTCAATTGAAATTTTTTTGAACTGTTTTCAGAATAATTTTTAGTTTGCGGAGCGTTAGAGGAAAATCTTGTTTGTGGTTGATTAAAACTATTTCTAGGTTTTTCTTTTGAATTTAAGTAGTTGTATTCATTACTTTTAATATCGTCTTTTCTTTCGTAATCGTCTCTTCTTTTAAAATTATCTCTTCTTTTAAAATCGTCTCTTCTATTAGAATCGTCTCGTCTTTTAAAATTATCTCGTCTTTTAAAATCGTCTCTTCTATTAGAATCGTCTCTTCTATTAGAATCGTCTCTTCTATTAGAATCGTCTCGCCTTTTAAAATTATCTCTTGTATTTAAATCATTTCCTTTTTTAAAATTATTTTTTGATTGTGATCTTCTATTTTCTGTATCATTCCTTTTTGTTGAATAATTATTTTTAGAAAAGTTTTTCATAAATCTTATAGCTTATTTACACTCTAGGTATTCAAAAAATTTAGACAATCTTTTAGGGTCTTTTAGAAATAACCAACCAACTAAAGCTTCAAAACCTGTTGCTCTTGAATAGATAGCAGGATCTGAAGATTTTGGAAATCGCTTTGTTTTATTTCTGGCTCGTCTTATTAAATTAATTTCAAATGAATTTAATAAATGTTCAATTTCATCTAATGCTTTTGATTGAGCTTGAGCTTTTACTTCATTAACAACTGAAAGATGAAGATCTTTTGATTTTAATGGGATATGAATATGGCGTAATCTTTGATGTAACTCCCATATAGAATCCCCTAGCCAAGCAAGTTGAATAACACCTATCTCATCAGGAGAACCATCAGGAGCAAGATTTTGTATCCAATAATTCAATGCTTCAAATAGAGCAAGGCTTCTTGAAGAGTAGCTTTCAAATTCAGAAAGTCTGCTAATCTTACTAGTTTTATAGTTTGAGCAACTCTAGAATTTCCAACTACAGAAAACCTTAGTTTAAGTTTTTTGCATTCCTTGGAAGTTTGAACAAGGGCACCTAAACCGGATGAATCAAGGAAATCTATTTTACTTAAATCAATTACAAATGACAGAGGTTCTTTTTTAAGGGTATTGGTAATAAAAGTTTTAAATTGTTTTTCAGAAAATGCGTCTAATTGCCCTTTTAAAGTAAAAACAATTATATTTGCCTTTATTTCAATGTTGCCTCTTAACGAAACAGTTAACTTTTGGAAATCTTCTATGGTTTAATACCTCCAAAAAAAATTAATTTACTAAATGTAATTATCAAATCAAAAAGAATCAATATGTCAACATCTTTCTAACATTAGAGAAACAAATTTTTCAAATAAATAATCTGAATCATGAGGACCAGGACTTGCTTCTGGATGATATTGAACACTAAATATAGGCTTATTTATAAGTTTCAATCCGGCGACAGTTTTATCATTAAGATTCAAGTGGGTTATTTCAACTGATTCAGTTGACAAAGAATTTGGATCTATAGCAAAACCATGATTCTGACTTGTAATTTCAATATTATTATTATTCATGCCACAAGGATGATTTAATCCACGATGTCCAAAAGGCAATTTATATGTTTTTCCACCTAATGCCAAACCAAATATTTGATGACCAAGACAAATACCAAACATAGGAATTTTTCCAAAATCAATTAGTGCTTTAGCTAAGTTAATTCCATCAAGGACAGATGAAGGATCACCTGGACCATTTGAGAAAAATATTCCATCAGGATCATGACTTAAAACATCTTCAAATGAAGAATTTGAAGGCAAAACCAATATTTCACATCCATGCGAAACTAATCTATTGAGAATTGATTTTTTAATACCAAAATCAATTGCCACAATTTTGTATTTATTTATATTATTGTGGATTTTTTCTCTTACATCAAAATCAGTCATTGTAGTTTCTTTAAAAATATAATTTTTCTTTGTTGAAACATCTTTGGCTAAATTCAAACCTTGCATATTGGGAGTATTAGAAATAATTTCAAGACAACTATCAAAATCATTTTTTTCAGTAGTGATAACTCCATTCATGGAACCATTCGATCTTAAAATTTTAACAAGAGCTCTTGTATCAATTCCATAAAGTCCAATAATATTTTTTTCTATTAGCCACTGATTAAAGTTTAATTTAGATCTCCAATTACTATTATTATTTGAAAAATTACGCACAATTATACCTCTGACAGAATTATCTGATTCTGAATCTTCGAAATTGATTCCTGTATTTCCAATCTCAGGATAAGTAAATGTAATGATCTGACCAAAATAACTTGGGTCAGTAATTACTTCCTGATAACCAGTCATACCAGTATTAAAAACAATTTCGCCAACAGTTGAACCCATCGCACCAAAGGAATAACCAGTAAAAGTTATCCCATTACTCAAAACAAGTTTTGCATTTTTCTTAAAAGGATGATTCATTAATTAAAAAATTTATTATGATTCAAGGTAGTTTTTCAAAAGCAAAAATTTATTCCAAGGCTCTGCTTTACTCATAGAGAACAAAGCTTTTTTAAATCCCTTTTCAATATCATCTTCAATTCCTGCAACCCAGAGTACTAATGCTGTATTTAAAGCGACTACATCCAAATGAGCCTTTTGACCTGAACCATTCAAAACAGATTTCAATATGTCTTCATAAGAGTCATCATTTGATACGATTAAATCTTTATTTGAAGTGTTTTGATAGTTAAAGTCAGAAACATTTATTTTTGAATGTTTAAGCTTACCTTTGTCTACAAATATTATTTCATTATCACCTTCTAACGAAGCCTCATCTAGACCACCATAGCCATGAACAACGATTGCTCTATCCATTTCCATTCTGCTCAAAGCTGAAGCCATAGGATTAAGTAATTCATCAGAAGCAACCCCTAAAACTTGAGCATTAGGTCTTAAAGGATTTACTAATGGCCCTAGTTGGTTAAAAACAGTTCTTATGCCAAGAGCCTTCCTCAAAGGAGCTAGTTTAATTAATGATTTGTGCCAAACAGGAGCAAATAAGAAAGTTATCCCAATTTGATCTATTGAAGAAATAACCTTTTCTAAAGTGGAATTTAAATTAATCCCAAGATTTAACAAAACATCTGCCGAGCCAACTTTTCCACTAGCACTTTTATTTCCGTGTTTTGCAATATTTACACCACATGATGAGGCGACAAAAGCGACAGCAGTAGAAATATTAAAAGTATTAGCCCCATCCCCCCCAGTTCCACAAGTATCAACCATAAACAAATTGGGTCGTTCGACAGGCAATTTACAAGCATTTAAAAGTACCTCTGCCATAGAAGATAATTCAGTACCTGTAGCTCCTTTAGCTCTCAATGCACTCAAAAAAGCACCTGTTTGGACGTCCAAAATTTCATCATTTAGCCATCTTTTCATTAAAATATATGATGTCTCAGCATCAAGGTCTTGCCCATATAGCAACTGGTTTAGAATTTCAGAATTTGTTTTAATAATAGACATTAATCTTTAGTGGATTTAAGGTTCGTGGCTCAATTAGAAGTATCAAAACCGGAACCGACTAAATCTTTATTCGTATTTGAAGGTCTAAAATTATTTGACCATAATTTCTTAGTCTTTTCAAAAAGATTGTCCTTTGTTATTTTCCAAAATTTTAGTGTTTTTTCAATATCATCTTTGATCTCAATTTCACCAGGAAAATCATCATATCTATTAATTAATCTACCTAAATTAATTAAGTCAAAATCCTCTGGTATTTCCTTAGATATAAGAGAATCTATAATCTTTTTATCAGTTGCATGCAAAGGATGAGTTTGTTCATTGCTCATAATAAAAAACGAAATCATTTATCAAACTAGCTCACATATTCGAAAATGAAACATTATCTTAATCATATGGGAATTTTTAAATGAAGAATCTTAAATTAAAAGTCATATTTAAGTATTTAAAACCATACAAAAAAGAATTTTTATATGGTGGGATAGCTCTCCTAGTAGTGAATATTTTAAGTATTCTAATACCTTTAGAAGTTAAAAACATAATTGATCAACTGAAAGATGGATTTTCCTCTAGTTACGTTATATCAAAATCATTATTACTCATGTTTCTAGCAACATGCATGGGTCTTATAAGATTATTTTCAAGGCAAATTGTATTTGGGATTGGAAGAAAAGTTGAAGTAAATCTTCGCCAAAAATTATTTGACCATTTACTAATTCAAGACCCTGATTGGATACAAAAAAAAGGTAGTGGAGATATCATTAGTAGAGCTACTAGTGATGTAGAAAACATTAGAAGACTCTTAGGTTTTACAGTTTTAAGTTTATGTAATATCGTTCTGGCTTATTCTCTAACAATTCCTTCAATGTTATCGATTAATAAAACATTGACAGTAGCTGCATTAATGATATTTCCAATGATATTAGTAATAGTTAGTTTATTTGGAGGAAGAATGGTGAGCCAAAGAAAAATTCAACAAGAATCACTTTCCAAACTAAGTGATTTAATACAAGAAGATTTATCAGGGATAAGCGCTATAAAAATTTATGCACAGGAGGAGGCTGAAAAGAAAGAATTTAATAACTACAATAAAGTTTATCGCAATTCAGCTATAAAGCTCGCAAGAACAGCAAGTACATTATTCCCTCTATTGCAAGGTATTTCTTCAATTTCATTATTAATACTTTTAGGTCTAGGGACCTCTCAACTAGAAAACGGATTTATCACAATTGGTGGACTAGTTGCATTGATATTATTTGTTGAAAGACTTGTATTTCCAACAGCTCTATTAGGATTTACATTAAATACTTTTCAATTAGGACAAGTAAGTCTAGATAGAGTTGAAGAGATATTTCAAAACAATCCAAAAATAATTGACAACCCAAAAGCTAAATTCATAAAGAAAAAAGTTAAAGGTTTTATTGAGGCAAAAAATTTAAAAATAAGATACGAGGGTGCAAATTTTAACTCTTTAAATAAATTAAATTTCAAAATTAATCCCGGAGAACTTATCGCCATAGTTGGTCCAGTAGGCTGTGGAAAAACAACATTAGCTAAATCACTAGGTAGAACTATTGAGATTCCCGATGGACAATTGTTTTTAGATAATATTGATATTAAGAATATTAAATTAAGAGATTTAAGAAAACACATTGCCATCGTACCTCAAGAAGCATTTTTATTTACATCTACAATTTCAGAAAATTTAAAATTTGGAGATCCAAAAGCTTCTAAAAATGTTGTAAAAAAAAGCGCAGTAAAAGCAGGATTAATAGATGATATTAATAGTTTTCCAGAAGGGTTTAAAACAATCGTAGGTGAAAGAGGAATCACGCTGAGTGGGGGTCAACGACAAAGAACAGCGTTGGGAAGAGCACTTTTAGTTGAAGCTTCTGTAGTAGTTCTAGATGATGCATTGGCCAGTGTAGACAATAAAACTGCTGCGAAAATTATCGAAGAGATGAGAGCAAAAAAAAGTAAAACAATATTAATGATTAGTCATCAATTATCCGTTGCAGCAACATGTGATAGGGTACTTGTTATGGATAAAGGTGAGATTGTGCAGGAGGGGATCCATAAAGATTTGATAAAAACCAATGGACTATATAAAAAACTTTGGGAAAGAGAAATAGCTACTAATAAAATAGTAAGTTAAAAAAACTTTTTAATTAAATACATACCTAAAGATGTTTGAATTTCTTAAAAAACTCATGACAAACAATAAATCAGTTTCAGCAAATAAAACAAATTCCCTCCACAGAATATTAGGTACCGATATAAAAGAGGTACCAAAATCTCAAGAGGATGAAATAATATTTGGATGTGGATGTTTTTGGGGTGCAGAAAAATGTTTCTGGAAACTTCCGGGAGTCATTACAACTTCCGTGGGTTATGCTGGAGGAGAGAAGAAAAACCCTACTTACTACGAGGTCTGCTCTGGTATTACCGGTCATGCTGAAGTTGTAAGGGTTGTTTGGAATGTAAATGAAATAGATATTAGCGATTTATTAAAAATGTTCTGGGAATGTCATAACCCAACCCAAAAAAATAGACAAGGTAATGATATGGGAACTCAATATAGATCAACAATTTACTATAAGAATGACAGGAATAAAGACAAAATTTACTCGAGCAAAGAAGCTTACCAAAAAGAACTTTATAAAAATAATTTAGGACACATAGAAACAGAGATTAAAAAAATTGACACTTATTATTATGCTGAAGACTATCATCAGCAGTATTTAGCAGTAGAAGGTAGTAGGCAATATTGTTCGGCATCTCCTACTAAAGTAAAGTTAGGAAGTTTCAATAACTGTGATTACAAACTCCCAAAAAAAGTCTGGGATAATTTCAATTGGGACATTGATAAATGTGTATTGAGATCTAATAATAAACCTATAGATATTAACAATTAAAAGCCTTTTATATTTATAGTGTCAATACGGGGCGTAGCGCAGTTTGGTAGCGCACCACTTTGGGGTAGTGGGGGTCGTGGGTTCAAATCCCGCCGTTCCGATTAAGATTCAGAATCATCTTTATTTATTAACGATTTATACAGCTTATAAGAACTTATTCCAACAGCGATGAAAGTAAATGAAGAAAAAATTGCACATATAATAATAGTAAGATTCGAGACTTCAACCTCTCCTAGTTGATATGATATAAAAAAAATCATCCGAAAAACAATATTTAAAAAACACTAACATAGAAATGTTGATTTAATTTAATTTAGATTCCTATAAATTGAGAAGAATTAAGATTCCGAATATTAAACGATAATAGACAAATATTTTGAGTCCATTAGAAGAAACATACTTTATTAAAAAATTTATGGCTAATAGAGAAGAGAAGAAAGCTGTAATTAATCCAGCAAAAAGAGGAAGGAATGGAAATGCTGAATATTGATTTACTGTACTAAAAAACTCAACAAAAGCTGCTAATGAGATTGAAGGAATACCAAGAAGGAATGAGAATTTAGCGGCATCTTTTCTATTCCATCCAGATAAAAGAGCCATAGAAATAGTGGCTCCTGAACGAGATACTCCTGGAACAATTGCAAAGGCTTGAGCAATTCCAATATATAAGCTGTTTGGATATTTATGATTGTTTAAATTAATTGATTTCTTAGTCGAAATATCTGCAAAAAGCATTATTAAAGACATCAATATAGATACTAAAGCTATTGAAAGATTTGAACGTAAAAACGAATCAGAGAATCCTGGAACAAATAGCTTTATAATTCCACCAATAAAAACAATTGGAATTGTACCTATAAAGATAGATTTATTTAATTTATTAAACAAAAATGAATCTCTTGGTTTTCTAGAGTTTGTATTTTTGAAATTAGAAATACTTTTCCTAAAATACCAAAATATTGCAAAAACACTTCCAATTTGTATAGTTGCAGAAACAGACGAACCAGGATCATCAATTCCAAAGAATAGAGATATGATTTTTAAATGAGCAGTGCTACTTACAGGAATAAACTCTGTTAAACCTTGAATTATTCCATAAAAAATATACTTTAAAAATTCCAATAGTTTATATTCAAAATATTTCCAATAATAATATCAATTAAAAATAATACAATTTACATTATTTGAAGAAAAGCTAAGGTATTAATATTATGAAAAAATTTGTTTTTAAAATACTAGTCTTCGTAAGTCTTTTTATTTTTTCTGATGCTGTTAAAGCAAATTATTGGCTAGTGATTGGAACTTACAGACAAGGACCAGGAGGCAGACCTGAGGTAAGTGGAATAACAAGCCCATCTTTGCATACTATTCCAATGAAAGATATGGAAACTTGTGAAAAAGCTGGGAATAAAATTTCTAAAGAAATTTATATTCCTGTTTGGCAATTTGATAATAAATGGACTTGTATATATAGCGGAAACATTAAATAAAATTATCTTTTCACATCGTGTGCACAGCCGTCACCTTTATAATTTTCACTTTCGTAAAAATCATTTTTAGTCCCAAAATAGGCTGTTAGTAATACGAAAGGCATACTAATTATAAAAAGTACTACAGTAAGATCCATCTAAAATAGGTATATTTAATATTTTATATTAATAATCTGTAGGTCCTTTTAATCCCAGATAAAAAAATGCACCAAGACCAATCAAAACTAGGACACCGGCAATAGCGGCTGAAGGAACAAATCCACCTATGGCAAAAGAAGCAAATTGAGTCATTATAAATTCAAATTTATCTCAATAATATCAATAAAATTAACGTAGGTCGTTAAAAATTCTGACTCGAAGACAATTACAAATCAACAGAATTAAGCAACTAGAGTTGCATCTTCATTTTCAGAAGAAATTCTTATCCTTTCTTCTAGTTTAGGACCATATAATTCATTACCCCAAATTTCAACTCTAGAATCATTAGGAGCCGTAAAAGATAAAATATCCGTAGGAAATAGCACTCTTTCTAAAAAAAAATTAGAAGGTCCTATACATCTCAAAACAACCATTCTGGAGCCTTCATTTTTATAAGAAAACTCAACCATATAAAAATAATTAAAATTTGTTCTAATTAAACACTAAGTAAATTGATCTAAAATGTATAAAAAGCAACTAAATAAAAAATTATTTAGAGATTTGTTGATTTAATCCAACTTTAATTAACTTTCTCTCTTGATTTATCATTAATAAAACATCCGAGCTGATATCGTCAAAACTTTTATGTGGGATAGAAACATTTAACATTCGAAGAAAATTACTCAAATTATTATCTTTAAGAGAACTTCCACTTTTAAACTGCATACTTTTTTCTTGATTAGATTTCCATTCATTCAAATATTCAAATTTCAAAGGTTTTAAATGCCAAATTTTATCAATCATATTCCAAACGTCTAAATATTGATTTAAATTATTTTGTATTTTAATTCTGTAAGAAGATTCAAAAACACTTAATGGAGGTGAAAATTTTTCAGAATTATCTAATTCTATAGATAAGGGTTTTACACCTAAAAACCATCCTTCAATTATCAGCAAATCAGGAGATTCTTCCCTCCAATGAGCCCTATCACCTAGACCTTTTCTTAATGATTTATCAAAAACAGGTACAGTTAATTGTCCATCAGTTTTCCATTTAAGTAATTTCTCTTTCATTAAATCAATCGAGTGACTTCCAGGAAAACCTCGAGATACATTCCATGGATTATTTTTAATAGCAAATTCCATTTCTTCAGAAGGTAGATAAAAATCATCAATAGAAATAACAGATAACTTAAATTTTAATTTTAAAGACATACTCTCCAACCATTTACCTAAAGTAGTTTTCCCTGTACCAGGTAAAGCGGATATTCCAATAATTTTTCTCTTAGGAGATTTTTTATTCAATTTATATGCTTGTGATAAAAGGGGTAAAGCCAATCCCCAAATCCAATCATCTTTTACATTATCATCCCAAAAATTATTAATTGAAAGCATCTCTTTCTTAAGATTCCAAAACATAAACCATTCATCCAAAGAACTCCATCCAATTTGAGAAATTAATTCTTCAAAATCATCCAGTGGAAATTCAATATTTAAATCATTCATCGCTTATTTAATACTAAATTATTTATTAACTTATTTATTTCACTTTTCCAACCATAACCATTTGGATCAGTCGCTAATGTATATTTGTGGTCTTTTAATTTCTCTATTAATTTCAAATTTGGTCCCCCAGGACCAGGAATTACAATTTTGTAATCTGAATTTAATAATAAAGGTAAATCATTTGGAGAATCTCCTAGACCAATAATTTTAATATTTGGATTATTTGAATAGTTCTTGAGCGCATTTATTGCTTTACCCTTATTTGAGTTAATTGATAACATATGGCTCATCCTGTTACCTCTAAAAATTTCCACACCAAATCTTTTACAACAAATATTAATTTCTTCTTCTTTGTTTTGAGGAGGATTCAAGAATGGCATACTCCAGTGTCTTTCTCTCATTAAATCAAGAGAATGGCCTCTTAATCCAGTCAGTTCGGTTGCTTCTTGGTCGGAAATATTATTGAGTGGTTGTAAATCATAATTAATTTCATTAGAAATACTACTTAAAATATTTTCAAGTATTTCGTATTTTTCTCCAAGAATAATCTCCCCATTAACTCTCTTTAATGTTTCACCATGTATGGCCGCACCATTTTCAACAATATATGGATCAGTTAAATTAAGTTCCTTTCTAATAACCTTAACCTCAGCAGCGGTTTTACTGGTACATAATATTACTGGTATAGATAATTCCTGAAGTAATTTTATAGTTTCTTTTGCTGGAGTTAAATCATAAGAATGATCCATTAATGTTCCATCAACATCACTAACGACCCATAAGGAAGAAAAATCAATCATCAATCAAAAACCGAGCCAAATAACTTGAAAGGGATCAAGTTCAATATTATTAGAATTATATTTATTTGATGTAAGATAATCCTGCATATTTAAATCATTTTTAATCAATTTATTAAATTCATAATCAATACACCTGTAATTAATTTTATTTTCGGTCATATTATGAATTGTGAAAACAGCTTTTGAACCAATACCCCTTTTTAATGCAACAATATCAGCTCTATTTTTAGATAAACATTCCATATGCGATTGAGGATGGAATTGAGGTAATTTTGCTCTAACATCCATTGCATGTCTGAGGTATTTAAGATTTTTATTAGCGTTAGATTCAGGATTATTAAATACAGCTGCTAATTTCTCTGACTTAAATTTTTCTCTATTCAAATCTCTTCTTTGGCCTGTCATTGAAAAACTTTTTATATCATTTTCTGAAGCCAGCAATGCTGGTAGATAAAAAGCAGGAACGCCTTTTAGTGACATCACAAGTAATTGAGTTAACAAAAACCTTTCATATTGAAAACGATTTGAATCCCTACCAGGATCCTCCATAGCGCTCCACCAACTAATATTTAGTTCATAAGGTTTATCTTCTCCATTTGATAATCTTCTATGACTTACTAGACCACCTCTTTTCTCACAATTAATCAATAAATCTTTAATTCTTTCTTCATTCATGAGACCCTCTAAAGCCCTTAACCCCACTCCATCATGAGAAGCAGTGAAATTAAATAGCGTTGTAGTATTGGGTAACTCTGGCCAATCACAAATCCATGAATTCAAAATATCTGCTCTTGAACTAATTATTGCTTCTAAAAGAAGAGGAGGCAAAGGGAAATTATAAGCCATGTCCGCCTCATCTTCTGGTAATAAATAAGAGAGATTTTCCTTCTGTGGAACATTAGTTTCAGTAATTAATACGCCATCCTTAAGAAGGCTATTTAAAAGTATTCTTAAAATTTTTACTATTGAATGTGCTTTTGGTAAATGCAAACATGTTGTACCAGGCTCCTTCCAAATAAAACCTACAGCGTCTAATCTTAACCATTTAATACCATTTGATAAATAAGTAATAATCAAGTTAAGAAACTCTATTGTCATTTTGGGATTAAGCCAATTCAAATCAATTTGATCTGGACCAAAAGTTGTCCAAACTTGTTTTTGTCCATCTTCTGTATTTATCTGGGAGAAAAGAGATGAACTTCTTGGTCTGATAACATTTTTCCAGTCAAGATCTTGTGAAGGAGAAAAAACATTAGATAATCCGGGTTCTTTACATTTTATAAATTGCTGAACCCATGGATGAGATGATGAAACATGATTTAAAACTAAATCAGCCATTAAATAATGTTTATTAGAGATACTTTTTAAATCCTCCCAACTACCAAATTTTTCTTCTAAAGACTTATGACTTGATACAGCAAAACCACCATCACTAGTTGATTTAAGAAATGGAAGAATATGAACTACTTTTGATAAACTCCCAAAATTTTTACTTAGTAATTCTCGAAGCGTTACAAGTGTAGTTTCTCCTTTTTTATAAACCCCATCGGCATAGGTTATTAAAACAGCAAAAGATTCATCCCACTTTTTATCTTCACTTATTTCTTCATAACGAGACTTCTCTGAGAAATTATCTAAAATCTGCAATAATTGATTACAAATTAAGTTAAGCTCTTCAGTAGTATGATCCTTATAAATTGTTTCTAGCAATTTATAAAGCCTTAATCTATCAAATTTTTTCTTTGAATCAATTTGCGTCACATTGAAGAAATCATCGAAGTATTAACACTATTCTGCACATCAAATAGAAAATGGACTTTCAACAAGGATTAATCACAACAATACATGAATATGGTGTCACTAAGGATCTACTTAGAGAATTAAATAAACGTCTTAAGAAAAGATCTACAGCAATATTAATTCCGTGTCTATATGAAGAATTTGAACGACCAGCGCTAAAAGACATTAAAGAAGTTTTAAAAAATCTTACAGGATTAAATGAATTAGTTATTGCTCTATCTGCAAAGACTGCAGATCAAGTAAATTCTGCAAAGTCATTTTTTGATTCAATGCCATTCCCTGTTCATATTCAATGGACAAATTCTCCATCTGTAATTGAACTATTAAAAAATCAAGAAAAAAATGGATTAGAACTTCTTGGAACTCCAGGAAAAGGATGGGCCGTATGGCAAGGAATAGGGGTTGCTACAAGACAATCTGACGTAGTTGCTTTATTTGATGCAGACATAAGAACATTCACCCCTTTATATCCATCAAGAATGATTCTTCCCTTGTTAGACGAATCATATGGAATTTCCTATGTAAAAGCCTTCTATAGTCGATTATCCTTAGAAACAAATCAATTACAAGGAAGAGCAACGAGATTATTTGTAGGTCCTTTATTGGCAAGTTTGGAGCAGTTAGTTGGCAATGGACCATTTTTGCAGTATTTACAATCCTTTAGATATCCTCTAGCTGGTGAATTTGCATTTACAAAAGATTTAGCTATGAATTTAAGAATTCCATGTGATTGGGGATTAGAGATAGGTCTTCTATCAGAGGTTTACAGGAATGTCAGAACTTCAAAAATAGCTCAAGTAGACCTTGGATTATTTGATCATAAACATAAAACTATAGGATTATCTTCCAAGGAAGGTCTTCAAAAGATGTGCACAGAAATTCTATCTAGCGTCTTAAGAGGACTTATGGAACATCAAGCTCAGACTCTAACAAGCACTCAATTATCTACACTTGAAGTTCTTTATAAAAGAGTAGGAGAAGATAGAGTTAAACAATTTGGACTAGATTCTGCAGTTAATAAGCTTCCATATGACAGACATGAAGAGGAATTGTCTGTTCAAAAATTTGCAAAATTATTAAGACCTGCTACTCAAGGTTACTTAGCAAATCCAACAACTCAACAACTTCCTAGTTGGTCAAGAGTTCTTTCATGTGAGAATAAGCTTCAAGAAGATTTAGCAAATGCAGGATCTAAAGAAATAAATACAACTAAAAAGGAATTAATTAATAACTATTAAAGTAAAAAATATTTTTGAGCCATCGGTACTTCTTCAAGAGGTTCGCAAGAAAGTAATACTCCATCAGCGAATACTTCATAAGTTTGTGGATCAACCGTGATATCTGGTAATTTATTATTCAATTTTAGATCTAATTTATTAATTGATCTTGTGTTTTCTACAGCCAAACAATTTTTTTGTAAAGAAAGTTTGTTAGGAATATCAAGCTCGATTGCATTTTTACTCAAAAAAGTGAACGAACTTTTTAAAATTGATTGTCCGTAATTCGCAAACATAGGTCTACCATGAACAGGTCCTGGCGTTGGAATTGAAGCATTTGCATCACCCATCTGAGACCAAACTATAGAACCCCCTTTGACAACTAGTTCTGGCTTAACACCAAAAAATGAAGGTTTCCACAAAACCAAATCCGCTATTTTACCCTTTTCTATAGAACCAACAAACCTATTAATTCCATGAGCAATAGCTGGATTAATAGTAACTTTAGAGATATATCTTTTAACTCTATAGTTATCATTTCTATCAGAATCTTCAGGTAAAGGACCTCTTTGCACTTTCATTTTATGCGCGGTTTGAAAAGTTCTTGTTATTACTTCTCCAACTCGTCCCATAGCTTGCGAATCACTTGCAATAATTGAAAAAGCTCCTATATCATGCAAAATATCCTCCGCAGCTATTGTCTCCCTCCTAATTCTTGACTCTGCAAATGCAATATCTTCTGGAATTTTTGAATCTAAATGATGACAAACCATTAACATGTCAAGATGTTCTTCAAGAGTATTTTTGGTATAAGGCCTCGTTGGATTAGTACTACTTGGTAAGACATTATTTTCTCCACAAATTTTAATAATATCTGGAGCATGGCCACCCCCTGCTCCTTCGGTATGAAAAGTATGAATAGTTCTACCTGCGATGGCAGCAATAGTGTCTTCAACAAACCCTGCTTCATTCAAAGTATCAGTATGAATACATACTTGAACGTCTAGAGTATCTGCAACATTAAGACATGAATTTATCGTTGATGGGGTTGTACCCCAGTCTTCATGTAATTTTAAACCGCATGCCCCAGCATTTACTTGTTCAAAAAGATTTGTCTCATTAGTTGAATTTCCCTTCCCAAAAAAACCTAAATTAACAGGAAATGCTTCGGCAGATTGAAGCATACGAGATATATGAAAAGCACCTGGAGTACAGGTAGTAGCATTTGTTCCGGTAGCTGGCCCTGTTCCTCCTCCTAACATAGTTGTCACGCCAGAAGCTAATGCAGTTTCTATTTGTTGAGGACAAATAAAATGTATATGTGTATCAATAGATCCTGCCGTAAGAATATGTCCTTCACCAGCTATTACTTCAGTAGAAGAGCCAATAATAATATTTATATTATCTTGTATATCTGGATTTCCAGCTTTACCAATTTCATAAATTTTTCCATCTTTTAATCCGACATCAGCTTTTACGATTCCCCACCAATCAACTATTAAGGCATTTGTTATTACTGTATCAACAGCTCCATCATCTCTAGTTACTTGAGACTGCCCCATCCCATCTCTGATAACCTTACCTCCTCCAAATTTAACTTCATCTCCATAAGTTGTGAAATCCTTTTCAACTTCAATTATTAATTCTGTATCTGCAAGTCTTACTCTATCTCCCTTTGTAGGTCCATATGTTTGAGCGTAAGTTTTTCTATTGATTTTATAAGACATAATATTTAAGAATCTAAAGGACCATTAATTAAAGCATTAAAACCAAAGGCATTTCTGTATCCTGAATAAGGTACGAGTTTTACTTCTGTAGTATCTCCAGGTTCAAATCTAATAGCAGTTCCTGCAGGAATATCTAGACGCATACCAAGTGTAATTTCTCTTGTAAAAAATAAAGCTTTATTAGTTTCGAAAAAATGATAATGAGATCCAACTTGAATAGGTCTATCCCCAGAGTTAGAGACAGATATACTTATGACATCCTTACCAGAATTTAATTCAATATCACCATCTTCAGTAATTATTTCTCCTGGTATTAAATATTCCATAGTTAATTAATAGGATTGTGAATAGTTACCAATTTAGTACCATCTGGAAAGACAGCCTCAACTTGAACTTCATCGACCATTTCAGAGATGCCATCCATTACTTGTTTTTTACTAAGCCAAGTTGTCCCTTCAGACATTAATTGACTAACACTTTTGCCATCTCTTGCACCTTCTAAAACTTGAAAGCTTAAGAAAGCAACTGTTTCCGGATAATTAAGTTTTAGACCCCTATTGAGTCTTCTTTCAGCTAGTTGTGCAGCTGAAAAAATTAATAGTTTATCTTTTTCTTGAGGTGAAAGATGCATAAATAAAAATTAATCTAAAAATTGTCTTTAAAAAAGTTCTTAATGAACATAATTTGTAATTTAAAGATCTTGCAAAGGCCATACACCTTGATATTCTGGCTTACAAAACCCACAAACAGTTCTTATTTGTGTCCAAATAGAAAAAAAACATTTTCTTGCATCTTGTGATGAAGTTCCTAAGAATCTTATTGATATCCCATTTTCTAAAGTTCCTAAAGACAAATAATTATTATTTTCTTTAAAAATTATTTTGATTTTATCTTTTAAGTAACTTATTTTTGTTTTAGGAAATTCTTTTTCACATATCCAAATTAAAGAACCAAAAACTGGCTTATAATCCATTCCACTTTTAGCTTCAAAACTAAATTTAGTTAATTCGATTTGATCTACAAATTCCCAATCATCACATAAATTTCCATTCCTCATAATCTCTAATTTTGATCTAAAAACGCCGCTCTCAATTGATTCACCTGCAGAAGATCTTCCAAGTCTTATTAAATCTGTAAATAAAAAACTGGAGTTATCCGAAATCTTTATATTAAATTCCTGAGAATATAATCCGTTTGCAAAAACTATTGTTTCTTGTGGGAGGTACTCTAAATGAGAATTATCAAGAATACTTATCTTTGTTTTCTGTGAGGAAAAAGTTCCTTCAGGATTAATTTTTGATCTACCAACTGATCCATATACTTTCTGAGCGGAAGTGGTGGTTAATAAAACTTTCGAATTAATTCCAATGTCTGCTTCAAATTCAAGCAAATCACCACCAACAAGTCCTCCTGCCGTATGAAGTATAGGTAAAATACATCTGCCCTCTATGTCATAACTGCATTTTAGTAATTTATAAGGAGATGTAAATTTAGATTTAAAGATTGTTTTATCGTCTTTCCCAGAACTTGATTTATTATTAAAAAAATTTAAGAAACAATTACCTTCCCAAGAAGATTTAGCCATAATTGATTTCTTGATTACTCTATTTAAGTTACTAAAAATATTTTGTTATGAGTAATAAAAAAGAAATTGTTGTAACTGATTGGATTAAGCAAAATTGCCATGAGGGTAATCTTTTAAACCTTACACTAAGTTCTGATCAAAGAAGAGTCTTCAGGGGAAAAAGAAAATCAGATTGTAATCAAGAACTTCAATTACAATTACCAAGAGAGGGGAAATTGAATGATGGTGATATACTTCGAACAAATCAAAAAAAACTCTTTGTACAAATCATTGCGCAAAAAGAAAATTTAATTGAAATTACTGCTAAAAAGAATTTAGAGCTTATAAAAGTTGCTTATCATCTTGGGAATAGACATGTGGAAATTGAGATTAATGAAAATATCTTATTTACTAAAAGTGATTACATAATTGAGGAATTGCTTAAGAACTTTGATGTTGTTTTCTCAAAAGTTGAAAAAAAGTTTTTCCCAGAAATAGGAGCTTTTCATCATGAAAAAAAATCACTTAGTTAAGTATTTATTAATTAGTCCAAGTTTACCTGTGGGAGGTTTTTGTTATTCTGAGGGATTGGAAAGTTATTTAAAAATTAAGAATTTAGAAGAATCAGTCCACATAAGGGATTTAATTACAAATGAATTAAAAATTGGGCAAATTAGAATTGAAGCAAAATGTTTAATAGAATTTTTTGATATTTTTGTAGAATTAAAAGTTGCTAATAATGTTAAAAATAACAAAAGAAGATTATTGAGTTTAGATAAATGGCTATTATCTTTTAGAGATTCTGTTGAGATAAGAGATCAACAGACTCAAATGGCTAAATCACTTTTTGAATTGACTAAAGAATTTGGATTTGAATATTTATATGATAAAAATAAAAATATCTCTTGGTCTTTAGCATGGAGTTGGGCTTGCTTCTCTTTTCAAATAAATAAATTAGAAATGATCGAAAATTTTATATATGCATGGACTGCGAATCAACTTAGTGCTGCAATAAGACTTATACCCATGGGTTCAATAAAAGCACAAACTATTCAACTTGAGTTATTGGATTTAATCTCAGAAGTTTCCCAAGAAATTGTAGACAGTAATATCAATGATCTTTATGTTGGGAATATAAGCTTATCTATGGCTCAACAAAACCATAATGATTTATATACAAAACTTTTTAGAAATTGATTTATGAGCAGCAAATTAAGAGTAGGAGTTGCGGGCCCAGTAGGCTCGGGAAAAACAGCATTAGTTGAAACTTTATGCATAGGTCTTAAAAAGAGATATAAAATAGCTGTTGTTACTAATGACATTTATACAAAAGAGGATGCTAATTTTCTCATAAAGAAAAAGATTTTAGAGGAAGGAAGAATTGTTGGAGTAGAAACTGGTGGTTGTCCTCATACTGCAATCAGAGAAGATTGTTCACTTAATAAAAATGCAGTAATGGATCTTGAAAAAAAATATGATCCATTGGATTTCATTTTTGTTGAAAGTGGAGGAGATAACCTTGCAGCAAGTTTTAGTCCAGAACTTGTAGATTTATCTATTTACGTGATTGATGTATCGGCTGGGGATAAAATTCCTAGAAAAGGAGGTCCTGGCATTACAAGATCTGATTTGTTATTAATCAACAAAATTGATTTAGCTGATATGGTTGGTGCAAATTTAAATATTATGCAGAACGATACAGATTTGATGAGAGATGGTAAACCATGGTTTTTTACAAATCTTAGTTCCGGCAGTGGAGTTGATGACGTTATTAAGTATTTAGTCGGTCAAATACCAAACATTTAAACTAAAAAAAATAATCAGAAGTTTTATATTGGATTCA
Organism: Prochlorococcus sp.; assembly: GCF_965655815.1. Taxonomy (NCBI): domain Bacteria; kingdom Bacillati; phylum Cyanobacteriota; class Cyanophyceae; order Synechococcales; family Prochlorococcaceae; genus Prochlorococcus; species Prochlorococcus sp. The sequence goes on along the minus strand of NZ_CBFHHZ010000003.1, from coordinate 137,580 downwards.
ACAAAATGTTACCTATGCTACAAAACTAAATCCCACTCGTTTATAACTTTTACTTTATCCCCCCAATGTGGGTCAATTTCCTAATTTAAACGAATTCATGAGAATTTCAAGGCGTATTTTGGCAGGTTTAGCTACTGCCTCTCTTGCCGTTTCAGTTACTTCTTGCGGAGGAGGTTCAGACACTTCCGGAAGTTTCGATGACACTGTAACTGTTGGTATCTTACATTCCCTTTCAGGAACAATGGCCATATCTGAATCAACTCTTGTTGATACTGAAAAAATGGCAATTGCTGAAATAAACGCTGCCGGCGGAGTAACCGTTGGTGGAAAAAGCTATAAAATCGATTACATCGTTGAAGATGGGGCTTCTGACTGGCCAACATTTGCTGAGAAGTCTAAAAAATTAATCGACCAGGATGGGGTTCCAGTTGTATTTGGTGGATGGACATCCGCTAGTAGAAAGGCAATGCTTCCTGTGTATGAATCAAAAGATGCATTCCTTTACTACCCAATTCAGTATGAAGCTCAGGAATGTTCAAACAACATTTTCTACACGGGTGCTTCACCAAACCAACAATCAGAACCAGCAACTGATTTTATGTATAAGAGATCTCCTGCCGCTGGAAAGCCATTTTTCCTAGTTGGTTCAGACTATGTTTTCCCAAGGACATCAAATACAATTACCAAAGAACAACTTAAATCACTTGGAGGAAAGGTTGTAGGTGAAGATTATTTACCTCTAGGTAATACTGAAGTTGCTCCTATTATTTCCAAGATCAAAAAAGCGTTAGCACCATCTGGTGGTGGAGTAATCATCAACACACTTAATGGTGACCAAAACGTTGCTTTCTTTAAACAGATTCAGGATGCTGGGATTACTCCTAGTAATGGATATTATGTAATGAACTATTCTATTGCAGAGGAAGAAATCAGTACTATTGGACCTGAATTTTTAGAAGGCCATTATGGTGCTTGGAACTACATGATGTCTATCGACACACCTGAATCCAAGAAATTTGCAGCTGATTTCAAAGCTCTATATGGAAGTGACAGAGTAGTTGCTGATCCACAGGAGTCTGCTTACAACATGGTTTATTTATGGAAACAAGCAGTTGAAGATGCAGGCACATTTGAGAACAGTGCTGTTAGAGAAGCACTAGTAGGACAAACATTCGACGCTCCTCAAGGACCAGTTGAGGTTATGCCTAACCATCACCTTGCTCAAACAGTAAGAATTGGTTTAATCAAGCCTGAAGGTGGATTTGAGATTCTTGAAGAAACTGATGGAGTTGTGTTACCACAAGCATGGAACCAATTTGAACCTAGTTCAAAAGGTTATGCATGTGACTGGACAGACCCATCTAAAGGAGAAAGATATAAGCTTTAATTTCAAAGCTTACTTCTAAAGAGAAGAGGAGGCTTGATGCCTCCTCTTCTTATATCCACTTAAATTTTCTTCTTATTAAAATTGGAATTGCTTCTTGATAGTTTATTCAACGGTGTAGCGATCGGATCAGTTTTACTTGTAGCAGCCTTGGGCCTAGCTATTGTATTTGGTTTGATGGGTGTAATCAATCTGGCTCATGGTGAATTAATGATGCTAGGTGCTTACACAACATATGTAACTCAATTAATTTTCAAACTCCCACTATTAAAACCCTATTACAACGCGTACGTTATAGTTTCTATCTTTTTTGCATTTATTGTCAGTGGAGTAGTAGGAATACTTTTAGAAAAAACTGTAATTAGAAAGTTATACGGAAGTCCATTAGAGACTTTACTTGCAACATGGGGAGTAAGCCTTATACTTCAACAGTTTGTCCGCAGTGTTCCTTTAGCTTATGGGACAGGACTAATAATAAGTCTCATAATAGGTTTATTTCTACCATCACTATTTTCATCAAAATTAAAAGATTCTATAAACTTTAAATATGTAAAATTTAGTTCATGGATATTTGCAGCTTTAGCGGGAGTTCTCTCCGGTAATTTAATTTCATCTTCAGTTAGCAAATTAAGTAGAGCTAGTGCAAGAAATGTGGATGTCACGGCTCCAGCATGGATGAGGGGTCAGGTTGAAATTCTTGGAACAGCTTTCCCAAAAACAAGATTAATGATAATAATAATTACTTTAATATCTGTAATTGCAATAACTTTATTTTTGAATCAAAGTGCTTGGGGTATGAGGATAAGAGCAGTAACTCAAAATAGAGAAATGAGTGACTGTCTTGGAATTTCAACAGAAAAAGTTGATATTCTTACTTTTGGAATTGGTTCTGGATTGGCAGGTGTAGCAGGAGTTGCTGTATCTCTTTTGGGATCGGTTGGGCCTAATGTTGGAGGAAATTATATAGTTGGATGTTTTATGGTTGTAGTTTTAGGAGGTGTAGGGAACCTGTTGGGTACAATTTTTGCCTCTTTTGGAATAGGAATAATGACTGATTTAATTGGAGCTGGTCGCCTTTTATCAATATGGCCTGATATGCCTCTACCACTATCTAATACAATAAATTTCTTTGCAACTACCAGTATGGCTAGAGTTATGATTTTTGCATTAATAGTAATATTCCTGCAATTCAAACCTACTGGTTTATTCCCCCAGAAAGGAAGGATGGTTGAGAGTTAATGGAATTTAAAAATTTAAAACTAAGCAAAAAAACAACTTTTGTTATTTGGGTGCTCATTATTGCTTTTATTATCGCAGCTCCATCAATTCTTCCTGTTTTCAGATTGAATCTTCTTGGTAGATATTTATCATTAGCTATTGTTGCTTTGGGTGTAGATCTAATTTGGGGATTTACTGGTTTATTGAGTCTTGGTCAAGGTATATTTTTTGCTCTTGGTGGTTATTGTGCAGCAATGTATCTACAGATAACAAGCTCTTCTGAATTTCCAAATAATATTCCAGAATTCTTTGGACTTTATGGCGTAGATAATTTACCTTTTTTCTGGGAGCCATTTAGATCTCCAATCTTTAGTTTATTTGCAATTTGGGTTATACCTGCATTAGTTGCAGGAATACTTGGATTTCTTGTTTTTAGAAACAGAATAAAAGGTGTGTATTTTTCAATCCTTACCCAAGCTGCTCTTTTAGTATTCTTTAATTTCTTTAATGGACAACAAAAACTTATTAATGGTACAAACGGGTTAAAAACTGATGTAACTCAACTTTTTGGACAAATGGTTGGTTCAGAATCAATCCAAAGAATGTTTTTTTGGTTTACAGCCTTATTAGTTATTGCGGCATGGTTTTTTTCAAAATGGGTAGTAAAAGGAAGATTTGGGAATATTCTTATAGGGATCAGAGATGACGAACCAAGAGTAAGATTCACAGGTTACAATCCTGTCTTATTTAAAACAATAATATTTTCTATAGCAGGAGGTTTAGCAGGAATATCGGGTGCTTTATACACGGTTCAATCAGGAATAGTATCCCCTCAATTTATGACAGTTCCATTTTCAATAGAAATGGTTATTTGGGTTGCAGTTGGAGGAAGAGGGACTTTATTGGGAGCAATACTTGGAGCAGTCTTAATAAATTATGCAAAAAGTTTAGTAAGTGAAGCTTTACCGGCAAGCTGGATGTTTATTCAGGGTGGGTTATTTATTCTAGTAGTTACAGCATTACCAGAAGGTGTTTTAGGATGGGTACAAGGAGAGGGACCAAGGAATCTGCTTCAAAGAATTGGTCTGAAAAGGAAAATCGAAACATATCCAAGTCTAGAAATAAAAAATGAAACGGAGGGATTAAAAAATGAATAAGAATACTAATTCTCTATTAAGCTTAGAAAATATAAGTGTAAGTTTTGAAGGATTTCTAGCATTAAATGATCTAAACCTTAGCTTAAAAAAAGGAGAATTAAGAGCTGTAATTGGTCCAAATGGGGCGGGCAAAACAACATTTCTAGATGTAATAACAGGTAAAGTAAAACCTACTAAAGGTGATGTTTTTTTTAAAGGAAAATCATTAATAGGAAGAAAAGAACATAAAATTGCACGTTTAGGTGTAGGAAGAAAATTTCAAAGCCCAAGAGTATTTGAAAATCTAACTGTTAAAGAAAATCTTGAGATATCAGTAAGTACTCCAAAAAGTCCTTTAAATCTAATTAATAAAAAAATTAAAAATGATCAATTAGATGAAATAGAACATTTAATGAAAGTCATAAACTTATCAAAAAAAATCAATTCAAAAGCCGGTGCTTTATCACATGGTCAAAAACAATGGTTAGAAATAGCAATGTTACTAGGTCAAAAACCGGATTTAATGCTGGTTGATGAACCTGTGGCAGGGCTTACAGATGAAGAAACTGATTTGACAGCAGATTTATTAAAATCATTATCTGGAGAAAATACTGTTGTTGTTATAGATCACGATATGGAATTCATAAGAAGACTTGATAGTAATGTTTCAGTTCTCAATCAAGGAACAGTATTATGTGAAGGTACAATGGATACTATTCAAAATGACAAAAGGGTAATTGATGTTTATTTAGGAAGACCGGAGGAATAAACATGAAAAATCTACTAGAAGTAAAATCATTAAATACTTATTATGGGGAAAGCCATATCCTCAGAGATGTAGATTTAAACCTTAAATCTGGAGAAATGATCTGTTTAATAGGTAGAAATGGAGTAGGGAAAACTACTTTATTAAAATCATTAATAGGGCTATTAAAGGCAAAGAAAGGAGAAATAAACTTTATTGGAGAAAATATAAATAGAAAGGCCCCACATCAAAGAGCTAGAAAAGGAATGGCATATGTTCCTCAAGGAAGAGAAATAATACCTTATCTGACTGTTGAAGAAAACTTAATGTTGGGAATGGAATCGCTTCCTGGAGGCTTATCTAAAAATAAAAATATTGATTCAAGTATCTATGATTTATTTCCTATTTTAAAAGACTTTCTATCAAGAAAAGGAGGTGATCTCAGTGGAGGGCAACAACAACAACTTGCAATTGCGAGAGCACTATTAGGTAAACCAAAATTATTGTTACTAGACGAACCTACTGAAGGAATTCAACCAAATATAGTATTAGATATTGAAAACGCTATAAATCTCATAATTAAAGAAACTGGTATTGGAGTTTTATTAGTTGAACAGCACTTACACTTTGTTAGGCAGGCAAGTAGATATTATGCAATGCAAAGGGGAGGAATTGTTGCAAGTGGCCGTACAAGTGAATTAAGCCAAACAGTTATTGATAAATTTTTAAGTGTATAGAATATAACTTTCAAATATCTATTTAAATATCACTTTTCGCACCTAATTAAATCAATACTATTAGGATGTGCATTTATAAATTTATTAAACTCCATAGCCAATGTTCTTGCTTCATAAGCATCTAGTGCATAAAAACAATTTTCAAATCTAAGATTTTGAAAGTCTCTATAATGGACAGTGTATGGTTTTAAAAAAGGTTTGTTATTCATAAAAATTTTAATACTATTTCTTTGGATACCTTAACCATGCATAAATTAATTAATTAAGAGAATATGTTTTGTTGCTTTCAATATATAAACTGTCAAATACTCATAACAACTATTCAAAGTTTTCAGTTAAAGTTTAGTTTTCTCTCCCTTGTTTTTTGTTTGTTTCCTTTCAATTAAAAAAACAAACTTTGATAAAATTCCACCAAAGAAAGGAACCCAAAATTTTTCATAAAAATATTTCATAATTAAGAACAATTATGCAACACTAATTTCTTCTTCATTATCCATATTCCTTAATGAGTCTAAATCTATCGAATTAAAAAGATACTGCATTAAAAGAAGATCAAGCTCATTATTTAATAAATTAACCTCCGAAGAGAGTAGATCATCAATAAAATAATTAAAGGTTTCCAAATCATTATTCATGAAAATAATCTATATTTTTGATAATTATTAATCATATAAAATATAAAAGCTAATTAAATTTTAAAATCAAAATATTACTAAAAAAATTTTTTAAATTTATATTTTTGAAATGGCAGGAAATTTTAAAAAGTTAAATAAATTTTCAATTATTAGAGGATACTATTATAAATTCTTTTGAATAATAAATTTAAAATCAATACGAACTATTAAGCCAACTAGGATTAAAAAAAATCCTAAATATGAATTTAATGAGAGATCCAAATTAATAATTTCTGATTAAATATATATTAGCTTATTAAATTAAATCATCAAATCTTGGATTTAATCTCAGTTAAATAAAAATAATTTATAAGCATTTATATCGAATTAACGAATAAACTAGATATATAAATTAAAGTTGATGAATAAAATTTCATTCTCTATGCAGGAATTTTTACAAAAAGATCTTAGTTCAAGCTTATTATCAATTTCAGTATTATTGGGATGGCTAGGAATAAGTTTTGTTTTCCTAAGAATATTAGCGATAATAATAAAAAAAATATTAGAAGCCGTATTCAAAAACTCTAATAAATAATAACAAGAACTTATATTTAATTATCACAATAGTAAATTTTTTATAGGTATAATAACTTATAAATGATGATACTAGATAAAGTAAAAATAGGAAGCACGGTTAAGGTTAATCTAGAGCTTTCAAAAGATAGATTAACTAAGGAGACCATTGAAGCAATAAACATTTCATCAGAATGCACTATAAGTGATTTCAAAATTACTGATGGTATGGGTATTGGAGTATTTTTAAACTTATCAAATGGGAAAAATGAGTGGTTTTTTGAGAATGAAATTCAAATTCTTGATGAGAATGGCAACATAATAGAAAATGAAGTAAATAAAAATAAAATTTTAGAAAATAATTTTATATTGAATGCAGTTAATAATATTAATTACGAATCTAAGTTTAAATCCAGTGAACTTTTAAACCCGATTAATTTTGTAACTTGGCTTGTTGTTTCATTAAAAGATATTTTTTAATTGATTTTAATATTCAACTAAATAAATAAATTTAGATTTTTAAAATTTATAGAATCCAAAATTAAAACTTACTTTTTTAAATAATATGGAAGAGAATATTATTCAGGTTGAAAATTTATCAAAATCATTTGATATTTCATCAAAAGAACCTGGACTAAAAGGTACACTAAAGCATTTTTTTAAAAGAGAAACAAAAAGTATTGAGGTTATAAAAAATATAAATTTTGGAATAAAAAAAGGAGAAATAGTAGGTTTTCTTGGGGCTAATGGAGCTGGGAAAACAACCATTCTTAAAATACTCTGTGGTTTAATTCACCCAAGCCAAGGTCGGTTATCGGTAGCAGGTAACCTGCCTTATAAAAGAAGGTCTAATTTCCTGAAAAATATAACTTTAATAATGGGGCAAAAACAACAGCTAATTTGGGATCTTCCTCCAATAGAATCTTTTTACTTAAATGCCGCAATTTATGACATAGAAAAATTTGAAGCTAAAAAAAGAATTAAAAAGTTGTCAGATATGCTTGAAATTGAAAAGGAGCTTTATATACCTGTTAGAAAATTATCTTTAGGTCAAAGAATGAAATCAGAATTATTGGCAGCTTTAATACATAAACCAAATATATTATTTTTAGATGAACCGACACTAGGCCTAGATGTTAACTCTCAAAGGAATCTTAGAAAATTCCTACAAATTTATAATAAAGAAACAGATGCAACAATTTGTCTAACTAGTCATTACATGAAAGATATTACATCTTTATGCAAGAGGGTATTATGTATTCACGAAGGTTGTCTTACATATGATGGGCGACTGGAAAAACTATTAAAAAAAATATCTCCTGTTAAAGATATCCTAATAATTTGCAAGACGGATAAAGATGCTATAGAACTAAGCAATTCAGGATTTAATATTAAAAATCAAAATCAAAAAGAAATTACAATAACAATTAAAAAAGATTCTATTAAATCTACTTTAAATAATATTCTTAAAAGATTTGAGATCGAGGATCTATATATAAATGAGCCTCCTGTTGATGAAATAATTGGGAATATTTTAGTCAAGGAAAAAGTATAAATGTTTAATTTAAATAAAAATAAGCTAATAACATTATTAAAAGTACAGTACTCAAATATGTTGGAATATAGAGTAGAAATAGCTTTATGGGCAATATCAGGAATAATACCTTTTTTTATGCTCAATATATGGACAAACAATAACTTAAATGAATCAATTAACTTAAGTAATGTAATGCTCTCAAGATATTTTTTGAGTGCGTTCTTTGTAAGGCAATTTTCCGTAGTTTGGGTTGTTTTTACTTTTGAAGAAGACGCTCTCTTGGGTAAAATTTCCCCATATTTAATTCAACCTTTAAACCCATTTTTTAGATACTTTGCTCAACACATAGCAGAACAAATAACACGCTTCCCTTTTGCCATAATAATTGCGTTAATTTTTTTTCTAATAAATCCAGAAAGTATATGGATACCAAACTTAAGTCTATTTTTATTAGCATGTTTTTCTACATTTTTCTCTTTTCTAATTCAATTTCTGATTCAATCAATTATTGCTTGCTTCTGTTTTTGGACAGAAAAGGCTTCTTCAATAGAAAGATTGTTATTTATCCCAACTTTATTCCTTTCAGGACTTTTAGCCCCAGTAATATCATTCCCAGAACATGTGAAATCATGGATATACCTAACCCCATTCCCTTACTTAATTGATTTTCCAGCAAATATATTATCTGGGAATAATACAAACATAATTTCTGGATTTTTTATGCAGATATTTTGGATTTCAGTTCTTTTCCCCATATTTAAAAGGACTTGGTCTCTGGGAACAAAAAAATATACAGCGATGGGTTCATGAAAATAAAAAAATATATAAAAATTTATTCATTATTTTTAAGTACTTCTATAGCCTCAGAATTGGAATATAAGACTAACGTAATAATTGACTTTATTACTGCGATTTTAAGCTTAGTAGGGAGCGTATTTTTATTAACTATATTTTTCCAAAATACTGATAATATCGGAGGATGGAATTTTGAACAAGCCTTAATTATTCAAGGAATATATACAATTTTAAATGGGATTACTAATACATGGTTCAATCCAAATCTTACAGAAATAGTAAAACACATAAGAGAAGGAACCTTAGATTTTGTTCTTCTTAAACCCTTAGATAGTCAATTTTTTATTTCCTTAAATAAAATAGCACCGTCAGGATTTTTAGAAATAATATTAGGTTTTGCTCTACTATTTTATTGCATAGGTATTAATCAAATAAATATAAACTTAAGTTTTTTATTATTATGCCTTACAACATTGTGTTGTTCTATTGTAATTCTATATAGCTTATGGTTTTTAATCTCAACAACAACAATTTGGTTTGTAAAAACATGGAATGCGACAGAAGTCTTACGTTCTTTTCTTTATATAGGAAGATTTCCTTTAAATTCATTTTCATTCTCTTTAAGGATATTTTTTAGTATTTTTGTTCCAATTGCATTCATAACGACAATTCCCTCTGAAGTTTTCCTAGGTATTGCATTACTATGGGAAATATTATTAGAAATATTTGTTGCTATAATATTTTTTTTAGTTTCAAGAAGATTTTGGTTATTTGCCCTAAAATATTACACTTCAGCTTCTAGCTAATTTTTATTTAACAATTTCTCGACATAAATCCCACATTTTTTGCTTAGTATTTAAGTTAGTTAATTTTGATAGTTTTTTGAAATTTAATGATGACTTTTCAATGGTAAGTAGACTACAAAGATAATTTATTTCATGATATCTTGAAATCGTTCCAAGTTTAATTGAAACATTAGAAAAGATTACTATTAATGAAAGAAGAGCAAATATTAATAAGAAAGAAAAAGAAGAATTCCTAAGGTCATCATTTTGAGTTTTAACTTCGAATTTCATTATTCCATAATGTGCTGAGGACACTTAATAGCTGCAATAGCAATTGCCGCGACTTTAAAATTATCTGATTTCTCAATTACTTTTTTAACTTCTAGTGGACCAAACTTCTCACTTGCATCACTATAAGAAAGAAGTAAAGATTTATAATTATCATGACCTACATTTCTATATTCACAGAAATTATCTCCAACATAATTTAATAGTGTAAGTAAAGTTAATTCAATCATTAAATTTTAATTTATTAATCACTTTTACGAATAATACATTGTACGGAAGCTTTAACAAGCTTATAAAGATAATAAATTTCTAAATTTAAATTTTATTATATTGAATAAAGCTCATAATATTACAAAATATTATCTCATTTGCAAGACTCTTTAAAATTTCATTTAGTAAGCACTATCTGTAGTGTCGTAAACCCACCAACAACGCGCTACCGATGGGGGGGGTTGCATTTTTATTTAAATTGGATTAAAAATAAGGTTCCCCATCACTTGGCCTCGCAATTGTGAGGCTTTTTTTTTACGTAATGATATTCGGGGAGGACAAAATAAATTTGGTATAAAAGTATTTTTTAATACAACTTCAATCTAAAAAGATAATTAATGTTTTTTTAAAATATTCTTCAAATGAATTTTTCACTATTAACAGCTACAGCAGCAGTGGGACTTTTTTTAACTACAACAGCTGTTCTAGCATTTGCCATAAGTTAATTTATATCAAAGAACCAATTGACTTTACTAACAAACTAACTCCTACAAGCAGGCATACAACTGTAAATGTATTTTTAATAAGTTTATTCCCTTTTAAATTAGACATATGAGCACCAAAATATCCCCCCGCAAAAGATCCCAAAATAAGAATAACTAATATATTTGTAGGTACATTACCAATTTTGCTGAGAAAATAGGCCCCTATAGAATTCCAGAAAATACCTACTGTAAAAAAAGTTAAACTAACAGCTCTAAGAAAATCCATCTTAAAAATATTAATTAATAAGAAAGTTACTAACAAACCAGTTCCTGAAGAGACAGAACCGTTAAGGATTCCAATAAAAAAAATAGGAATAATAAACTTTAATTCTATTCGGTAATTGATAATATTATCTGTTGAATTCAAACCTAAACTAGGTTTACAAAAAGAGTATATAGCTAAGACTATTGAAATAAATCCTAATATTAAATATAGATATTGCTCAGAAAGGAATTTCACAATATATGAACCCAAAATAACTCCTGGGGTTCCAAAGAATAAAATTTGCCATAAAACAAAAATATCATTTCTAATATATTTTAAATTTCTAATTGATCCACCTAAACCCAAAGCAACCGTAGCAACTTTATGAGTAGCAAGAGCTTGATAATAAGGTAAACCAAATAAAATCAAAGCAGGTAATTGTATTAATCCAGCACCGCCACCAGAAATGGCTGAAAATGTATTTGATAAAAAAGAAATTAAAAAGATTAAAGCTTTGTTATAAAAATAAAAATCGCTATCAATTGTTAAATATAAAAAAATTATTAACATTTAATATAATTCTTACTTTAAAAAAGTTTCTTCAATTATTAGATATTAACATTACATATTTATAAAATAGTTTGAAATTTTAAGTATCTTCAGAACTCAAGAAAAACTGTTATTATTAGAGCAGTTATCAAGACGTTCATGCATAAGCAAGATGCAATTTACCTTGATCAACTTTGCCCTAAAATTAGCAATAAAAACTGGAGAGATTCTCTACATAAATTAACGAATAATACATGCATTTATTGCGGTAATCCATCCGAATCTCTTGATCACCTATATCCAAGGTCAAAAGGAGGAGAAACTAACACAAAAAATTGCGTTCCATGTTGTTTATCTTGCAACGGAAAAAAATCTGATATTGAAGTACTTAAATGGTACAGGAGTCAAAAATTCTATGATCCAAGAAGATCAATGGCAATTAGAGCATGGTTTAATAATGATTTAAAGTTGGCTTCTGTTTTATTAAATTACATAAAATAATTTTTTTTTAGTTCTCTTTAAATTAATTAAAGTAATCTTTTATGGAATTTAATTCAAAAGATTATTTAAATATTATTTTTATTATAAAAAAATAGATTTTTTCAACTCGACTAAATCATTTTTAAAGAAAAAAATGGTAGAAAATTCTTCCTTCCACATTATAGGGGATTCAATAACTTTACTTTCTGGAGATTTTACTGAAAATATCAAAGCAAAAACTACGATAATAGTGCCTAAAAGAATTATTATTAAATTTTTATCCGAAAGATTATTCATAAAAAATTTTTTAACTAGATAATTTCTTATCAGGAGTTGTCTTATCATAGATTTCTAAAAAATATGAATTAAAATAATCTATTCCTTCTTTGCCGATTAATCCAAAAGACCAACCGCAATCGTTTATAACTTTTATAGAAATTTGATTAGCCAAATCTTCTTTTTCAATCCATTTTTTTTGAGGATTATATGAAAATGAAACAATATTTTCGGTTTTAACTATAGCGGATGTCATGGCTTCATCCTTGGACAATCCATTTTGTATTGCATTACAAAACTTCTTTGAAAAATTTTTTGATATCCTACTCTGAAGAAGACTTACTGTGGGGTCAGAAGTATGAGATGCAAATGAACTTAAAGGAGATAAGAAAACAACGGCGAAAAATACAAAGCTAATTAAAAGTCTAGACAATTCGCTTTTTCTATAACTATCAATATTATAAATAATAATATTTAAATATTTACAAACTTAAATAGTAAATAAATTTCTTTGAAATAGTTTTAATTTAGATTTCAATTTATTAAATAAAAACAACTATCGATGGAACTTAGTAATAGTATTTATTAAGTAAATTTCGTTTTTATTATATGGATCATTTATTATTGACACTTCTTTTCTTTCCCGATTGGACAAACGGATTACCTTCTGATTTTTTAATACTCCATTTTTTTGTTGGGGCTGTGATTTTTCCATTTAACATGATACACGCTAGAGCAAGAAAAATTGATGCTAAAAATCCTGAGGAGGCAGCAATAGGATATAAAAATTCAAATAATACAGCTTACTATGGTTATGAAGAAGTCAACTAGATGCAAATAAAAGTAGTTAATTAATTACATTTTTAATGAAAATATTTTTAAAATCAGGGATAGATCTCAAAATCTTTAGCCCTACCGAACCTATTGGGATTATTATCTTATTTATAGGTTTGATTTTCAGTGGAATGATCTTTTATATTATTTACGCTGTTAGCACTAATAAAGAATCATTAGAAGATACAAAAATAAGAACTGAAAGAGAACTTATTCAACAAGAGAAGATTGGAAAATTGTTTCCTAAGAAAAAATAGTCCTTAGAGTTTTATTTTGAAGTAACTTTAGGTTTATATAAATTACTAATTGATCAAGTGGGTCATTAAACATTAATCTTAACTCTTTTTTGCTAAACATCGTAAAACCTAATAGTATCTATACTTTTTCAAAATCGCGAGAATAATTTTAATATGATTTAGTGGTAAAGCTATTTTATTTTTTGTTCTTTAATGTTAAAACTGAATAGAGAGATTATTATTTTTGGAAAATAGATATTTATTTCTGTTTTTAGCTAGTGGAATAGTAAATGATGAAGGTTTTTGGCTGATTGGAGTCAAAAATAGTGACTTAAAAATACTTGATGATGAAACTCTTTTGGAATGTCATAGAAAAGAACTAATAGGACATGAATCAGCTAAAGATATTCTTAATGCAATAAACTTGAATTTAGATAATTTAATGAATGATTTAAAAAATAATGATTTCTCATTAGATCAACCTCCAAAAGGGATTTCATTTAATATTCCATTAAACTTTTTAGAAAGTATATTTGATTTCTGGTTAGAAAAATATAAGGATAAGCAATTATGGGAAATCTGTCTTGGTCTTCTGAAAATCAGAAGAAGAGTATCATTATCAAATTTAATTAAGAGCGAGAGCATAACAGGAGATTCAAAAAAATATGCGATGGAAATCGAAAATCTACATAAATATCAGCCAAATATGATAAAAAATAAAGGTTCAAATGAGCCAATGTGGAAATAATTTCATATTACTGAAATAAAAATGTTTACTTATTTAATATTCAAGTAAAAATAAAATATATTTATAAATAAAAATATGAATAAACCATATTCATTTAATGAAGAGCAAATGAATGGAATTGTTGAAGAAATATATACAAATATAGTAAAAGAATGCGAAAAATTAAAAAAAGACACAAATTGTCCTAACGAACAAGTAGTAGCCTTATTAAGTGTAATTGCCTCAAACTTTGCTCCAATAATTGAACATAAAAAAAATTAGAATGACAAAGTATTTTACATGGGGCGAATTTGATAAGAGTGTTGATTATATTGCTAATCAATGCAAAAAACTTAAATTATCAGGAATATATGGTGTTCCCAGAGGTGGCCTATGCCTTGCAGTGGCTTTGAGTCATAAATTAAATGTTAAGTTAATTGAAAAGCCCTTAAAAAGTTCACTTATAGTTGATGATGTTTATGAAACTGGGATGACGTTAAGTAATTTTAAAAATATTGAAGGTGTTAATTTCTTTGTCTTAGTTAGTAAAAAGAAACCTATTTGGTGGAAGACCGTAAATTTATCTCTTAAAGAAGAATGGATAGTATTTCCATGGGAAAATAAAGAAAATGAGCTTAAAGATGAAAAAGAATACAAAAGTAAAAGGAGGCTAAAGTGAATAAAAAGAAATTATATTTAGCTAATCCATATGGGTTTTCAAAACAAACTAAAAATCTATTAACTGAATTCATTAAAATATTTCAAAATTTAAATGTAGAAGTTTATGAACCTTTTGAGAGAACAAAGCATTTAATTACAAACAAAAATAATTGGGCTTATGACCTAGCAAAAGCAAATTTCAACGATTTAAAGTCATGTGATTGCATTTTTGCGATTGTTAACGGTAACCCTCCAGATGAGGGTGTAATGGTAGAACTAGGAATTGCTATTGCGCTTAATAAAGAAATATTTTTATTTAGGGACGATTTTAGAAACTGCTCAGATAGTGATCAATATCCTCTAAATTTGATGTTATTTGTAGGCCTATCTAAGGAAAGTTGGTCAAAGAATTATTTTGAATCCACAGAGGATATACTTAATCCAAAGAAGAATTTTCTTAATTGGGCAAAAAGAAAATAAGAATCTTCCAAGTTATTCTTAAAATATTGAGTTATAAAAATAATTAAAAGATGCGTTAAAATGATATAATTATGTTTATTTGGTAAATTTTGACTCAAGTTACTGTTGGAGAAAATGAGGGAATAGAATCTGCCCTTAGAAGATTTAAAAGGCAAGTCTCAAAATCAGGGATATTTGCTGATTTAAAGAGATTAAGACATCATGAAACTCCTATTGAAAAATATAAGAGAAAATTACAACAAAGAAGAAAAGCAAGAAGAAGATAATTTATAGGATTACAATTATTTTTAATTATTTAAATGCTGGAAATTTATAATTGAATATTAAGAAAAATTAGAAAATTCCTTGATTAACTATTATAAAATTCAATAGTTAATCAATATAAACATTAATGTTGATATTTTATTAATTAATATTCTTTAGTTTCTTAACAAGATTGATTCCAACTCCAGGAACAGCAAGAAGAACTTCATCTTTTGCAGAAGTAATTGACTTTGGAGTTTTAAAACCAGCCTTATAAAATGCTTCTGCACTCTTAGCTCCTACACCAGGAATAGCTTTAAAGGATTCTATTATTTTTTTCGAATCATCTTTCTTTGTTTTGGATTTAGAGGCCTTAGAAGACTTTACAGACTTCCTCTTGGTTTTTGAGACAGTTTTCTTAGGTAAAGGTATTTCTGTAGAGGTCTCGCTATTAAATAGGATTGATTTTAACTTACTTAAAAATTTAGTAATCATTTATTCAAAAATTAGATAATTTAATAAATTCTACATTTCAATAAAAAATAAATTAATTTTTTCAAACAATCAATGATAATTTTAAAAAGAAATGATAGAAATTAATTTTTATTTACATCTATATTAAGTCATATATTTATTTATGATGCAAGTTAAAAATTAAATGGGGAACTATATAAATATTTTTAAAGTTCATATTTAATTAATTGATCTAATCCAAGAATGAAATAATAAATTTATTTTTTGCAGTTTAATAATTCAAATTAGATATTTAATTGAAAATTAGGTATTTTTTATAATTTAAGTTAATAAAAAATCCTTTGAATTAATTTTACATATCCGTACTTTACTAAAAATAAATCCGAAATTTAATTTCTAAGATAAAAACGATTTCAATCATATTATTACGCTAAAACCATACCAAAATTAAAAAATAAATTGACTTATTATTTTTTTTTTACTTAACTATTATGAGATACATTTCTTCAATCTTATTCAACTGATTTTTGAATATGCAATTAATAGTTATTAGTGGACCATCTGGGAGCGGAAAAACTACACTATCCAAAAGGATTTTAAAAAAAATTAAAAATGGAATAATATTAAATACAGATAATTACTATAGAACAGGTATATTAAGTCAAATATTATCACGAACATTAACTTCGTATTTTGACAGAAAAATAAGCTTCAACTATGGATTATTTAAAAGAGATCTAGAATTTATTGTAAAAAACGGATTTTCTGATTTCTATTATGAATATAATTTCAAAATTAAATCTATAAAAAAAGTATATAAAAATACTAAAAATATAAGATTTCTTATTATAGAAGGAATATTTGGACAAGAAATATTAAAAACTCTTTCAAAAGAAAATTGCCTTTTAATTAAATTAAAAGCTAATAAACAAACTTGTTTGAATAGAGTAATTAAAAGAGATTTTTTGGAAAGAGGGAAAAGTAAAGATCTTGCAAGAAGAGACTTTATAAAAGCATGGGAATTATTTCATAAAAATAAAAAAAAATGTAATTCAAGAAATTATTTCAACACAATTGTCATTAGGAAGAAAAGTGATATAGATCTTATATTAAAAAAAATAATTAATATAGTGAACTAATCTTATAAGACAATTTTAAAGCACTCAACATTGCACCTTCAATCCTACCAAACCCTTCTAAATCGAACCAATCGCCACAAAAAGCTATATTATATTTGTCACAAACTTGCAAATTTTCAGGTATCCCTAAACCAGATGGTTGAGATGCTCTCCATATCATTATAGAAATATCCTGATAATCTATTAGTTTATTTATATAAGAATTTTCATCGAATATTTGATTGAATTTATCTAATAAGATATTTTTAAATTTCTTTTTATTATTGCATTGAAAATATTCAGTTATAAATTTTTTATTTCTAGTATGTAGGACAATTCCTATTTGATTATTAATTTGTTTTTGAAATATAATTCTTTCAAATTTAAATTTTTCTTCTAGAGGATTATTTAAAAGGAAATACCTAAATCTATTCTTATAGTTATCTTTATAACTATAATTGGATTTTGTATAAATCAAAAAAGTTAATCTTTGAACATATTCTTGCTTATTAAGAAGATTTAAAATTGTATCAATTTTTTTATCATTATTTATTGGAATAGCTTCCCTCAATGGTATTTGATTTATCTTCAAAATATCTAAAGATCTTTTATGTAAAATTAAATTACTTGAACATACAAGAAATTTCGCCTTAAATTTATAGCCATTTTTTGAGGTTAAAATCCAACAATTATTTTCATATTTTAATTTGACTATTAAAGTTTTAAAGAAAAAATCAACTTGATTTTTCAAATTATTATGATTAATTATATTTCTTGATAAATCAGTCATATAAGAGCTTGAGGTATAATTTTTGCAACTATGAAAATCGCAGATTATTTTTTTTTGATCTCTAGGATCTTCATATAATTCAATTAAATCAGAAGGATCTGATTGGATAATTTTTGAATCTAATAATTCCTGAATGAAAGCTTTCAACAACTGATTATTATTACTGTTACAAATATTGAAATTAGGGGAACCATGATTGAGTTGCCACCCACTATTACTAATACTGTTTCTTGTACTAGAACGTCCTCCAAGATTTCTACCATTTTCTATTATCGCAATTCTACCTTGGTAGCCATTTTTCAGATGAAACGATGAAAAAACACATGAAGATATGCCCCCACCAATAATCGCAATATCATAAAAAGTATCATTAATCATAATTATTATGTCGTTATTTTTTCATTAAAGAATGAATATCTTGTAATTTTTTTATTGAAGAACATTCAGTTTCAATTATTGGACAAATATTGTTATCAAGATAGATTTCAATTAAATCTTTTGTAAATGCGTAAAAATCATCTAGAGAATTAAGATACTTCTCTGAAATAAAAACCCCTTTCCATGGACGAAATTTAAATCGTGAAATAAATTCCTTTGATGGAATTAATAAGCTTCCGAAAATTTTCACATTTTTATCTTTACTATGAGATGTATTATTCAGAACAGAATCATTTAAAAAATTAATTTCTTTTTCAAGTAATTTAATATCAGTTCCAAATTGAAGCCAGATTGATTTAGTTAATCTACAAGAAAATTTCTTTTTTATTCTTTCTCTTTCTCCACAAATATTGTAATGATTTTTCAAGTAAGGGTTATAAGCAACTCCAATATTAAAATTTAAATTTTTTTCATTTTTAAAATCTTTCAATACATCTAATACTTCAAAGTTTTTTTTCTTATTAGATCCTGAAACTAGTAAAATTTCCTTATTTTTATAAAACTTACATTTTTTAATAAAATTTAAAAACTCTAAATATGAATATTCTCTATTCTTTGCATATTGATGATAAAGACTATAATGATATGTGACATCTAAATTTTTATAGTTTTCACCAATATATTTTATAGTCTCATTTAGGAAATCTTTTTTTATTACTCCTTTGCATGGGATATTGATTTTATTAATATTGTTGGATATGCAAAAATTAAGTTTATTTTCTAATTGAAAAGTATTTTTAAAAGATAATTCGAATCTTAAATCATTTAACATATTTCAATTATAAAAAATTTATAAGTAAAAAGAGTTAACGAAAGCATGCGTCAAAGACAACTCTCATTTTTGAATTATTATTTATTCTATTACCTTTTAATATGTAATTTGGAGAAACAGCTAAAGCAGCCTTAAAAGAGATTTGTTCTTTGGAAGATTTTTCAATTATATCTTTAAAGCATTTCCAATTGTTAGGTATAACTATCCCTGGCCAAGAGGTCCATAAACCTAAAACTAATCCTGATAATAATAAAAATGAATTTCTCATAAGTAAAAACATTTAACACATTATAAAAATAATTATATTTTGTGGAAAATAAAGATTGGAAGTACTTACAAAAAATTACCTTATAATTTTGTATTTTTATTAATACAATTATTCTTATTAAATGAAATATATGAAGAGGTCGAGGGGTTAGAATAATCTAAACAAGATTACAAAAAAAATATGGCAAGTCAGGATTATCTAATTGCAATTGCATTAATAGAGCAAAATAATGTCAGGGCTATGCCTTTAGGTGGAAAAGAGATTAAAGAAAAACTTGAAGAAGAAGGTAATTTAAATAAACTTGGGGAAGAAGTAATTCTAAATCTTCTTTTAAGAGTTTTCCAAAGAAGTGATGAAGGAGCTTTAAAAAGAGTATCCGAAGATAAAGGCCTACTATTAGTTCATATGCATCCAAAAAGAATGCAGAAAGAACTTCCATTTATAAAATCTGAATGGATAAGAGACGGCGATACAACACAATTTTTAAAATATTTAGGTAATCTATCAAAAGAAATATGGACAGCTTCTTTTATAAAATATAAGGGTCTGGAATTAGTATCAATAGCAAAAAACGAAGATATATAACTTTTTATATACAATCATAATTTTTAAAATATTCTTTAATTAATTCATTATTTTCGCTAGATATATTTATACACTTCTTTTTATTTCCAAAATTAATTGATACATAATTAAAATCATTTTTAATATGCAAGGCACAATTGCCTTCTATACAAATACAAGAATCAATTCTTTGGTTTTTAATTATTTTTTTAACGAAAGGTTCTCTTTCTTTTTCCTCATCATAATGAGGGCATGCTATACCCTTTATTATTCCCAAACAATTTATTATCTCTAATTTATCAGAGAAAGAGTCTGTAATTCCTTGATCAAACCAGCATATCGCGCCGGCACTGACACCACTCATTATTATGCCTTTTTCATAAGCAATTTTCAGAATATTATGCAGATCCCATTCTTTCCAAACCGCCAACATACTTTTTGTATTTCCTCCACCAACATAAATAATATCTTGGGATAGAATTTTTTTTTCCAAGTTTTCTGTTCTTGAAAAGAAATCAAGATGACTAGTTATACAATTTAATTTTGAAAAAGCTCTATAAAAATTTAATTTATATGAATCATTATCTCCTGATGCAGTAGGAATAAAGCAGATTTTAGGTCTTTCCTTTTTAACTAATGACGTAATATATTTCTCTATCTTAAGTTCACCTAAGGACCTTCCAAAACCTCCACCTCCAATTGCCACAATATTTTTATTTGACATTACAATTTGAACTCAACTCAATGAATTTAAAACAAATTACCCAAAAAGATCAACTTGATTTAAAAAAAATATATTTTGATTCAATAATTTCTATAGATGAGAAAATTTATACTTCAGAACAAAAAAGAGCTTGGGCAAGTCAAGCCTGGGATAATAAATATTTTAATTTATCCTTAAAGGAAGGTAAAGGATGGCTTATTAATGAAAGAGAGAAGATAATTGCTTTTGCCTCAAGATATCCAAATAAAAGAATTTCCCTTTTATATTGCAGAGGAGATTCACAAAGGAAAGGTTATGGGACAAAGTTACTTCAAAAAATAGAAAAGGAAGCAATAAAAGAGGGTTTACCTTGCTTAACAACAGAGGCAAGCTTAATTAGTTATAAATTATTTCTAAAAAATAGCTGGAAAATAATTCGTAAAGAAAAAATAATTATCAAGAATATAACATTTGAAAGATATAAGATGATAAAAAATTTTTAATTGCTTAAATAAAAAAATGAGTAGCAGAAGCAAAAAATTATTATTATTGCAAAGATCTCTTATTTGGTTTTTATATTTATTTTCAGGTTACATACTCTATTCAAAAAAAGGATATTTATTTTCTATATTTATTACCTTCGCAAAGGTAATTTATCCATTATCAATATTTTGGTTACAAATAAGGATAAAAAGGAGTGAAAAGTTCTTACCAATAGATTCAGCAATGAAAACATCCCAATTATGGTTTAATCTATTGCCTGTTCTAGCATCCTTTATTACCGTAGTCTTAAGTATATTAAATACAATTTTTTATCTCATAGATAAGGTTATATAGATAATAGGGCTAAAGAGAAAACACATTATGTAAAGAAAATTGCTATTTCAGATAAATTGCTTAAATTTTAAATAGTAATAAATTATTTTTTTCATGCAAAACATTACGTTTAAAGGAAATGTTAATTTTGATAATAAAAAGGATGAATTGAACGAAAATGAACTATTCTCTCTAAAAATTACTGACAGTTTATAT
The DNA here is from genome assembly GCF_965655815.1 of Prochlorococcus sp. Taxonomy (NCBI): domain Bacteria; kingdom Bacillati; phylum Cyanobacteriota; class Cyanophyceae; order Synechococcales; family Prochlorococcaceae; genus Prochlorococcus; species Prochlorococcus sp. The sequence continues at coordinate 116,164 of NZ_CBFHHZ010000003.1, read as the reverse complement.
AAAAAAGATATTGGAAAATTTCTAGAAATATTAGCGTCTCATTTCATCCCGTAAAAAAATTCTTATATGATGTTCAAATTAAAACAGTGCAAGAAATTAGTTTGTTTTTGACAGATAATAAAATCAAATTATAAAGAATCTAATGCAAATGTATCTTGCTGATTGTCAATTTCCAGATATTGATAATCAGGTTAAGGCCTATAAATTATTTGTAGAAGCATGGGAAAATGGTGAAATGGCCAAAGCTGACAAAACTGATAAATTTGAAATGCTGTTTAGAGTTCATGCTCCTGGAGAAGGAAGGGTAGTTTGTTTGTGTAAAGCTTTGAGTGACAAGGAAGTTTTTGAACATTTTGCTCCTTGGAGAGCTAAATTTGGAATTCATATGGAATTTACACCTGTGACCAGTTGTCAAAATATTGTCGACTACCACAAAGACTTATTTAAATCAATGAACCAATAACCTATTAAATTTATTTTTGGATGTGAAAAAACCTTTTTCAAATATTATTAATAAAGATAAAAATACATCTTTATCAAATAAACTTCCTAAAAAAGAGGCTAGTGAAAAATCAAAACCGTTAATAATTTTCGGAACTATTGTTTCATTATCTTCTATATTTTTGCTCCTTTATACAATAAATAACAAATTCGGCTGATATGAGTAATATACACAATTACTTTTATCTTATATTTGAATTATATTTGTAAAAATAACTAAAATTTATGGCATTTGAACAAGGTGGCATGGCTTCTGGCCTTCTGATTATCGCAGTTTCAATAGTTTTCGCTGCTGGATTTGGATTTTTAGTATTACATTTTGTACCCGGAACACCTTTCTAATAACATTATTTATTTATCAATTTGATAAAAATTATATGTTCACTGTCTCAAGATCTTGTACGGTGTTGTCTTCTTGTGTTTTGTTTTTGACTCTATAAGCATAAATTAGTGAACCTAGAGCAATAGATGTAGAGGCTAATATTCCTGAAATGAGTATCAATGCGAAGAGGCCACCTATCAAACCACCTTTTAATCTAAGTAAATTAGACTTTATTAGGAGAACTAGTAGAAAAAATGTAGTAGCTTTGAGAGAAGTAATTTTTATGAAAGCTAGAGGAGCAAAAGGGTTTAATAACATTTAAATTTTTTTATATTAACCACTCTAAAAAAAATTTCCAAAAACTGCTAAAAAAAAAGACTCAAAAAGAGTCTTTTGGAATTTTATTTAAAAAACTATTAATTATTTATTCCTCAGTATCAAATTTGCTGAGATTTGGTCCTGCAACTAAACCAACAAGCCCAAAGAGAACTAGAGAACCAATCCCAACACCTGCTGCCCAAGGATTAAAACCGCCTATGGCGAATGAAGCTAATAAATTCATAGATTTTTAAATACAATTATCTCGGAGATAGCATACAGAATTATTGCAGGGATTATACCTAAATTGAGACATTTCTTTGTAATTCAAAGGAGATTCGATCGAGAGACGGTTTAGTAGCTACATAAATAATTGAAAATTAAATACTTTAATTGTGAGTCTTTGATGCACTACAGGTCACTATTTTTTCACTTAAAATCAAATTATTGAAAATAAAACGTTATGAATGCAAATTTAACTTTTATATATGATGGAGAATGTCCTTTTTGTAATCATTTCGCAGAACTTTTAGAACTTAAAAGTAAAATAAATAAAATTTCTATTCTAGATGGTAGAAAAAATCCAAAAATAATTAAATCTCTTTTAGAGAAAGGTTATGACATAGATAGAGGAGCAATTCTTCTTAAGGGTGATGATATATTTCATGGAGCTGAAGCAATAAATAAAATATGTAATCAAATAAATAATCCATCTGGCAAACTTTTAAAGCTCTTATCAAATATCTTTAAATCAGACAAAAGAACAAATTTATTGTTTCCCTTCCTTGTAAGAGCGAGGAGATTAGCCTTGATTGCAAAAGGTGTACCAACTTCTTTGGTTTGAAAAAATGATTCACTCCAAATTAATAAATGACATATTTTTAAGCTTATTTGTGATTAGAAGATAATTTATTATTTCTTAGCTAGAAAGTATAAGTAATATAAAAAAATAATGATAGAAAACTTCAATCCATTTATTTCTTTAGGTGGTAAAGATGAGAAAATAAATCATATGGCAGAAGCAGCACTAGAGATGAATTTAACATGCAATGATTTAAAAAAAGATCTTGATTTAACTGATGGGGACGTTATTGATATGTTGCAATTAGTGATGGATGGGTTTAAAAATAGAAATTAAATAAATAATCTCACTAAAAAATTTAGTTTTCCTTAAATTTTTAATGAAAAGTATACAAATTGAATTTTCAAAATATGAGTCAGTAAATTCGTTATGGTCTGAATTGATAGAACATCATGGATTTGAAAGAGCTAAAAATATTGTTTCACAAGCTATAGATTTACAAAAAATGAATGGCGATAAAAATGTAACCATGCCAATTATATTTTCAGGGACTGGAGGATTAGCATTAATTCCTATTCAATCGTTAAAAGAAAAAAATTTAAAAAATAAATCAAAAGAAAATCAAGTACTTATATTTAATCTCAAAAAGAAATCATTTCAAATTTTAAATGAAGCTAAACATTAATAAATTTTTTGAAAACCATTAAATAAAAAATAAACCGAAAACATTTCCTGTCAGAACTAATAGATATGCAAACTCCATAAAAATTCTTTTCTCAATTTTTATAAATCTAATTTATAGTCTATTTAGACTACTTACTAATAATGACTTTTGAAGCCAAATATTTAGGTTCAAATGGTTGGTTAATCAAATTTGATAAAACCAACTTAATAATAGATCCCTGGCTTACTGGTGATTTAGTATTCCCTCCTGGAGAATGGTTTTTCAAAGGTTCACTAGACAATGAAATTTTAATTGAGGAAGACATTAATATAATCCTCTTAACTCAAGGTTTACCTGATCATTGCCATGTTCCTTCATTAAAAAAGTTTAAAAAAAATATTGATATCATCTGCCCCAATAGTGCAAAAGTAATTCTTGAAAAATTAGGTTTTACATCGATCAAAGTTCTCAAACCGTCCGAAAAAATTAAAGAAAAGGGTCTAGAAATAGAAGCTACTGCTGGTGCACCCGTACCACAAATAGAAAATGGATACATTGTAAAAGACGAAAAAGGAAAAGGTTTCTACATCGAACCACATGGTTATCTTGATGAAAGCATTAAATCACAAGAAATTGATGCTGTCATAACACCCATAATTAACCTTGAACTTCCAATGGTTGGATCTTTTGTAAAAGGCGCAGATATACTTCCAAAATTAATAAATACTTTTAATCCAAAATATGTACTTTCAAGTACTGCTGGAGGAGAAGCAAAATATACAGGCCTTTTAAACAGATTTATATCAGTTCAGGAATATGCAGAAGAAGTAAAATGTAATTTGGTAAATTTAAAAACTATGGATTCTGTAAAAATTTAGATATTTTTAATAAAGAAAATTTATAACTATATCGTTAGTGCTTGTAAACTAATAAAATAGAAAAAGATAAGGGTTATCTAAAATTTATTCGTTATTTTTTTCCACAATTTGTCTATTTGCACTAAACACGTCCTATTTTTGCGACAATATTAAGCTCGATTTAGTAATTAGAAATAATATTAATGGAGATTTCTCAATAGTTAAAACCATCTCTGAAATTGAACCTGGAGCATTTATTAATATAGATTGGAATAAAAAAAAGCTAATGCTACCATATTCTCTTAGAAAAGATTACTTATCATTTACGGACAGAAAATGGGATTGGAGATACGAAATAAATCAAGAGGGATTGGTAAAAGATAAAAATCCGATATTGTATGAGTTACTTCCATCTGGAGTAATCAAAGATCATATATGTCAATTAGGAGAAACCTAATAATTTTTATTTATCATGCACATAACACTTTTTAATAAATTATTTAGTTCAGAGGATTAATTAAATAAATATGCTTAACGTTTCAGACAATAAGAACAATAATCCATATATAAAACTGGATGATTATAAATCCTTTGATTATGAAATACCTAATATTTTTTTGGATTTCATAATTGAAGACAAAAGAGTAATTGTTAAAACCGAACTAAAATTGATCAAAAAGAATATTAATATAAATTCCCTTATTCTTGATGGTATAGATATATTTGTTGAAAAGATATATTTAGATGAATCTATATTAGAAGAAAATAAATATTCAATACAAAAAAATAGATTATTAATTAAACCCATACTTAAAGAAACTTTTACCTTGAATATTGTGGGAACAATTAAACCAAAGGAGAATTTTTCACTTTTAGGAATGTATGAAAGTAATGGAATTATTACTACGCAATGCGAAGCAGAAGGCTTTAGAAGAATAAGTTACCATTCTGATAGGCCTGATATTTTAAGCAAATACAAAGTAAGGATAGAGGCAAATAAGGAGGATTATCCTGTTTTACTCTCTAATGGAAATCTAGTAAAAGCGAATGATCTTGAACACAGAAGGCACGAAGTAATATGGGAAGATCCATATCCTAAACCCTCATATCTTTTCGCTTTAGTTGCAGGAAAACTGAACTGCATAAAAGATAACTTCAATACTAAATCTAATAAAAAAGTAGAAATAAATATTTACGTGGAAAAAGGTGATGAAAAATATGTACAACATTCAATCAATTCATTAAAGAAGTCAATGAAATGGGACGAAGAAAAATATAATCTTGAATACGATTTATCTTTATTTAATATTGTTGCAATTAGACATTTCAATATGGGAGCGATGGAAAATAAAAGCCTTAATATTTTCAACTCTAAATTAATACTCGCAAATGAAGAGACTACGACTGATGAAGAGCTAGAGCGTATAGAAGGTGTAATCGCTCATGAGTACTTTCATAATTGGACGGGAAATAGAATAACTTGTAGAGATTGGTTTCAATTATCCCTAAAAGAGGGTTTAACAGTATTTAGAGATCAGGAATTTACAGCAGATCTTCATAATCGCTCAATAAAAAGACTTGAAGATGCAAAATTCTTAAGAAAAGCACAATTTAGAGAAGACTCTGGTCCAACATCACATCCAGTGAGACCTGAAAAATATTTAGAGATAGACAATTTTTATACAACTACTATCTACGAAAAAGGAGCAGAAATAATAAGGATGCTTAAAACATTAGTAAAAGATAAAAACTTTAATAATGGTTTTAGTAATTTTATTTCTACTTATGATGGGAAAGCAGCAACTATTGATCAATTTGTTGATAAGATTTTAGAGAATAATAAAGAAATAAATATTGATAAATTTAAAACTTGGTATAAACAAAATGGGACTCCACTAGTTAAGTTTAAAAGAAAATGGGATAAAGAAAAACAAATCCTTAAAATACAAGCCTCGCAAATAAATTCAAATAAAAAAAATCTTTATAACGATTTACCTCTAATAATTCCTATTAATATTGCAATATTCTTGAATAGTTATGAAAAAATAAATAAGACACTTACCTTAAAAGAAAAGGAAGAAGAATTCACTTTTGAAAATATCAACTCCAAATTTGATAGCCCAATAATTTCTTATTTTCGAAATTTCTCAGCTCCCATTAAATGGGAAACAGATACTACATTTGCAGAGAAATTATTAATACTAGAATTTGAAACTGATTATTTCACGATATATGACACGATAAAAGGTATATATAAAAAAATAATTTGCAAAAGAATATATGAAGAACCCGATTTCAATATTGAAAATAAATTAATAACAACATTAAGATCAATAATAAGGAATAATAAAAGTATAAATTTATCTCTCTTATCTGAAATACTTAGTATCCCAACCTTCTCTGAAATAGAATCAGAGATCAAGAAAGTCGATCCATTAAAAATTTATAAAACTATTGACGACTTAAATTATCTTTTTGGTACTAAATTAAAAGTAGAACTACTGAATAAGCTTAAAGAGATTGATAAAAACATTACTAAAATATGGCCTGAGGGTAAGGATGAAAGAAAACTAATAGAAACAATATGGAGGTTACTTTTACATAGTAAATATGAAGGAATTAAAAATAAAGTAATTAGTTATATAGATAGTAATTCAATGACTCTTTCAAAAGCTGCTTTGAATGTATTCACAAGGATTAATTGTCCGGAAAGAGAATTAATTTCAAATATTTTTTTTAATAAATGGAAACACAATCCAGTCGTCTTAGATAATTGGTTCTATTTTAAAGCATCTATTGAGATAAATAATAATCAAAAAAATATTGAAGCTCTATTTAAAAATGAATATTTTGATGCCAAATCACCCAATACTTTAAGATCTATATTAAATGCATACGTAACAAGAAATTCATTATTCCACTCCACAGATGGATCAGGTTATAAATACATAGCAGATAAAATTCTAGAATATGACAAATCAAATCCAATAGTAATTTCACGTTTTTTAAAAATATTTAGTACTTTTAGGCAATATGAAAATCCTTATAAAAGAAATATAGTTAAAGTTCTTGATTACATTAAAAAAAATAATCTTTCACCAAATACAAGAGAAGTTATAGATGCAATTTTAAATTAATAATTATTCTATTTATATAAACTTATAAGTAGTATTATTAAAATCCCAATAATAATAAAAAGCAAAGATATCTTTTTAGAGATTATTATTTTAAAATTACTAAAACGATCTTTTTTATATTCTTTATTCCACTTTTTCTTTACGTAATTATTAGTTACAAATTTATTAGGTCTACCACAGAATAGGCAAGTAGGAGATGTAATTGAGATTAAATTCTTACATTGTGGACATTTTTTTTGCATCATAATTTTTTATTTTAGCAAATAATTTTTGAATATTTCTTATTAAGAAACCATATATAAAAAAATCTCTTAAGAAGAAAAATATTAAAGATTATTTATACATAATGTTTCGAGATTAATAAAATTAAGTTTCAAAAGAATACTCAATTAAAACTAATTAATAATGTGGAATATAATAAATTATTATTTTAATTTTTATATGTTTGCAATTGCATTAGGATTAGGTCCTTTAGAAACAATTACAATAGCAATATCAGCTACTGTTTTTATTGCTGCTTTCACATGGGTATCAATTAAAGGTGATTTAAGAGAACTTGCAAATGAACTAATTGATGATAATAATCAAAAAGAAGAAAATTAATTATTTCTATAAATAATTAATCATGTAGCCTTGGATAATCAATAATATGTCTTATCTCCTTAAGGGATGCTCCATAAATTCTATTACCATTTAAATTAACTCCCTTCCATTTTTCTTTTTGGTTAAAAGTATCGTTAATACTAGATTTATGCCCAAAAGAATGCTTATCATCCCATGTTAAAGTTATATCCCAACCTTTATAGTTTTCTATCATAGAAAAAAATAATAATACACTCAAATATTACATACAAAGACAGAAAACAAAAACGAAGGAAATAAGTAGTTTTTTTATAATATTTATTTAATATTCTATAAATTAGGAAATAATTTTTATTTTAAGTGCTGACTTGTCCGCATTTTCTCGAGCAATATTTAGATCATCATTTGTTGAGAGGACTACCCCCATTCTCCTTCCTTTCTTTGCCGTTGGTTTACCAAATATTAGAACTTTAGTATTCTCTAATTCTAATGCCTCGTTTAGTCCAGAATATGAAGGAGTATTAGATTCTTTATCTGATATTATTACTCTGGTTGCTGATGGCTTTAATAGTGAAATATTTGGTATGGGTAGATTTAAAAAGGCTCTTAAGTGCAATTCAAATTCGTTTATATTTTGACTAACTAAAGTGACCATTCCCGTATCATGAGGCCTAGGAGATAATTCTGAAAATATAACCTCTTTACCTTTTACAAAAAACTCAACCCCATATATACCCGAACCATTTAAATTATTTAATATTTTTGTTGTCATTTCTCGGGCTTCATTAATCAAGGATTGATTCATGTCCAATGGTTGCCAGCTACATTGATAATCTCCTTTGTATTGTTCATGACCTATTGGCTCACAAAATACATTCTCCCCACTATCTTTTCTAATAGTTAAGAGAGTAAATTCATAATCAAAATTTAAAAATTCCTCAAGTATTACACCAACTATTTTTCCTCTTGAATTTTTCAAGGCATCGTTCCAGGCTAAAATTAGATCTTCTTTCCTTTTAACTAAACTTTGACCTTTTCCTGATGAACTCATTAGAGGTTTCAGCAAAAGAGGGAAGCCAATTTCAGATGATTCTATTTCTAGCTCATCAACATTAAAAACATAACTAAATTTTGCAGTTTTTAACTTTAATTCTTTAGATGCAAGATTTCTTATTTTATCCCTATTCATAGTTATTTCAACAGTTCTAGCATTAGGAACGATATTTATTCCTTCTTCTTCCAATTCCTTTAAAGCTTCAATTGATAGAGCTTCAATTTCGGGAACTACAAAATCAGGTTTGAGTTCTTTTATCTTTTTTTTTAAAATTTCCTTATCACTCATATCTATGACAAAAGAATTATCAGCTAATTGCATCGCAGGGGCATTTTCGTATTTATCAATAGCTATTACTTCTAAGCCTAATCTTTTGGCTTCAACCACTAATTCTTTTCCAAGTTCGCCACTGCCAAGTAATAATATTTTCTTGGGAATAAATTTAAAACTGCCCATCACTAAATGAATTCATGTTAATTGTCATCGTCAGGTAGCTTGTTAGAGAGTTTATCTTCTCTTTTATTAGCTTTTAAACTAGACAAAAAAGAATTATTTCCGAACCAATCATTTTGCTTCATTCCTCTTGTAATTGAAGTTGAAATAGCACCAAGAAAGAAAAAACCCATCATTACCCAAAGGATTCGTTCTAGAGCAATTGAAGGCGAGAAGCCCTGTCCTGAATTAATAATTTCAGTAAGAGGGTCTAAGGGGTCCAAGTTGATTATTTAATATGTTTATTTAATTATATAAGTTTAGAAAAAACTTTTTACTAAAAATCACAAATAAAAATAATAACCTAAGAAGGTCTTAAACAACGCAAAAACATTTTTTCAATGTTATCTTCAAAAGATAAATTTATAAAACATATGGTAATAGAAGTCAAAAACACAACCGTTGTTTCAGCAAGTGGAGAAGCAAAAAAACTTGGCCAATATTCAGAAAATGTAATTTTGATAGTAAACGTCGCCAGTTATTGCGGTAATACTGCTCAATATAATGATCTCCAAAAGCTTCACGATAAATATTCAAAAAAAGGTTTAAGGATTCTGGCTTTCCCTTGTAATGACTTTGGAAATCAAGAGCCTGATTCTCTTACAGAGATAAAGAATTTTTGTTCTACAAAATATGGTGTTGAATTCGAAATTATGGAAAAAGTTCACGCGAAAGGTAATACTACTGAACCATATACAACACTAAATAATGTTGAACCAAAGGGTGATGTTGAATGGAATTTTGAAAAATTTTTAATTGGCAAAGACAGTAATGTGATTGCAAGGTTTAAACCTAGTATCCAGCCATTCGATGAAAATTTAATTGCCGCAATAGAAGTAGCATTAGATTCTTAATATGGAAATTATATAGAATTTCTTTTTAACCCAACAAAACTAATGGGCTCTAATTATTTCTGAGATTTTATAACTGAATAAATATACTTTAGGATCATTTATTCTTAATTTTCATTGTTTTAGCTTTTTTTGGATTTAGGTTTTTTCGTTTTTGTCTTTGCTTCTACTAACTCTTCTTTAACTTCAATTACCTCTGGTTTTTCTGACTTTGCTTCTACTAACTCTTCTTTAACTTCAATTACCTCTGGTTTTTCTGACTTTACTTCTACTAACTCTTCTTTAACTTCAATTACCTCTGGTTCCTCTGACTTTACTTCTACTAACTCTTCTTTAATTTCTATTACCTCTGGTTCCAAATCTAATTGCGATACTGAATTTAAATTTTCATTAGAAATTTCCTCTTTATTACTAAGAAGAAACTTTAATAAACGTTGGAATAACAACCAACCTTTTTCTATTCTTTTTGGGCCCAAAATTATAAGAACAATAACTGATATTACAAAAATTGCTGGAGAATTTAAACCTAAAAAATTCATCAATTTCAAACATTCTGAATTTACTTTAGTACATCATAAAAATTAAGGCTAATTATTTTCAAAAGTAGGTAAATAAAGCTCTCTATTTGAAGCAATAATACCTTCTTCTTTAAAGAAAGTTTCTAATTCTTTTAAATCGCTAATATTAATTTTATCTCCGCAGTTATCTAAAATATTATTAGAAGTAAACTCCCAAAGGTCATGTAAATATTGATCATCATCGGGAAAAGCTACAAATTTTAGATATGTATTATTTAAAGCATATTCACTTGCAAACTCGGAGTCTAATCCCTCATTTTTTGCATCACAAAATACTTTAGCAAACCTTTTACCTACTGAGGTTTGAGCACTGGACAAATCAAGACTTCCTTGAATTGCATAAACATTATTAGGAGCAATAAAAAGAAATATTGGAAGAAAAATTGATAATAAAAGGATCAAAAATACAGCCCAAATAAATTTTAACCTTACACAAGTTAGCAAAAATAGTAACTAATTAAGACAATAAAAAGAAATCTAATTAAATTTTTAAGAATAAAAAACAGAATTAAATGAATGTTAATTATTCAATCTATAGTGAATATATCAGAAGTAAATTTTTCATAATGTCTTCAATTATAAAATTAAGAGGAAAAGGTGTATCGAGAATAATAAATAGCAAAGTAATGTTGTCTCCTCTCGCAGGAGTTACCGATAAAATATTTAGAAAATTAGTAAGAAAATGGGCCCCAGAATCTTTACTATTTACAGAAATGATTAATGCGACAAGTCTGAAACATGGATATGGCACTCAGAAAATAAAACAACTTGAATTAGAAAAAGGTCCTGTAGGTGTGCAGATATTTGATAATAGGCCCTTTGCTGTTTCAGAGGCTGCAAAATTGGCAGAGGATTCAGGTGCATTTCTAATTGATATAAATATGGGCTGTCCAGTAAAAAAAATCTCAAGAAAAGGGGGTGGAAGTGCCTTAATTAATGATCGCTTATTAGCTATTGAATTAGTAAAAAGAGCTTCAAATGCTGTAAAAGTTCCTGTTACAGTAAAAACAAGGCTTGGTTGGGAAAATAAAGAAGAGAATATAGAGGAATTTCTATTAAGTCTTCAAGATGCAGGAGCTGAAATGATAACCTTACATGGAAGAACTCGAAAAGAAGGCTTTTCAGGTAAAGCAGACTGGGAAATGATTGGAAAAATTAAAGATCTTTTAGAAATACCAGTAATTGCAAATGGAGATATCAAGAATCCCAAGGACGCATTTAATTGCTTCAAAAAAACAAATGCTGATGGTTTAATGATTGGGAGAGGTATACTTGGTTCTCCATGGAAAATAGGAGAAATAGATTATGCAGTTAAAGAAATTAAAGGTTTTAAAGAACCAAATATTGAAGAAAAATTGTTATTGATTATTGAACATTTGGATGAACTTATAAAAGAAAAGGGTAGTCATGGTTTATTAATAGCCAGAAAACATATTTCATGGACTTGCAAAAATTTTCCAGGAGCCACAAGTCTTCGAAACAAATTAGTAAGAGCAATAGATGCCAATGAGGTTAAAGAATTAATAAATAAAGCGATTAAGACTTTAAATTATGAAAAAATAATATTAACCTGAAAAAAATTAAATTTTAAAATGAAAATAATTAGTTCAAAGACGAGTCAAAGAGTATGTAAACATATGAATAAAGATCACATTGGATCTGTACATAAATATCTAAAATATTATGGAAAGATTTCAGAATTTAAGGAAGCTTATTTGGAAGAAATTTCCAGTCAATTCATGAAAATTAGATATGATGATAAGTTTGCATTTATAAATTTTAAAAATGAAATCTCAGAAGATGAAATTCATGGCACATTAGTTTCCATGATAAAAGAAATTGAATAAATTTATTGTGCCATCTTTGTAAAAAAAGAACATCTAAGAATTTCTCTCATAGTAATCCGTAATTTTTTTACATTCTTCAAACGTAAGCATACTCAATCTTGAACTCGCATTACATTTTAAGATTGTACAAACAGCCAATAGATCTGAGCTGTTTACATTGAGTGCTTCAGAAAGCTCTATAACTCTAAGACCCTTCAATATTTTTAATTAAAAATGGATTGATAAAAACATTGTACTTTGAATTAATGTGCAGCATTTTTTCCTAAACCAGCTATGAATGGGAAAGCTTGTTCATCTCCAAATATATCCTCATTAGAAGTTATGGGGATATCACCTTTATCCTTAATATCATTTTTAACATCACTAGATTTTGATTCCATAGATAAATCATTGCTTAATTCGCCACCAATTTCATCGGCTAAGCAATTACTAAAACTAAAAAAAAAGGAACTAATAAAAACAAATGAAATTAAAATAATGTTTTTCATAAAAAAACTAATAAAAAATATTCTCTTACAAAAATAAATCTTTGAAAAAAATTTTTCTTATATTAAAACAATTCTAAATATATAAATTAATACAAACTATTTATTTAATTTATTTCTATTCTTGAATCTTACCAAGAAATAAATTCCAATCATTATGAGAATAGCCATTGAATATTTAAAAAGGAAAACATAAACGATATAAACTAAGAAAGGAAACAAGCATGCTCTTTTAAAATTAATTTTTTGAGTTGAGTTCATTTTTTTCCAATTTAAATATTCTCTCCACTGGAATATTTTCTTCATTCTTCTTTCTTTATAATTTCGATTAAACATAATTTTTAAAATATAATTTTTTATTTTAATTAATAAAAAAGAACTTCAATAACTATATTTTTATTATAAATATACACTTATAGATTTCAAGATTTTAATGTAAATGAAAAAAATTTGGAAAATTGAAAAGTTAGTATTACCACAACATTCAGATCACGCTGGGGTTATGTGGCATGGTACATATTTTGATTGGCTTGAAGAAGGAAGGATCCATGCACTTTCAAAAGCAGGTATAAATTATGTTGACCTTACAAAAAATGGTTTTGAGTTACCTTTAATAGATACTTCAATAAAATATATATCTCCCTTATTCCTTGGAGATACTATAACAATAGAAACTATATTTAAAATAAGCAAAAGTCCAAAAATAAATATTCATTCAAAATTTATTAACAAAAGCAAAACAGTTTTGACCATAGCTGAGGTTAATTTAGTTCTAATAAATAAAAAAAGTTTTTCTATCATAAGGAAAAGGCCTGATTTTATATCAAAAGCCTTTTTAAAATTGAACGGATATGATTATATTTAGTTAATTTATTAATTATTTAGAGCAATTAAATTCTATTCACTAATGAAGGATATATTTCTTGTCCTGGATTCATATCAATATCAGATGGAATCAAGTTATCAGGAAACATCTTCTCTAACTAATCTTTTTACTGAAAACAAATTTATAGGATGGTTAGGACTTTTTATTGTATTTTTTTCAATCTTTGCAATTATTATTTTTCAATTTCTTGAATGGGAAAGTAATGACAAAAATAAGGAATAAAAAAGACTTGACTTATAATAAATATAAATTTTTTATAAAATGGCAATTTACTTAAAAATAACTAATCCAACTGAAGTTGTAAAAAAAAAGACCTCTAAATGGTTAACAGATATAACACCAGAAAGAATTGATCGAAAATTAGTTGAAGACGAAGTTATTAAAGGTATTATTGAACAATTAACATTGGAAGGTATTGAAGGCGAAATCTCAGCAATAAATGGTTTTGATGTAAAAGACTCTACATTAATAACAAAAAATGATTTTATAATTAGAAAAACAAAATCTTTTTAACTAAAAAATAATAAATAAAAAATAATGAATAATATTTTTATTATTTTAGTTTCTCTAATTTTTTTATTTTTGATAACTATATTAAAAGCTTTTCTATTAAAAAAAAGAAAAGATAAATTAAATAATGCCTTAAATGCAAATTACTTCCTTGAAACGATAAATAGACTTATTGAAGAAAATAAATACAATCTATTGGAGGAAAGAATTAGATTAAAAGTTATTGATGCTTATGGTAACGAAGACTTGAAAAAGTGGATTGGTAATCCCCCTCTCGATGAAAAATTAATTGTGAAAAGCATCAATAATGAATCCAAAAGGTTAAAAGAAGGTATTCCATACTTTTGGGAAAAAGTCATTTTAAAAAAATTTTCTGGTCCAGACATTTTTTTTGAAAAATGGAAAGCTTATCGCAAGATTAATCCAATTATTAATGATGAAATAATTGGTACGAGTAGAATTTTGGAAAATGAAGACTGGTTTATATTCATAGCTAGTCAAATAGAAAAAACCTGTTTAAATTTAATAGAAAATAATACATCAAGGAATAATAATCAAAACTATAAAAAAGGAATTATATTTGAAAATCATTGTATGGAAATTCTCAAAAAAAATGGGTGGAAAGTGAAAGAAACACCTATTACCGGAGACCAAGGAGTTGATTTGATTGCCTCCATCGATAATTTAAGGATTTGTATTCAATGTAAAAATCATAAAAAAGCAGTAGGCAACAATGCTGTGCAAGAAATTTCTGCTGGTAAATTATATTGGAAAGGAACTCATGCGGTATTAGTATCAAAATCTGGTTTTACTAAATCTGCACAAAAACTAGCTAGAGCTAATAAAGTGAAACTAATAAATGATTTTGAATTAAAAGATTTAGAAAATATACTAATTTAGTTAATTTACATAAGTTGGGATATCCCTTCTTTATATAAAACAAGTGTCGTAAAAATTCCAGAAGCCCATATTAAACCTCTAGCAATCGGAATATTTAAAACATAAGCGCCAATATACAAAAAACGTAAGATAGGGTGCATCCAAGCAGCTATTAATGAGAGGTTTGAATCAGGTAAAGTAATTAAACAAAGTATGCAAGCTGGAGCATGAATAGAGATGCTTTCCCAGCAATTCTGATGACACCAAACTGCTCTTTTACCAAAGTCTGGCAATTCATCAAATAATGCTCTTGGTGCAGACATATTCTCCACAGAATAACCAGCTTTGATTCTTCCTAGAGTCAAAGGAATTGTTGATAGTAATACAACCACAACAGACAGGCAAAGGCTCCAAGCGAAAACTATTGGCATATATATTAAACAATTAATAAAACTACTTTAATAAATTACTATTAATTAATGCGGAATAATATTTATTTTTTAAAAATCAAAATTATATTTATATTCATAAGTTAAATTAAATCCTTATGGACATTTCAAAAATATTAACAATACTACTTGGTAGTATTTTAATTTATCTAATTTTTTTATTTTTAGGATTTAATTTAAGAAATAAAAATATAAAGGCACAAAATCTAACTAAAAAAGACAAATAATTATTTCCCACTAGAAATTTTTCATTATTTTTTTTTAATCATATTTTATAGAAATAAAAAAGATTATTAATTATATTAAATTGAAGAATTTTTAATAAAAATCTATTCTGTTTTAGATAAAAATAATGAAAAAGATCTATAAATTTATAAAAAGTTTTTTATTTATATCATTATGGCTAATAATCTCTACTTATTTACAAAAATATTGGAATACATTCCACTGGGAATATATATACCTTAATTTAAGAACAATTTTTGATAAAGAGTTTTGGTTCGTTTTGGAAAGATACCTATTTGGACTTGACCTAGGTTATTGGATAGAGGAATTATTAAAATTTTTGTCCTATGAAATACCCAAAGAGATCTTTAAATATGTGCCAATATTCTTTTTTCTAAAATATATTTGGATTAAAAGATAAAAATAATTTAGAGAGACTTAATAAATTCTTGAAATCTTTCAAATAAGATATTTTCTTTAATTCTTCTAAGTACAAATAATGTTCCTTTATCACCTCTGCAAATTCTAAGATTTTTGCTTAAAAAAGTAATTTCTAACCATCCTTTTTGTTCTTTTTTAATCTTAGCTAAAGCGTTTATCTTCCTTACTCCTAGATAAGGTCCAATTATTCCAGCATGAGTAAAACTAACTCCAATTTTCTTTTCATTTAAAGAACTCAATTTTGCTACTATTCCTGTTCCAATAATTGAATTAATCCCTTTGGGCTTGAGTAAATTCAAACCATTTAGATTTAACGGATCAAGAATTTGAAGATTATCAACTAGAGGAGAGTAATCTAGAAATGGAGCTTTTGAACTGCTCCATCTAAGCTCCCATACTCCTTTTAACTTCTCAATATCCATGTTAAGAGTAAATTTTGATTCTTTTTCTAGTTCTTCAGCCATATTTTTAATCTTTCTTGTTTTAGGACTTGAAAGGATTAAGTCCAATAATTGTTGTTCTAAATTCATTAAAATATATTTAAAGAGGACTTGAGCAAAAATACTTACACTGATGTGCTATATTCTACTGAAAATATTTTGATTCCATGACAAAGAGTTACTGGCTTAAGAAAATATCCATACCAAATGCTGAGTTGTTTCTCGAATACGTAAGGACAGTCTTGCCATGGATAAGATCTGTAGGTGGGGTTGTAGTAAAAAAAGATATTACACAAGATTCCAACTCACACAAGTGGGATGGGGGCCAACTAGGAATGGTAATTGAATTTGAATCTAAGATAGCTGCAAAAAGAGCTTTTTATTCAGATGTATTTCAAAACTATTTGAAATCTAGAGATTTAATGGAACTAGTGACAATAAGCACTCTTTAGTATAAAAAAAATAGATCTCTCACAATAATATCTGCCGACAAAAAATAAAAAATTGATTTTCGCAAATTAAGTATTTATTACTAGTAATCATTTTTTGTAATGGTTATAACTTCATTATTTATGAAATATTTAGCAAAATCTAAGGTAATAATCAAAATTAAATTAAATGAATTACTCCACGGAACAAGAAGACTATTTAATGACAACCCCTTACACCAAAAAAATTCAAAAAAAATTTAAGGAAGTTAAAAACTTTCTTGAGAAAAATGGATTTAACTCATCTTCCCAAGGACTAATGCAGGATATTATTAGTTCTCAAGAATATATTTCCAAAAATGATTTATGAAAAATTGTTTTTTTCATAGATTTTTAAAATAATAAATCCCACCTATTAAGAAAGGTAATAATATCCCTAAGAATAAGAGAAATGATTTCTTAGACTCTCCCTGTGTTATTGGATTTATTTCTGGTTCAATTGCAAATCCATTTTGTCTTCCACCGCTTTCTGTTGTATAACCTTTTTTATTCATAACTAAAAAATTTCATACGATTATCGCATGTATATTTTTTTTTATAAAAAAATTTTACATTTAGAAAAATTTTTAAATTTTCTAATAATTATTAGTTAATTTCAATTTTGGATTTTAATTTAGCAGCTTTTTTAAGTAAACCAACAATTTCTTTTCTACCATTAGCTTGTTCTGCTCTATTAATTAAATCACTATATCTTTTGGTAATTTCTCTATGGTTCATTAAAGTAAATATATTAATTTTATTATAAAAATAGAATTAAAAATTTTTTGTATAAAAGATATCAAAATCCTTTTTAAATTCCCTTAAATTATTTACCTAAACCAACCTCTCTTTTTAGGCTCTTCTACAACTTTTACTGGTTCTACTTTTTTACCAAATAATCCCTTTTTCTTTGGTTTGACATCCTCAGTTATCGGTTCTCTTTTTCTACCAAATAATCCTTGCTTCTTAGGTCTATCCTCTAAATCTTTTTTTTGATTTACTTTTTTAACAGGAGATTTGGATTGATTCTGTATTGGTTTTTTACCATCTGATAAAAGCTGATAGACAAAATATCCAAAAACACCAAAAAATCCTATTGCTTGGACTAAGGCGGTACCGATATTATCAAACATTGGCGATTCTAGTTTTTTAATGAAGTAATCTATTAATTATGGAAAAATATTTTTATAAATGCGGAATAAAAGAATTCAGATTTATGAATTAAAAATTAAGTTATGAAATTTTTTTAAAATAAAACTATTTATAGTAATTAACTAGATCGATTATTAAAATCGTAAGGAGAGAAATTCCCAAGATGTATGGAGCAAAAGGATATTTATTCAAGATTTGATTTAAATTACTTTTTGAGTCCTTTTTTGCTTCTTTCTTCTCTCTTGGCGGCAATCCTAATTCTTCTCTTCTTTTTGCTTCTCCCATATTTTAAGATGTGTACTTTAAAACAAATATAGTACAGATATATATGTTTAAACAATATTTAGATCTTTGCTAAATTCGATTACAAGTTTAATTAGAAATTTAGTTAATATATTTCTATAAATAAAAACAAAATGATAGAAATAGTTTGGTCAGTAAATATAATGGTTGCAATTTTAATTGGTGGAGTTGGCTGGGTCTTATATTATATTTTCACTTACGACCAGAAATATACATCTTAATATCAAAATGGCTGAAAAAGATTTAGTAAATTTTCTAAAAAAAATAGAGCAATTAAACAAGATATCAGAATTAATTAAAAATAATCCTGTAAAAAAGAAAGAGTTGTCGGATTGTAAAAATCATGAAGAAGTAATTTGCTTAACTTCCAAATGGGGTTTTGAAATTGGCAAAAGATGGGGAGAATATTAAACAAATTAATATCCAACCAATAAAAAAACATTTAAGTAGTACCAATACTCATAAAATAAATTAATATAGAGTTTGTGAAAATTTAATTATGACTGATATTGAGGAGATAAAAAAGAAGATATATCAAATAGCAGCTATTACTGACAGGGGGCAAAGACTGAACAAATTAATTGCACCTATGTATCAAGAAAAGTTGAAAGAGATGGGAAACCTTATAGATAGTCTTGAAAGTTTTAATACGGAAGTTTCTGAAGAAAAATTATCTGGAGAGTGGGAATTAATTTATTCAACAGTTGAATTATTTAGAAGTTCACCGTTCTTTTTAGCTATAGAAAAAGCATTAAATGATGAATTTAAAAGTAATCTTTTTTTTAAACTACATCAATTACAAGTAGGATCATTTGGTCTTTCTACCATTGGAAGAATTGCTCAAAATATTGATTTTGATAAAAAAGAATTTTTATCAACATTTGATACCACAATATTTGGGCTTACAACAATTCCAATTCTTGGTTGGTTCAAGCTTCTTCCAACTTTTGGAGGAAGAGTAATAACACTTGCTGATGATTTAATTTTAGAAGATAAGGTACTTAAAATGAATTTGAAGAAAACCAAAGTCTCCAAAGTTGATGGACTTAATAAGATTCCATTGTTTAGCACGCTATTAATGGAAAGATGGTATCCAGTCAAAGAAGTATGGGAAAAATTGCCTTGGAATAAACAATCACCTTCTTGCGAAGTATCAGTTATCTATTTAGATGACGAGGTAAGAGTAATGAAAGATATTTATGGATCAACTTTTGTTTATATCAGACCAACAATATCCTTACTTAATTCTAAATAAAAAATTTCTTGTGATTTATCTAAGTGTTTATTACTAATAAACTAGAAATAAAAATCAGAATCAAGTAAATCTAATTAAGCGAATGTCGCGGGATTGGAATAAATGAGTTATGTTCAGAGTGAACATTTTAAAATTATGCTAAAAAATAAAGAAAAAAATTCTGTTGTAAGAGGAATATTCTTAATCGGAGGTTGGGGTTTAGGTTTAGATAGATTTTACGAGGGAGATAAAAAAGGTGGGGTCTTATCAATTATTGGATGGAGTATTACATTTTTTACTTTCCTTTACCTAAAATGTTCAGGATATGAATATGTTGATGGTGTAAAGAATTATTCAGATTATTCACCAAATCCTTTAATTGTTTTACCTTTACTAGCTGGAGCGTATGGAGGGTTTCTCATTATCAAAAAGGCTTTCAGGTTAGCTAAACAATTTGAAAACGCTGAGTAATTATCTCAAAACATAGTCAAGACAATAAACCGGATCCTTTCAAATAAAATTTAAATAAAAGAATAACTAGTAAATTAACAATTGCTAACGCCACTATTCCATTTCTGTTCTTTACATCTAGCTTTTTAATTAAACTAGAGAGATAAAAGACAGGATTCTCAGGTTCTTTATTGTTCAATATTTTTAAAATAAAATTTAGATCAAATTATCACAATTTTTTTTTAAAACCAAAGAATGTAAAGTTCAAATTTCAGACAGATACAGCTAAGGTATTACATTATTCCTGCATTTCTCAAGAAAGCTTTACCTATATTTCCAATAACAAAAAATAAAGACAAATTAATCAAAAGAATGATTAATAATGCCAACATTTTATAGTTAGGATTTGATGAAATCCCATCAAATCCATCGTTGAGAACTCTTTTAAAAAGCGAATTGTCGTTAGTTACTGGTTTATCCCCTTCTAAATCAGATTTACCTTTTTCATCCTCAATCTCTTGATTACTTGCATTTTCAAGAAATTCAGTAAATGCTTTAACATTCTCCTCTTTATTACTTTCTTTCTTGATTTCGGAAGATGATTCAATTGAATTTTTCTCCTCAGGGATTTGCTTTGATTCTTCCAAATTTTAAATTTACGCTAGGGACATATTACACCATAAAAAAAACCCACTCGATCAAATGAAGAGAAGGTTAGTTAAGATTAAAGTTCTTAAACTTATATTAATTAATTTTGATGAGTTTTGCGATTAGAAACTTTTTTACTAATCAACAGAATTTTAAAAGTAATTATTAAAATAAACTATGCTTGATTCACAAACAATAAAAACCTGCAAGGAGAATCCAACAATAAGAGACATTAAGATAAAAAATATTGAGCATGCTATTGATCAAGCAGAAATGATGATCAAAGAATCAAAAATGAATCAAGAAGAATTAAGTTTTTTGAAAAGGAAAATATCTGATTCAAGGCAGGATCTGGAGATTCTTTATTTGATGAAAATTTAAATAAATAAATGTTTTTCAAAATTAAGTTTTAGTATATTTGGAGACTTAAGAATATATTGAATAATGATTATATTAAAAGAAAACAACATTATGTCAAAGAAAAGTATTTATATACCTATAAAAGTAGTTCCATATATATTTGTCTCAATTGCTGCTATTACTATTGCTGCTACTACAAATATAATTATTTAGTACTTAAGAACATTGTTTATGAATAACATATAAGATAATTCAATAGAACATATTAATTAATCAAAAAGATCAGATAAAAACAATAAATACATGAAAAATTTAAGGATAACTCTCGCTGTGATTTTTTTATCTATAGTCTTCCTTTTTAGTTTAAAAACATATCGTGATTTTGTTATTACTAGTGATTTAAAAAATGAAGAAAAAAATAAATTAAAAAAATCAGCTGAAATCTTGAATGAATGTTTTGATCTAGAAAACAAAAGTAAGAGAACTATAAATGAGTCGTTGAAATTGATTGAATATTGTTTAGAAGAATTTGGATCTGAAAAATAATTAAATTAGCATATGCTCAACTACTTATATCTTTTTAAAATAACTCACTTAGCATATATAAAAATGTTTATGGATAAAAAAAATATTAATAGATGGGAACCAACAAAACTTCAAATCGATAATATCATTCTTCCTGCCTATACCGACCTTTCTAAGAGATGTGTTTCTTATATTAATGAACTTGAATGCCCACCACAATACATAGCTGATATGTTGAGAGATTTAGCTGATGCAATAATGACTTCATATCCTGAAGTTAAAAACAATAGTTCTAATTTATAGTTTTTAAATGAGTAAAATCACATGTTCTTATTTAGGGGACTTAAAATGCGAAGCTAAACATCTCCAATCTGGGAATCTAATCACAACTGATGCACCTATAGATCATTGCGGTAAAGGTGAAAACTTCTCACCAACTGATTTACTCGCAACCTCTCTAGGCTCTTGCCTTCTAACGATAATGTCTATCAAAGCGAGATCAAATGGTTGGGAATTAAAAAATATTTATTTAGATATTGAGAAAATAATGACTAAGAATAAAGAAAGGAAAATAGCACAACTAAAAATAGATATTTATATTCCTGATGACTTATCAAAAGAAAAAATTGATTTTATAAAAAATGCTTCAGAAGATTGTCCTGTCACTAGAAATCTTTCTGAATCGCTTGATATTAAAATAAATTGGCATAACCAATAAACTTTACAAAAATAATTTTCAATTTTTAATAATACGATTATATGAAATACTTCATAGGAATAATTATTCTTTTACTTGGAATATTTATAATTACTGATTTAGCATTTAAAACTAGATATACCAGAAAAAGACTGTCCGATAAAAACAAGAATGAATAAGATTCTTGTTCTTATAAATTCATATATTAGAAATTATTTAGGATACTTTTCTAGACTTTCTATTATTTTTTTCAATCCATGATTTTTGCCTTTTGTTTAAATCTGAGATGTATGCTCGAGATTTTCTAGCTAATTGATTTTTTTTTTCTCTTTGCCTAAGTTGATTTAACTCTTGAATAGAATAGATTTTAGTATCTTTTTTATGCTTAAAAATACTTAAAAAATTAAGAAAATATTTTTTCATAGACTTAATCTACTATCTTTTGTCATTTTGCCAATAGATAAAAATTATTTTTAATAGATAATAAATTTAAAATTATTTTTGATTTATTTATATTTATCAATTTTTTTATCAATTAAATCGAGTAAAGGAATCATGAAATTAACATTTATGCCTACAGTGCACCATATGTATGTAAGACAAAATATCAACTTTATATATAAGTTAGAGGGTAAAGTAAGAAACAATTTAAAGAAGCTACCAATAAATAATATTAGTATTCCAATTTGCAATAATCCCTTAGCTATCCATAGAAAACCTCGTTTCCTTATGTTCTTATAAAACCAAAAAACAATAGCTCCAAAAATAAATAATAAAATTAGATTTATTATCATTTAAATCCTTTAAAAACACTTGTTAATAATAATGCTTTGGTTAAAGGAGATGATAAATAGAACATTTTTAAAATCATTAATATTAAAAATATTAATTTATTATCTATAAATATTTTTGAAAAACTATGGATTTAAATTAATTTAAAACAACTTCGATTTTAATAAATCAACTCTCTTTTGATTCACACCTAGGTCACTTTCACCGACTCTAGATTCAGATCTAACAAGCAATTTACGAGATTCAGGAACAAAAGATACTTCTAAATCGTCAACGTATTTCATCCATTTACTTGTTACTTCAGCATGAAGATAATCTCCGTCAAGTTCAACTATTACTGATCTTGGGGTATTCTCGATAATTTCTTTAACTTCTTTAAAAGGTTGTTCGATTGAGTCGACTTCCCATTCTTCTCTAACACAATGGGCTATTTCAACACACTCACTCAATTCAATGTGAGAAGCAAATGAAGCTGAGGGAAATATAAATCCTATGAATATAAAAAAACTTACAAAAAAGATTTTCATTAAAACAAGCATGAACTTTTCTTAATCTAACCAACAAAAATAAAAATTTGGTGGAATAATATTTAGTAAAATTTATATCTTATAGAAGAGCTAAAACTTCTAAGATTTAGAATTAAGTTTCAATAAATTTAAATATTTTGGAATTAACTGAATTAATAAAAGATTATATAGCCACAGAATTATTGTCTAGTACTGAACTTGACTTTCTAGAAGCAGAATTATGGGAAACCATTCAACATATTTCAGAGATAAATACATTAACAGCGGCCCCAAAGGATATATGCAGTAAATTAGAACTTAAAGAAAAATCTTGCTGGCAATTATGTTGTGCTGCAGTACTTGATTTTTCAAGACCTTTAAAAGAGAAAAATGAAAGAGTTGAAAATTTCAACAAATTATTAAATCAATATAACCTTGCAGCAAATAAAAAAGGCCCCTAAAGGGGCCTAAATTGGTTCTAATAAATCAAGTGTTTCCTTGTTTCCACTGATTTAATAAAACCTCTCCTACACACAGTTTAAATTTCACATAATTTTTTTAGAGAGTAAATACTTATTGGGCAAGTATATTAACTGTCACAAAGCTAAAAACCAAAAGTACTCAAACTATTATTCGAGTACTTATTACTATCAGAAAAATGTGTGTGAGGAGTTTCTGATTCAATTAATCTACAATTATTCGAATTAAAAAAGCCACGGTATTAATCCCTATTTATATTTATTTACTTATTAAAAAATAAAACTAGAATACTTGGATTGGTAAAAGATATTTTCAAATGAAAAAAAGATACAAGAAAGTAATTTACATTTTTACTACAATTGTCCTTATTTCAATTATTGGAGGAGTTGTAAAATATTCATTTAGGTACATTGACGAGAATCCTGATAAATATATTCCTAAAACAAAGCTAATAATAATTTAATTTTTTGTTTTTTAGATTTATTAAATTATGTTTACCAATTCCCTATTGTTTAAACTTAAACTCTGAATACTTAAAAAAATAACTAAGCTTAAAAAGAAATTATTTGAGTATAAATCCACTTTTCAAAATAAAAAATCTGTCTTATAAACTTCTCAATGATTGGAGGACTTTATGAAAAGAAAAAACACATTTTTTATAAATAAAGAAAATAATCAAGAAGACTTTAAAGCAAAACATAATTATCAAATAGTAGAAGAATATTGGAGGAAAAGAAAAAAAGATTGTGAAAAGAATCTCTCTAAATTTTGCTAACCAAAAATTATGAATTTTATTATTTCTATTTTTCTAGCTTCTGTTATGTGGGTTCAAGTTCCTCAATGGGAGGCTGATTGGTCAAAGTGTGCCGTAGATGTTCCGGATACTTCGTGTCATTGGTATGTCGCTGCACCAGATAATACCTTTGGAGAAGGATTTGATTGGGAAAGTGCTCCTTGGTTTGATGCTAACGGACTTCAAGATGTCGCAAAAATTGAGAAAGAGAGTGTAGTAGAAAAGCTTCAAAAAAATTAGATAATATTCAATTAATAAATTACATTATTAGCAATAAAATATTTATTTATTTCTAATAATATTTAAGATGAAAATGACTTTTTAATATTTCAATGCGCTTCAAAGTAAGTTTAAAAAAAGACGGCAAAGAGTTTGATGAAGTTGTGATAGCAAACAATAAGAAAGATGCTATTGAAGTGGCTTTAAGAAACAATCCAGAAGCGGAGGTCCTTAATTCTGATTGGACATTTAAACTTTGAAAAAAGTTTTAAAATTTATTTCCAATTTTTGGAATTATTAACGAAGCAACGCAAATAACACTTATTGCAGGACCAGGAGATAAGTTAAAAACAATTGAAAGAATAAAACCCAATAGAGAAATACAAAGTCCAAAGAATGAAGATCTCATCATTGCAATCCTAAGACTTTGTGCTTTATCAAGTCCTAATAAAGTAGGTGTTGAAACTAATGCAATTACTAAAATTACTCCAACAGCTGACATTGAACTAACGATAACTAGTGCCGTCGTGAAACTTAGAGCTAGGTTTAACAAAGACACATTTATTCCACTAGCTGAGGCGCCCTCTGGATCTAATCCGACATATACAACTTTTTCATATCCTAACGTTACTAAAAAAATGAATGTTAGAAAAGCAATAATTGTTCTTAACAAATCGCCAAGGTTTGCGGTTAATAAATCCCCAAATAATACTGCCTCTAAATCAATTCTTATCCCAAGAAGTGGAATTAGTAAAACCCCAAAACCAAGCATACCAGCAAGAATTGTATTCATAACTGCTTCATAGTTTTCACTTTTCTTATTAGTTAAACTCTCTGCAATAATTGCACCAACAAGACCACTTATAACTCCTCCAATTGATGGATGAATACCTAGACCTAGAGCTAGAGCTAGTCCCGGTAAAACACAATGAGAAATTAAATTTACTTGTAATAGTCTTCTATGAGTAATCAATACTGTTCCCATAGCTGGGCATAAGATTCCAGAGAAAATAGTAATTATTAAAGGAACAAACCACCAACTGCTATTAATAAAAGACATTAATCTAAAGATTCGGTATGATCAAAAATACGGTACAAAAAAAAGATTTCGGAAACAATGGTAACTAAGCCTGACATTACCAAAAGACAAGAGCAACTTCTTGAAGAACTTAATAAATGTGATGATGAACTGAGCGGTCAAGAGTTGCATAGACAATTGATTGAAAGCGGAAAAGTAATGGGGTTGACAACTGTTTACAGGAATCTTCAAGTTCTGATAAAGCATGGTTTAATACGTTCTAGACATCTCCCAACAGGTGAGGTTCTTTACACTCCCGTAGATAGAGACATTCATCATTTGACCTGTGTTCAATGTGGTGAGACATCAAAAATGGAAGGGTGCCCTGTAAAAGATATTCATACACCCAAAACAAATCCAAAGAAATTCCAATTGTTGTTTCATACCCTCGAATATTTTGGACTTTGCCAGAACTGCTATCAAGCACAAAGTTAAAACTAAATATTTTTTTAATCACAACAATTATTATCCTCAATTGAGCTGATATTTATATCCTCTAATTTATCTTTTATAGAATCAGGACTTCCAGAGGCCAATACAGCTTTATCCAAAACAATAACTTGATCATAACTATTTAACGAGGTACCCCAATCATGACTGCTTACCATTAAAGAAAGACCAGCATCAGCAAGTTGACGAACAATTTTTAGAAAATCCTCTTTTGCAGGTGGATCTAAAGCTGCACAAGGTTCATCAAGAAGGAAAATTTTTGCTGGAGACATTAATGTTTTGGCTAATAAAGCTCTTTGTTGTTGTCCACCAGATAAAGAATCAAGCCTTCTGTTAGCAATATTTGCGATGCCGACTCTTTGCATTGTGGCCTCTAATTCGCAGCATTTATTAATCCATGCATTAGGGTTGGCAAGAAGTGCTTTTATTTGAAAAGGACTACTACTTTTTGATTTTGAGTATTTTATTTGTCCTAATGAAACTAGTTTTTCTACAGTTATTGGAAATTTCCAATTCATTGAGCTTCTTTGTGGCATGAGTGCCACCTGAGATCTTTGTCTAATTAACTTCTCCCCGTCAATTGTTATCTGTCCATTATCAGGAACACATTGTCCCTGCAATATTCTTAAAAGAGTAGATTTGCCAGCTCCATTTGGTCCTACTAGAGCAGTCAATGTACCTGGTTCAACTGTTACGGAAACTTTACTTATAGCGGGGCTTACATTTTTTGAATATGAATAAGATAAATTTTCAGCTAAGAGTAGTGACATTATTGTGCGAATTTACAACCCCATAATATTTTAATTATGGTAAATAATTTACTTTAAAAACATTTTATACCTAAACTTGCATATAAAAATGAAAATGATTATCATTTTAAAATATCTATATTTTTTTATGTCAATTTTTAAGAGAATTTTTTCAAGCTATATATCTCATAAAAAAGTATCTATCCGAAATTCACTTATCGCTAGTACGGCATTATTCTCAATAACAACAAACGTTGCCTTTGCTGAAAGTAAAAACTATGTAGCAGTTGAGCCTCTTACCTGCGATATCGTTAAATCAATAGCACTCCCTTCGGATGAAGTTACCTGCCTAGTAGACAGAAAACAAGATGTTCATGATTTAAAAATTTCGCCTAAACAGGCCAGATTATTAAAAAAGGCAGATAAAGTTTTTACTTTAGGGACAGAAATGACACCCACAATGAGGAATTGGGTGAAGAAAAATAGCACTGTTGTTTTAGGCGTAAGCGCAATTGATATTGACGATCATAGCGACCACGATGATCATGGACACTCAGCAAAGAAACATGAAGAACATGATGACCACGATGATCATGGACACTCAGCAAAGAAACATGAAGAACATGATGACCACGATGATCATGATCACGGAGGCGTAGATCCACATGTCTGGCATGATCCTCATAACATCATCAAGATGGGTAAAGTCGTATCGAAAAGTCTTAAAAAAGATGTGCCCGAAAGAAAACTACGTAAAGCTATCTCTAAAAGATTCAAAACTTTTGATAAAACCCTAGAAGATCTTGACAAATGGATTGTTAAACAAGTATCTACAATCCCTTCTTCAAATCGTGTAATTGCCTCAAAACACAAAGCTATGGATTATTATGGCGATGCATTTGGTTTTGAAACGATAAGTTTATTAGATTTCATAGGTCATTCATCTAGCCTAAGGCCTCAGAACATATCAAAAGTTTTAAATGAGTTAAAGGAAGAAAATGTCAAAGTAATATTTAAGGAGCAAGAACCTGCTTCAAAATTAGTTAATAATTTAAGCAAGCAAAGTTCTATCCCACTTTCTTCTAATCAAATTTTTGTCGATGGACTAATGATGGAAGGAAACACTATCACTGTGGCAGTTCATAACACATGCACTATCGTCAATGAACTTGGTGGCTCATGTGATGAAACAACAGGTTTTGATTTAGAAAGTAACTGGGGATCACTTAATCAATAAAAATTTTATATAAAAACGGTTTTCATTTCGATTTTTGACTATTATATTTTTGGTTAGCATTACATTTTAAAAACATCGCACAATGAGTATTAAGGACAAGGTACCTGTCACCATACTTACTGGATTTTTAGGATCAGGGAAAACGACTCTCCTTAATAGAATATTAAGTGAAGAGCATGGTAAGAGAATCGCTGTTATTGAGAATGAATACGGTGAAGTTGGGATAGATCAAGGTCTTGTAATAAATGCTGATGAAGAAGTATTTGAAATGTCTAATGGTTGCATTTGTTGTACTGTTCGCGGAGATCTTATTAGAGTCCTTGGTAATTTAATGAAAAGAAGGGATAAATTTGACTACGTTTTAGTTGAAACAACTGGATTAGCTGACCCTGGTCCTGTTGCTCAAACATTTTTTATGGATGAAGAAATTAGTTCTGAATTCACACTTGATGGAATAGTTACATTAGTTGATGCAGCTCATATTGATCAACAACTTGGGCGTAGTGATGAGAGTTCTGAACAAGTGGCATTTGCAGATGTCTTAGTCCTTAATAAAACTGATTTAGTCTCAGATGATGCTCTTGATAACCTTGAATCAAGATTAAGAGATATGAATCGAATGACTCGTATTATTCGAGCAGAGAAAGCAGAGGTTCCTATTGAGACAGTTTTAAATTTGAGTGCATTTGATCTTGACCAAATTTTAAAGCGTAGACCAACTTTCTTAGAACCAGAATATCCTTTTGAATGGTCAGGAGTTTATGAGCTTGAGCCTGGAAAATATGAATTAAAACTTGAAGAAGGGCCTGATCCTGAAATGTCCTTAGTAGCTTTTGCTAATCAAGGATTTAGTGAAGAAGAATTAAAAGAGGGTGCAGAAGCCTCTGTAAGACTTTATGCAGAAAAAGCTAAAAATTTAGAACCTGGAAATACTATTCCATATGATGAGCATATAAGTCTTAAATTGCAAAACAAAGGATCTAAATCTTTTATTTTGGATGTTGTAAAAACGTCAAAAGTTGGATTGTTCACACAACATACTGCTGAAGAATTCAATATGAAAGTGCTAAAAATAGATTCCCAAAATAATGTTAAGGAAATTCCTTTTAAAATTGAAAGAAATTGGGTCGCAGAACATGAACATGATGATGAAGTTGGATCAATTGCAATAGAGCGTTTTGGGGATGTTGATCCTGAAAAGTTGAATACTTGGATGGGAAGACTTCTTTCCGAGAAAGGAGTTGATATATTCAGAACAAAAGGTTTTATTAGTTATTCTGGCAACCCACGCAGAATAGTATTTCAAGGAGTTCATATGTTATTTACTGCCCAACCAGATAAAGAATGGGGAAATGAACCACGAAGAAATCAACTCGTGTTTATTGGAAGAAATCTAAATGAAAAAGAAATGCAAGAGGGATTTGATAAGTGCCTGATATAGAACCTTTCAGCCCTAGAGGCATGTTTCATGAAGGATGGTCTGCTGAAGTTGATGATTATGCAATAGTTTGTGGTTGGGCTTTAAAAGGGAAACTCTTTATCGTTGGAGACGTAGTTGGAGGGCTTTATGGGTTCGAAGGAGATACAGGAAAGCTTATTTGGAAAAAGGATGAAGCCCATTCCGGAGGTCTTCTTGCAATGTCTATCCATCCGAATGGAGAGATTTTTGCAACTTCAGGGCAAGACGGAATAGTTCGAATATTAAATTGCAATAATGGGGAGGAAATTAAAGCCATTAAACTTGGTAAAGGTTGGGTAGAACATTTAAGTTGGTCAAATGGAGGTTTATATTTAGCCGTAGCTTTTTCCAAAAAAGTATATGTATTTAATCAAGATGGTAATGAACAATGGGGTTCAGAAGAACATCCGAGTACAGTAAGTGCCATATCGTGGTCGAATAAGAATGAGTTAGCAACTGCATGCTACGGACGCGTAACTTTCTTTGATATAGCAAACAAAAAGACTAATCAGAAACTTGAATGGCAAGGTTCACTAGTTTCGATGCAGTTAAGCCCTGATGGAGATATTGTCGCCTGTGGGAGTCAAGATAATTCGGTACATTTCTGGCGTAGATCAACTGGACTTGATGCTGAAATGACAGGTTATCCTGGAAAGCCTTCTCACCTTTCCTTCGATGATAGTGGCATGCTATTAGCAACTAGTGGTAGCGAAAGAATTACAGTATGGAGTTTTTCAGGAAATGGCCCAGAAGGAACGATGCCAGGAGAATTATGTCATCATACTGAACCAATTTCTAGCCTAGCTTTTTCTAACAAAGGTTTGCTAGTAGCTTCAGGTTCAAGAGATGGTTCAGTAGTCGCTAGTTTTCTTAAAAACGATGGAAATGGGGATCCTGTTGGAGCTGCTTTTGCTGGAGATTTAGTTGGAGATATTGCTTGGAGACCCGATGACTGCGCTTTAGCAGCAATTAATGCTAAGGGTGTTGTAACCGTTTGGAATTTTAAAGTCCGAACAAGTTCCTCTTCAAAAGGGTTCAAGTAATTTCTAGCTTATATATTTACCAATAATTAGTTTTCAAATGTCTCTCAATACAAATCACTTCGCAATCATTATCAATACCTTTTGGATGAATATCGCAATATGAGAGACATTGTAAATATTCATCTACGGGATTATTTTTATTATTATTAATATCATTATTGTGATTATTTTGAATTTTTGAATTAGTCATAAATAGATTTCCTCAATTCATTTAGGGTTAACATAAACGAGAGAGATAAGAAAAGAAATAAGCAAAACTTACTAAAATACTAAACAAGAAATATATAAAATTTAAAACTTAAAATAAACAAATTTATTATTACTATCGGACATTATGGATTAAAAATCAATGCGTATAAAAACGGATTGTTTTTTTAAAAGTTTTTAATTAATTTGTGATTGTTGAGTTTTAGGAGGTCTTTCAAAATGATCGATAGCCTGCCTGCAATTTCGGAATAATTCCGAACTAATTTAATTAACTGCTCCAATTATTTTTTATTAATGTCTGAACTTACTTCTTTCGCATCGTTTAGGTGCCCTACAAGAAAAAGTTCAATTCTAGAGTCTTTGCCCCAGTTAAAAACTATTAGTTTATTAAGGTTATTTTTAGCTGAAAAATAATTAACAACAAGGATCAATGATTTAGGCTAGTTGTTAATTTTGATAGATAAAATAAGTAAGAGAATAAAAGGAGAGCTTTTAAAAGCTCTCTTTTTTATTTGGGCTAAAAAAACAAACTTTGGCATTATTATATTTTTTTAGCTATCTATTGTAATAAGAAACTTTATTTGGATAGATATAAAATAATGTCAAAAAAACTTAGATTTTTTTCTGATTTATTAGCTAGAACTGTTAATGAAATCGAATACAAAAATGTTCTTAAAAAATTAAAGAAACATGATCTTATAGCAGATGTAGATGATCAGAGATCACACCATTTTTATTCATAGTGAAGGGGACTAAATTGAACCATTGGTATAAATCTTATACTTCAAAAATCTTACTTTGGCTAGAAGTCTTATTACAAAATAAATTTTTTATATTTCTAATAATAAGAAAAATAATTTTGTTTTAATCCATGAATAATTACTATTGTCCATACTGTAATCCCAAATATCAATTTCAAAAAAAATCAACATCTGGAGAATTAATATGTGGTTTATGTGGTGACCCTTTAGTAAAAAAACCATTGATTAAAATTAATCAAATAACTGCTATTATTGCCTCCTTATCGCTAGTACTTCCATTAATTTACACGTTTATTATTTTAATTAAAAACCAAATAAATCCTCCTAGTAGAAACTACAATGCAAGTACAAATTTTATCGAGAAAAATTCAAAAACAAAATTTTATCAACCCCTACAAAGTGATTTACTTAAACAAGAATCATCATCTTCAATTTGATTTTTATAACCAGAATTATTTAACTCTTTATTCATAATTAATGGTTTAACATATTCTTTACAATGCTTTTTACATCCTCCATTAAATGAATCGTGAGCTTGTAAAAAGTGAGTATTTGTTAAAAAGATAATTAAGATTAATTTAAAAGTTTGTTTTATTTTGGATTTCATTTTTAGTAAATTATTTACCAAGCCTGGATTGATATTATCAACTAATTCCAAGGAGTGTTAATCAATCCCCAAATATCAAAAAAGAAAAATAAAATTGCAATAGCAACTAAATCCCAGGCCCTCTCCCTAAAAGCCCAAGGAGCTATAAAAACTTCTCCCAAACCATGAAGTGCAGCTCCAGTAGGTAGATGATCTAAAACAAGTAAACTATGAGAGAGAATAAAAAGTAAACTCGCAAAATATCTAAAAAAAACAAATTGCCAATTGCCAGAATTCATATTTTTTACATTTTTAAGAAATATAGTTCAATGCATAAAATATTGAAATAGATTTAGTTTATGGATATTTCTTTTTGTAGTTTTAAATACTAAATATCGTCCCAAGCTAAAGTAAAAAGTTAACAAATGAAGAGATATATGTTTTCAAATTATCGTCCTAAAAATAATTATGATGAATACTTTAAAGATAATTTAAATTCTGCCAGAGAAATTTTAACCCCCTTATTATCTTCCTTAGATAACATGGGTTTAGAAGAACTAAACAGAAATCATTCGGCGGCCAAGAAGTTATTACTAAGACATGGAGCAACTTTTAGGTTAAACGACACAGGCGTAAAAGGTACAGAAAGAATATTACCTTTTGACCCTTTACCAAGAATAATAAGTAAGCACGACTGGATAACCTTGGAAGAAGGCTTAAAGCAGAGACTTGAGGCAATAGATCTTTTCTTAGATGATATATATAATTCTCAAAATATAATTAATGATGGAATAATTCCAAGGGAACTAATTGAGAGTTCAGATGGATGGAGGCCTCAAATGTTGGGTTTTAAGCCTCCATTAAACAAATGGTGTCAAATATCAGGACTTGATTTAATAAGAGATGGTCAAGGTACTTGGCATGTTTTAGAAGACAACTTAAGATGTCCTTCTGGTGTGGCTTATTTTTTAGAGAATAGATTAGTGATGAAGAATATCTTCCCTAATCTTTTCTCAGGCAGGATAGTTAAACCTATTGATGAATACCCATCATTTTTATTAAAGACTCTCCAAGAACTAGCTATTTGGACTGATACACCAAAAATAGTTTTATTAACACCTGGGATTTTTAATAGTGCATATTTTGAACATAGTTATTTAGCTCAAGAAATGGGTATCCAATTAGTTCAAGGTCATGATTTAATTTGTAATGATGAATATGTTTACTTAAAGACTACTTCTGGATTAAAAAGAGTAGATGTAATTTATAGAAGGATTGATGATGATTTTTTAGATCCTATAAATTTTAGAAAAGATTCATATTTAGGCGTTAGTGGTTTACTAGATGTCATGAAGGCAGGTCATGTTGCTGTTGCGAATGTCCCCGGGACAGGAATAGCAGATGACAAAATGATTTATTCTTTTGTCCCTAAAATGATCAAATATTTTCTTGATGAAGAACCAATAATAAAAAATGTTGAAACCTATATTTGTTATTACGAAAAGGATAGAGAATATGTCTTAAAGAACCTTCCAAAACTTGTTGTCAAATCAGTCTCTGAAGCTGGTGGTTATGGAATGTTAATTGGTCCTCAATCAACTACAACTGAGATAAATGAATTCTCAGATAAAATCAAAAAAAATCCTAGAAATTTTATAGCTCAACCTACTCTAGAACTTTCTACAGTTCCCTCATTATGCAATGGTGAACTTTATCCATGTCACGTTGATTTAAGACCTTACATTTTAAGGGGAAAGGATTCATGGGTAAGTCCAGGAGGTCTAACTAGAGTTGCTTTAAAAAAAGGTTCATTAGTAGTCAATTCTTCTCAAGGAGGGGGTTGCAAAGATACATGGGTTGTAGGAAATTAGAATGCTTTTAAGTCGGGTAGCTGAATCTCTTTATTGGATTAATCGTTATTTAGAACGTGCGGAAAATATATCTCGTTTCGTAGAGGTTAGTGAAGCAATGTCTTTAGATTGTCCACCAGGCAGTGCTGAACCATGGCTGCCTCTTATTGATGCTTCAAGTGATAGAGAAACATTTGATTCTAGATTTCCTGAGAAAAAACAGGATGATGTTATTAATTTTTTAATTAGGGATCGAATAAATCCCAACAGCATAATCTCTTGTATCCAATTGGCTAGAGAAAACGCTAGGCAAATAAGGGATGTAATGACATCTGAAATGTGGGAACAAATAAATATCTTATATTGGAATTTACAAGAAGGGGAATCTATATGGGACCTTCCAAGGCAGGAGCAATTAAGCGAAATAAGAAGAGGATGTCAGTTGTTTTATGGCATTACAGACGCCACTCTTAGCAAAGATCTTGCATGTCAATTTAGTATTTTAGGTAGATTAATAGAGAGAGCTGATAAGACATCTAGGATCTTAGATGTAAAATATTACTTATTACTTCCAAGCTTAGATGAGCTCGGAGGAGTCCTGGATGAGTTGCAGTGGATAGCTCTTCTTCGTTCGGCAGGTGCTTATCAAATGTTCAGGAAAGCAGAGCAAAATTCTATCCAGCCGAATTCAGTAGCACGATTTCTCTTACTAGATAATAATTTCCCAAGATCTGTTAGATACTGTTTGGATGGTATAAGTAATACTCTAAAAATGATTAATACCTCTCCAAGTTCAGATAATCCCTCAAAACTTGAGTGCATGAGGGGTTTACTTAAAGCAAAGTGGAGTTATATCAGAATTGAAGATATAATTAATGACGGACTACATGAGGCTATTGATTCCTTACAAATTGATTTAAACAAACTCCATAATCTCATAGAAGATAAATATTTTATAAATAAAGAATTTGATCAATGAAAATTAAATATATCCATAACCTTGAATATTCCTATGAAGAATCAGTTCAATTGGGGGAACATCGATTATGTATCAAGCCAAGATCGCATGGATTTCAAAGGCTAATAAACTTTAATTTAAATATTTCTCCAAATCCTAAAATTCTTTATCCTTTACTTGCCGCCAGTGGTGAAGAGATTAACAGAATTACCTTTGAGGGATATACCGATTCATTATCTATCAAAGCAATAAGCGAGGTTGAGACACTTAAACATCCTTGCATTCTTGATGGTGTAAAAGAAAGGGACCTTACATTACCCTTTTGTAGAAGTATCATTAATAGAGATCTTCAGGGTGCTTTGGAAGGATGGATGCCAAATGGGCAGCATGATCCTTCTGCTGTTGAATTAGCGCAAGAGTCATTAGCAGGAAGTAGCAATAATGCCTTATCTTTTACATTTCAACTTATAGAAATTATTCAGGATCGAGTTAAGTATACGAAAAGACATACTGGCCCAGCATGGCCAGCAAGCAGGACTCTCAGAGAAAGGGTTGGTTCATGCAGAGACTTAGCAATGTTAATGGTTGAGTCATGCAGATCAGTCGGAATTCCAAGCAGATTTGTTAGTGGTTATCATTTTGAAGATCCTCTA
The DNA here is from genome assembly GCF_965655815.1 of Prochlorococcus sp. Classification (NCBI taxonomy): domain Bacteria; kingdom Bacillati; phylum Cyanobacteriota; class Cyanophyceae; order Synechococcales; family Prochlorococcaceae; genus Prochlorococcus; species Prochlorococcus sp. Next base: position 80,187 of record NZ_CBFHHZ010000003.1, on the reverse strand, counting down.
CCAAAAGAATTTGAATTACATGCATGGGCTGAATTATATATCCCAGGAGCAGGGTGGAGAGGTTTTGATCCAAGCGGTAAAGGATTAATAGACGAAAGGTATTTAACATTAGTATCTTCTTCAAAATCCAACCTAACGGCAGTGATTACTGGAAACTTTAGAGGCAAAACAAACCTTAAGAATAATTTAACCTGGGAAATAAAGCCTTTAGAAATTTGTAATTAATTAAGCCTTTTAATCTTTAAAATGATTTTGAAGGATATTTAAAAAATAATCTTAATTATTAATTTGATAGAGGTGTTCCCTAAATGGTGTTAACTGATACGTTATCTTCAAAATATATCTGTTTTCATTTAATTAATATTTCAAATAAATTGAACTCAACTTTAAAAATCGAACTTGCCAAGCCAAACAAATCTGAAATGTTTGAATTGAAAAGTTACGAAAAATTTCGTGATACGGAAGATGTCAGATTTTTCGATATTAGTATTAATAACTCAAATTTTAGAGACTTAGTAATTCATAATGGGCCAGCTGTGAGTCCACCTAATGATAAAGAATTAGGCAATTGGCAGTTTTATATTCATCACAAACAAGAGGATAACCTTTTAGCTATTTCAGGAGGAAGAACTTTTTATCTCGTAAACTTAGGCTGGGAGTATCCTTTCTACAAAGTAAGATTAGAGTCATGTGGATTAATCTTAAAAATCCCTAGAGGAACTTTTCATAGATCTGTTTCTGATGAAAATGGTTCTGTTGTTTTAAATCAAGCTATAAGAGATAAGGAAGGAAGTGTTGAATCTGAATTCAAAGTTACCAATAGCAAAGATGATAAAAAACTTCACGATTGCATAACAAATTTACAACCTAAATTTAAAATTTATAGTGTTAAGTAACTTTAAAAACTTTATTCAAATTTTAAAAACAATTTAAATCATTATCTTATTGAGATAAGATAGAGGCACTGTAAAATTTCAATATGAATCGATTAAGCTTTTTGAAATACTTTTTATGTCTGACTTTTTCTTTTCTGATTTTTACCTCTCCTGTTTTTGCAGGTGCAAATGTAGCGACTAAAGGAGAGGGAGATGAGGTTCCTAGTTACGTAAGATCTAATATTACTGGTTTTGATTTTCATGGAGAGGATCTTCATTTATCCTCAATAGCAGGAGCAGTAGCAAGAGATGCTGACTTTAGTGAAGTCGATCTACATGGAACAACATTAACTTTATCTGACTTAAAAGGTTCTAATCTTAATGGAATAGATTTAACTGATACTCTCGCAGATAGAGTGAATTTCCAAAAAACAGATTTAAGGAATTCCATTTTGATAAACATGATAGCTTCTGGAAGTAGTTTTGCTGGTGCTCAAATAGAAGGAGCAGATTTTTCTTACGCGATTCTGGATAGTGAAGACCAGAGAAATCTTTGCAAAATTGCTGAAGGAGTTAATCCAACTACAGGAGTTTCTACTAGAGATAGTCTTGAATGTAATTAAGTAGTTTTATATTAGATATATTTTCTTTCCATTAATATATTTATAGATCTTTTGATCTGAATCTATAAATATAGTTTCTCCATTTAATTTTGACTTCTTAAATTTTGAGAGTCTTGCTCTATGAATATTAGATTTTCTATTTGTAATATCTTCATTATCATAAAGTCCTATATAGATATTAATATCCGGATCTGAAAATGTTTTTTCATCGTCTCGTGAAAAGATTTTTTCAATATTTGACTCTTTACTAAGAAGTTTCTTTTTAAATTTAGATAACTTATTATTCTTATTTTTTTTTATATTAGTAATTTTTTTAATTAGTAATATAAAAACTAAAGCACAAGCAAAGCCAATTAAATATATATTCATCTAATTTTAATTTTGAAATCAAATCCTAAATTACTTTTAGTGGTTAATATTTCCTTTTTAAAAATACCATAGGTAAAAATCCCAGATAAAGTTTTTAGAGATTCAAAAACCAAAAAAGAGATTAATAAGAAGAAAATCATAATTGAATCAACAAGATAACTTCTTTTTGTATTTAACAAATTATTCATTAAAAATTCACCTAACTATAGTTGTTAACATTTTTATATGGTCCAAAATGTTCACTGCAATTTCTACCCATTATTTTAGCAAGATTTAAACTTTCTTCTATATTCCAATCTGAGGAAAGTCCATAAAGAATTCCTGCCGCGAAAGAATCTCCGCATCCATATGAATCAATTTTATTTTTTTTATTTTTAATAGCTTTATATCTACCTCCTGGGAATACTATCCCGCCATTCTCACCTTCTGTTTTGATAACATATTTTGGGTTTAATTTTAATTCATTTAAAGAAAACACTTCTCCGGGATCAAGATTACTTCCAATTAATCCATCTAAAAATATCCCGGATTTGTTAATTATGTTTAATCCTACTCTGGGTGTGGTACATAATGTTTTAGCTATCCTCGATTTTTTAAATAATTCTTTATCACCTGCTGTAATAAATACTCCATCCATATCATTAAGGGCAGCCCAATCTAAATCATCATTATGATTAGGGGACAATCTATCTCCAATAATAGTGATAGATCTTTCGCCATCAGAATCAATTACACTGAAACCTTTTCTTGTTGGTTTATCTCGCCATGCTACATGTAATTTAATACCCATATTTTCAAGAATATTTAAACATTGCTTGCCATAAAAATCATTACCTAAAGCTGTAAAGAAATGGACTTCGCTATTAGTTAATTCCCGTAGTCTTTTTGCTATCACTGATCCTCCTCCGGCAGGATATTCTAAAGATTTTTTAGAATGAGAGATTAAACCTGGTTTAGGTAATTGATCTACTTCAATAAAATTTATCCACTCAATATGTCCAATAACAGCAAACTTTAGGTTTCCTTTTATAAATTTATAATCCTGAAAATTATAATTTTCTTCTTCAATCATAAGTTTATTAATACTATTATTAGGGTATATATCATTTGCATATGAATTCACTAAACATACTAAAAGATAATAAACAAAAACTATCTTATCTTTACCTTTTTCTATCATTCCTTGGAGCAATCCTTCCAATGATGGCAAATTTTGATTTTGCTATTGAATATGGAAATAGTTTTGACATTAAAAATTTTATTTCATTAGCAAATGCTAATCCAGCAGCTCAATCCATTTCAAGAGATTTATTGGTGGGTGCTACTGCAGTTTTTATTTGGATAGTAAATGAATCTAAAAAATTGAATATAAAAAATATGTGGGTTGTTTATATTGGAACCTTTTTAATAGCATTCGCTTTCTCTGCTCCTTTTTTCTTATTTCTTAGAGAAAGAAGAATAATTGAAATAGAGAAAAAATAAATATTATTTATATAAAACTTTTAAAATGATTTCTTAAATATCATCGCAAACATTAAAAAACAAAAAGATGAAATAGCTACCCACATAATCGATGCATACCCAAAAAGATCTAGTACCCGCCCAGAAATAAATGGTCCGAAAAAATATCCCATTGCAAAACATTGTGATAACAGTGCTAGTGCATAACCTTTTTTATTTGTAGGGGCAATACTGAAAACAACATCTGTAGATGTTGGCAGGAAGGAAGATGTGCCTAAACTTATTAAGACGATTGCAAAAAACACGAAATAAAAAGCTGCAATATTTAAATAACTAGAAATAAATAACAAAAGTGAGGCGAAAGAAAAGTTGATTAAGCTAAATTTCAATCCAAATAATTTTCCTTTTTTTGATATCCATGAACCAATTGGCCATTGTAAAATTAATAATAAAATTAACTGAAAAGAAATTATAAAACTAATAACTTGTTCATTTAAGACATCTCTAATAACTCCACCCTTAACAAGATCAAGTGGTAATGTCACCTGAATTAAAGCAAGAGATGTAGTTATCAATATCACAGATAAAACTATTATGGTTGTATTTTTATTCCATCTCTTTTGATAAATTTCAACTTCATCTAAAGCCTTTTTTTGAGAGTTCTCTAAAGTTTTTTTTATAGACTTTTTATTTCTTAAAATCAAAAAAATAATTGAAAGCATACAAAATATATCATTAAAAAAAATCGATTTGAGATAAATAAAATTATTCATAAATCCACCAATAAACACTCCTAAAAATATCCCTAAAGCCTCAGAAGTTCTAACGAGGGCATAAGCTTTTCTTGTATCAATAGGTTGACAAAAATATGGGACTACAAATTCTGCAGTAGGCCAATATATCCCCGCGGCTGCTCCAATAAAAGCTTGACCAAGGATGTAAAAGTAAATATCTTTTGAAATAATTAAACAAAATCCTGCAGCAATACTTATGAATGAAGAGATAACTAAAGGATTTTGAATTTTGCCTGTTTTATTTAGGTAATTTCCAGTAACGATTCTTGTTAAAGTACCTATGATCGCTGATATCGTGAAACCTAGACCAATTTCTGTTGCTGACAATCCAATATTATTAAAAATAAGGGATGTTAAATAAATTACTCCTCCTGCTCCAAATGAAGCAAAGAATCTTATTTTAGTTATTAACCTTAAATGAAAGGGAAATTGACTCCACCAAAGTTTACCTGTAAGTAATTTATTCGGAATAACCACAATTGAAATTCATTTTTATACTTTTTTTAAGTTTCTTTAGTTTTTGTTCAGCAAAAGATGCAATGGCGGCTGAAAAGATAAATATCAAGTTCGAAGAGATGTCAATCCCTTTAACTATAGATCAATTATTAAACTTAGAGAATTATAAGAATGATTCTACAGAATTAATAGACTGGTTTAAGCAAAATGATTTTTTAAAAGTATTTGAGATATCAAGATTTTTAAAATTCCCAGTTTTTAAAGAAGAAAGTTTAAACAGGCAAGTATTAAGAAGTTGGGTAGGTAACAAGATTCTTTCAGAATTAAGTAATACTATTTTGGTTCCCAATGACAAAGATGGTATAAAGGTTTTTAATACAATAGAAAATTTGTTGGAAGTCAAAAATGAAGTTTCGACTTTGGACATCCTAAAGGCTTTACCTTCAGAAGAAATTTCATTAGATATTGATAATTTAATTTTAATAATTTCTTCATGGAAAAAGGAACTAGAAAAGCAACAAAGTCTAAACCTAAAATTAAAATCATTAGAAAAAACCAATAACTCTTTTTCCAAGAAAAAAATATATAAAGGGGATTCAGATCTTATAAAAATTAATAAGAAAATTTATTCGCCTCATAGAGGTGAGCCTTTAAAAATCGAATTATGGAAAAATAAGAAAACCAAATCAAATAAAGAACTAATTATATTTATGCCAGGACTTGGAGGAAATATTGATAATTTCAGATGGATTAGCATTGAATTAAGTAAGAGAGGTTGGCCCGTATTATTTATAGACCATGAAGGAAGTAATTCAGAGGCTTTTTTAGAAGTCTTCAAGGGTACTAATTCAATTCCAACTAGTGCTGACTTTTTCTTATACCGTATCAAAGATTTAGATGCAGTAATAAAAGCGCATAATAATGGGAAATTAGGATTAGCCAATGATTCATATATTTTAATGGGACATTCATTAGGAGCTTTAATAGCTTTTTTGTATGAAGGTGATTTACCTAAAGATGACTTTGAAAAAAGATGTGATTTAGCTTTAAAAGATTTTGCAATAACAAATTTATCAAAATTACTCCAATGTCAATTAAACGAAATTCCATTACCCGAAATAATCAATTCAAAGAAAGCAAATGGAATCATAGGATTTAATTCATTTGGAAGCTTAATCTGGCCAAATGAAAAAAATTCTGGGATTGAGATTCCAGTACTTTTAATTGGAGGGACTTATGATCTTATAACTCCCTTATTAAGTGAGCAATTCAAAGTGTTTTTATCTACGACTAATAATCCCTTAAATAGATTCTTGATTATTGAGGGATCAAGTCATTTTTCACCAATAAGAATCAATGATAAGTATTCAGAAAATATCGAAAATAATGATATTTTTAAAATTAATAAATCTTTTATTGGATCAAATCCTTACTATTTTCAAAATTTATCTTTAAAAGTTATCGTAGAGTTTTTAGAAAATATAAACAATAATGAAAGCATTAAAGTTATAAAAAATCAAACTGAAAGCAATCTTGATTTTCATCTTTTAGATAGAGAGACTTTAAAAGCAATAATCAAAAATTAGTATTCAATTCGAGGATCTAATATAGCAATTAAAATATCCACAAAAAGATTTAATGAGACTATTAGTAGAGAGGTGATAATTACAATTCCTTGAACAACAGTATAATCCCGTTGGGAAATAGCTTCATGTAACCTTAAAGCTATACCTGGCCATGAAAAAGTAACTTCAAAAAGAAGTGCTCCTCCTGCTAAAGAAGCTATTGTTAAGCCTGAAATCGTAACAATAGGCAAGAGTGCATTTGGTAAAGAGTGATTTAAGATAATTTTCCTTCTTGAAATTCCTCTGCATAAAGCTGAATTTACATAATCACTTTTTAGTGTCTTGTCTAAATTTATTCTTAAAGATCTACTAAAAATTCCGCTCAAAAGAAAACCAAGAGTTATTGAAGGAAGCGCAAGATGATATAAGCTTTCTCTTAAATAGATAAGATTATTATTTAGAAGACTATCTAGAACTAGAAAGCCTGTAATTTTAGGTTGGCTATAAATGATTGGGAACCTCCCACCAATTGGAAAAATTCTTAAATATACCGAAAATATTAATTGAGCTAAAATCGCCCCCCAGAAAGGTGGAATTGCATATGAAGAAATTCCTATTACTCTAGCTATGTAGTCTCCTTTTTTTCCTTTATTTTTTAAACCAAAAAAACCAAGCGGAAAGCCTATAAAGATTGCAAAGAATATTGAAAAAATACCTAGTTCTACGCTCGCTGGTAATGATTTAAGAATAATATCAAGAACCGGTTCTTGAGTACTTAAAGATTCTCCAAAATTTAAATGCAAAATATTATTAATGTAAGAAAGATATTGACTAAGAAGAGATTCATTTAACCCTAATTTATATCTAAGAATTTCTCTTGAAGCTTCATTAGCTCCAGATCCTAAAATTGCGTCAACTGGGTCTCCTGGCGCAACTCTCAACAAAATAAAAACTAATGTAGATATAATCCATAACATTAAAGGTATTAAAGAAATCTTTAATAAAGAATAATTTAAAAGTTTATTAAGATCTCTACTCATTAATGAATTTGAGATCACTCATTAAAATAATTCCTGCACCATTAAAAATAGGTTTTGAAATTTCATTTTGCGACCAAGCTTTTTGAGATGAAATCCATATTGGAATATAGGGTATTGATTCTGAAGCTATTTTCTCTATTTCAATTAATTTCGCTAATCTTTCTTTACCGTTTAAATTTTCGCTATCAAGAAATAAATCTTCTACTGTATTCGATCCCCAAAAACTTCCGCTGTAAACTGATTCTCCTTTTTTACAGTTTTTACCATCTATTTCACTGCAACTTAGAAGGGGTGTTAAATATGCCTCGGGGTCAGAATAAGCACCAGTCCAATCAAGAATAACCGCTGTATATATACCTAAATTTAGATTCTTATAAATAGTTGTAGACTCTACTCCGTTGAGTCTAATATTAATACATTCATTCAAAATATTTTTTATTTGTTCTTGCCAAGAAAGAGCAATTAGTTTATCAGCAGGTACGTTAGATCTATAAGTAAGAGGAAAATCTAAAACATTACCGTTACAATAACCTTCATTTTTTAGTAACACTTTTGCTTCTATGGGATCATATTTTGGCCATAATTCATTCTTATTTTTTTTATAAATTGGTGGAACAAGTGATCTTGAGGGTTGCCTTAATCCATAACTAACCTTTTCGCTAATAAAGTCCCTATTAAGACTTTTAGCTATAGCCAACCTTACATTAAGATTATTTAAGGGATAAGAATTTGTTCTTAGACTAATAAAACTTATTTCTGTAGCAGGACTCTTTCCTTCTTTAATTTCTTTGTTAATGCTTAATAAATTTAAATTATTTCTTTGAATATCATCGATTGAATTTGATAAAAGAACATCAATTTGTTTACTTTTTAGAGCTCCGAAAAGAGAAGAAGAGTTGGAATATCCAATAAAACTAATACCTTCATTATTAGGTTCATCACTCCAATAATTTAAATTTGGATCAATTATTTGAATTTCATTTGAAAATCTCTTCAATATATATTTACCTGTACCAACAAATTTATCATTTAAAAATTTATCAGAATAATCTTTATAATAAGTAGGTGAAACAGGTGTCAAATTTATAGATGTAAGTAAACCATTAACAGAGCTTGATGGTTTATTTAGATTAATGATTACCTTATATTCACTTGGAGTTTCTATAGATTTTATTTTATTGCCCAAGATATAATTCATTGTTCCGATTCTTTTAAATCTATCAAAAGAAAACTTTATAGCATTTGAATTAAATAAAGTTCCATCATGAAAAAGAACATTTTCTTTTAGATTGATTATTATTTGTAATTTATCTTTTGAAAAAATTGGCATTCCTGATGCTAATTCAGGAATCAATTCTCCTTCAGAATTTAATTCATATAAAGTATCACCAAGTGAACTTAATAATTGTAGTGATTTAAGAGTACTTGCCCTAGCAGGATCTAAGGATTCAATTTTACCTGAACTTGCAACTATAATTCTTTTGGATTTATTATTAGAAACGCAAGAATATTGTGATAAAGAAATTAAAAAAACGAATAAAGCTATTAAAAAATTATTGTGCATAACATTTGATTTTTCAGAAATTTACTTTTCATTAAAAGTATCAGAGCAATAGGTTTGTAGTGTAATTTGATTAATTTCCAAGGAGAATGTCTTATTAACTTCCAAAGCGAATGGCCACTCTCTTATCCAACAAACTTTACTCTCTGGATTAATTCCTACAACCTGAAATGTCTTTTGACTATTTTTAATTTTTACACACGCTCCTTTATAGAGGTTTTTACAACTGTTATTAGGATTAAATTTAAAATTATTTTTAATTTCTACTAATTTTGAAAAACTCATTACATAAATACATTTCCTCTCTTTGGTTTAACAAGCTAAAGAGAAATATGCAAATGTTTTTTTCAAATACAACTTAATTGGCTAGCAATTAATTCAACTTCAGAAAGAGCATTTATTTCCTTCTTTGATTTTTCAAATTTACCATTTGAGACTTCGTGTGTGATAACAACTATTTCTGCTTTATTTTCACTTGCATCTAATTGGACAATTGATTCAATTGATACATCATTCTTACCAAAGATATCTCCAATCTTACCAATCACTCCTGGACTATCTAAACAAATAATTCTGAGATAATTCTTTTTTGATATTTGATTAGAATTAATGATATGACATTCTCTCCAAAAATTAAAAGATAATAATGGATCAATGGATTTCGTATCCTTTGTTAATGAAGACTGAAGATTTAAAATATCAGAAACAACAGAAGCAGCGGTTGGTCCACTTCCCGCTCCTGGTCCGTACAACATTATTTCCCCTAGAGGATCAGCATCTATAAGGATGGCATTATTCACACCATCAACCGTTGCCAAAGGATGAGATTTAGGGATTAAAGAAGGACCTACCCAAATATTTAGGGAAAGAGAATCATTAATGTTTATAGCATTTCTTTCAGAAAAGGCTAAAAGTTTAATTTCAAAACCTAGTTTATTTGCATATTCAATATCTTTAATATCTATTTGATTTATACCTTCTGTACTAATTGAAACTCTATTAATTTTACCTCCAAATGCGAGTTCAGAAAGAATTGAAATCTTATCAGCTGCATCGTGTCCTTCAACATCAGCAGTTGGATCAAATTCTGCGAAACCAAGTTTCTGAGCTAATTTTAATGTTGCCTTATAATCAGCTTTTTCATTTGACATTTTTGTAAGTATAAAATTTGTTGTACCGTTTATTATCCCAACCATTTTATTTATTTGATTACTTTTAAGAGATCTTTTTAAAGGTTCAATTATTGGAATCCCTCCACATACTGCTGCTTCTGTTAAAACATAGACTCCATTCTTAGCAGCTGTGGAATATATTTCATTACCATATCTTGCAATTACCGCTTTATTAGCTGTAACTACTGATTTTCGAGCCTTTAAAGATTTCAGAATAATATCCCTAGCTATATCTGTACCTCCCATTACTTCTACAATCACGTCAACATTTGGATCTTTAATTAGTTCATAAGGATCACTTATTAATAGATTATTCTCTAATTTAATATCCCTTTTTTTGTTGATATTTTTAACAGCTATTCCTACAATTTCTATATCTTTTAAAATTGGATGTAGGTCATTTTTCGATTTTAGAATTTTATAAATACCTTTTCCTACAGTTCCAAAACCAATAATTCCAATTTTACATTTTTGCATTAGTTATCTTTTATTGTAATTTCAATTTTATAATATTATTTCGACAAAAAATCATTTGCCTGAGACTGCATTTTTAAGAGAATATTTAAAAAACCATTTGATCTTGATGGGGTTAGACTTGCTTTTAGACCAGTATCTTCTATAAATTTATTGTTTATATTAACGACTTGTTTTGGCGTTAATTCATTCAGTCCATTAATAAGGAATGCAAGTAACCCCTTTGTTATCAAAGCATCAGAATAGCCTTCCCAATAAAGTTTACCTTCTTGAAAACTTGCTTTAACAAAGACTTCAGAAACACATCCTTGAACTTTATTTTCGGGAATTAAGATGCTATTATTTGGAACTTTCAATTTTTTACCTAACCATAAAATAAACTCATATTTTCTTTTGGGATCTTCTGCGTTTTTCAGTTTCTCAACTAATTTATGTAATTCAGTATAAATTTCTTTCTTTTCCATTGTTATAAAACTATTAAATAACTAAATTAGATACACACTATACTAATATTTCTTTTTCTGTAATAAAACCTGATAGAGGGATATCCCAATCAGCTCTAGTCAAAAATTTATCGCTTACACAATTAGAGGTTAAGATACCAATACATGGAATAGATCTCCAATTTTCATCTTCCCTTAATTTATCAAAATATCCTCCACCGTATCCTAATCTTATTAAGTTTTTATCTACGGATAGGCACGGAATAAACATCATACTAATTTTTTCATAACTTAATTTATTTGAAGAATGAGGAGCTTGTATCCCATGTATATCTTTAGATAATTGTTTCTTATCCCAGGCACAAAATAAGAGATTTTTGTTTTCTTCACATCTCGGCAAGGCTAATAGATATTCATGACCAAGACTTCTTAAATCAACTTCATTTTCAAGAGGCCAATAAATTCCTATATACTTTTTTTTTAAATCTTGTCTAAAAATTGAATCAACATATGTTTTAACATTGATTTCAACTTTTCTCATATCATTAGCTGATTTTTTATTTCTCAAATTTCTAAAAAATTTCCTTTCGAAATTCTTTTTTTCTGAGATAATCATAATTTATATTTAATTAAATCCTTCTTCATTTAATTTTGTAAGGGCTATGGCTAGTGCGTCTGCCGAGTCATCAGGTTTTGGTGCACGAGTTAAATTTAGGTTGTACATTACTGCTTCAATAACTTCCTTCTTTGATGCTTTGCCAGAGCCTGCGATAGTAAGCTTGACTTGAGAAGGAGCGTACTCACTAACTTTAATGCTTTTGGAAGCAAATACCATCATAATAACTCCCCGAGCCTGAACAACGCTAATGGTAGTGCTAGATCTATAAAAGAAAAATTTCTCTACAGCAGCAATATCAGGTTTCCACTTATCAATCAATGTATTGAGATCATTAAAAATTTCATACAGTCTATCTCCCTCCTCTTTATTTTTATTAGTTTCAATTACCCCACAATCAAGAAATATCTTCTTTTCATTTTGAATCTCAATAATTCCATATCCAACTCTTCCTAATCCAGGATCAATTCCAATAATCCTCACTTTATTATTCTTGTGATGATAATAGAAATTTGGAAAGATCTTCTTTTTCATTCAAATCAAAGACTTTACAGAATGCTTGAATGACTCTTTCTCCTGAATCGACTTGCTCTAAGGGATCTTTTCTTAATCGATGCCTTAAAGAACATGTAATTACTCTAGCGATATCTTCTTCTTGCACTTCAGTTCTTCCCTCAAATGCAGCAATTGCCCTTGCAGATCGATTAGTTACAATATCCCCTCTTAATCCATCAACATCAAGTTCGCCACATATAGCAGATATATTTAATCTAAGATCATCATCCAATTGAACTGAATTTAATATCTCTTGAGCTTTGATAACTTTTTGCTGAAGGTCATCTTGCTGTTTCTCAACACTTATTGAGAATTCATCGGGATTATCATCAAATGAAGTTCGCTGATCAACAACTTTAACCCTTAATTCTGCATCTCTTACTGTCTTAACCTCAACGCTCATACCAAACCTATCTAATAACTGAGGCCTAAGTTCTCCTTCTTCTGGATTGCCAGAGCCAATCAAAACAAATCTTGCAGGATGTCTAACTGAAACTCCCTCTCTCTCAACTGTATTCCATCCAGATGCGGCGGAATCTAAAAGAACATCAACTAAATGATCGTCGAGTAGATTAACTTCGTCTACGTATAACAAGCCTCTATTAGCTTTTGCTAATAAGCCTGGTTCAAAGGCCTTAACTCCTTCGCTTAAAGCCTTTTCTATATCAATAGTTCCGCACAGCCTGTCTTCTGTTGCCCCCAATGGCAAATCAACCATTGGAACTTGTTTTTTATCTTTCTCCAAACTTTCTCCCTGTACAATTTTCTCTAAAACTTCTTTACTCTGTAAATCAGGATCTATAAGTGAACTATTATATGGATCATCTTTAACAACATCTATAGCTGGTAACAAGTCTGCTAGAGCTCTTATAGTTGTAGATTTACCAGTTCCTCTGTCACCCATAATCATTACTCCTCCTATTCTTGGATCTATAACATTTAACAAAAGAGCTAATTTCATTTCTTCTTGACCAATTACAGCAGTAAAAGGAAAAACTCTTCTTTTCTTTGTTGTATTCACAGCTTTAGTTTTACTTTATTTTCGAATGATCAATAGATGATACTTCAGAAAATGTTTTTAGTAAATATCCAAATTAAATTGAACGTTTTGACTATATTTGAGCTTATTTATATACAAATTTATTTCTTAATCTAATTTAATTTTTTAGAGTCTATTTTTTACTCTAAAATCTTACGTTTATAATATGTTTAAAACTACAATCTTAAAAAAAAGGTTTAACAAAAAATATCAACTTTTCATCAATTTTTACTTAACTTTATAAATTTACTTACCTTTTGAATTATTTAAAAACCAGTTAATTTGGTGAACGATTCCTCTCAAGACATTAATATCATGACTTGATGTCTTCGCTTTTAATAAAAATTTTTTAAATTTACTGATTTTTGAATTAGCTGTATGTTCCAAAAGATATCCAGTTTTAATAAGCATTTCTTCTATTTCTTTAAAAGATTCATAAATTTGTTTTGATGATGCAAGGTCAAAAACTTGTAAATCTTTCTCTACATTATTTGTTGAAGATTTATTTAATTCATACAAGATTATTGAAACTGCATGAGAGAGGTTTAAAGAAGGATAGTTTTGAGAAGTTTTAATATTAAGAATCTTATGTGCAAAAAGTAATTCATTATTACTTAATCCTCTATCCTCTCTTCCAAATAAAATACCTAAATTATTAATCTCAACAAAAGATGAAATCCATTTAGATATGTCCTCAGGAGATTCACATTCAATATCATTACTTAAATCAATCCTTCCACACGTGGCAATGACCAAATCACAATCAAAAATTGCTTGCTCAATACTATTAAAAATTTTACAATTATCAATATATCTAAGTCCTTTAAGAGCCATTTTTTTTGCTTCTAAGGAAAAAATATCACATTTTGGAGAAACAATCCTTAATTCATTAACATCAAAATTAGAACATAATCTTGCGATACTTCCAACATTTAAAGGACCATTTGGTTCGACCAATACAACGTTCAAGTTAAGTCTTTTTTTCTTCAAATTTATTACAAGCTATGTAAATACGTTAATAAATTAGACATGTTTTGAGGATCAATTTCAAAACTTGGCATAGGAGGGGTAACTCCCTCAATAACTTGTTTTATGATTTCTGCATCATTTAAACGCATGGTTATTGAATGTAAATCTGGTCCAACTAAACCTCTAGCAGTAATACCATGGCATCCAACACAATTCATTTTAAAGAGAGTATCTCCTTCTTTAACAGAACCGTTGAGTTCAAGAGTTTTAAGAATATATGTATTATTTTCTTCATGATTAAAATAAAAGAAAGAGCCACTAATTATTAAAATCATACAAACAATAAAAACCCGTTTCCAGATTTTTGTTTTCAAAGTTTTTTCTGCTGCAGATGATGAAGATGTTGTCACAAAAAAATGTCTCTGTGTCACAATTGTGAATGAAAAATCAAAAAAATGCCAGCAAATGATTGAACCTCTTTTATGTGGAATAGTTTTAGGATTAGTTCCAATAACCCTTCTAGGATTATTTGTTAGCGCGTGGAATCAATATAGGAGAGGATCAGGAATGTTAGATATGGATTAAAAAAGTCAATTTTGATTGACCATAAGTCCTAACATCATAAATATTCCAGAGAATATTCGTCTTAATATCTATATCTAATGAATGTTCGCAGATAACAATAGTACCTTTCTTTATAAAATTACAATTAAATATTTGATTTAAAACTAATTCATGGTAATTAGCTCTATATGGGGGATCTAAAAAGATAAAGTCAAATTTTATTTTATTAAAATCATTTGAAGAGAAGATATTCCTCTCAGTATTTGGCTTAGTCCAAATTAATACATCTTTGCAAATAACTTCAATATCATTTTTTCGATTATCTATATTTTGCAACGAGTGAAGATTTTTTAAACATATTTTTGAATTGTTTTTATTTTTTTCAATTGCAACTATTTTTTTTGCTCCATGATTATAGGCTTCACAGGACACAGCACCTGTTCCGCTAAATAAATCTAACCAATTAGAATTTTCTACAGTATTTTTCAAAATATTAAAAATTGCTTCCCTAACCATTAAGGTTGTTGGCCTAGTATCTATATTTCTCGAGCTTTCAAGCCTTCGTCCTCCAATTAACCTCAAATTTGTTTTCATATATCACAAATCAAATTATTGAATACTTTTAACCCATCGACGTAAAAGCTTTTCACCAGTTTTCCCTGATTTTTCAGGATGAAACTGGCAAGCCATTAAATTATCTCGTTCTATCATTGCTGTTAATTTTTCAGAACCATAACTAACATTTGCAGTTATTAAATTATTATTTGATGGTACCGCATGATAAGAATGAACAAAATATACCCAATTATTTATTTCATCCACTTTTAATAAGCTATTTTTTCTTATAGGAAGAAGTTCACACCAACCAACATGAGGGATTCTTTGATCAGACAATTGAGGGATTTTTTTTATTTGGCCCTTTACTATTCCAAGTCCATTAATTGTACCTTCATCACTTGATTCAAAAAGTAATTGCAATCCAAGACAAATCCCTAAAAATGATTTACCACTTTTAATCCAATTTTTAATATCAATTATTAATTCTGTTTTACTGAGATTATTAATAGCAGGATCAAATGAACCAACTCCTGGAAGTATTAATGCTTTACAGTCTCTTATTTGATGATTATTTTTTATTAAAATTACCTCTTCTTCAAGGCTTTCTAAGGCTTTTGTTACGGAATGTATGTTACCCATCCCATAGTCTATGAGTCCTATTTTAGCCAAAACCTTATTTTATAAGTGTTTTGATAAGGTACTTGAAAGAGTCGCTTTTGGTACTGCTCCAACAACAGTGTCAACTTTTTGACCACCTTTGAAGATCATTAAGGTTGGGATACTTCTGATTCCATATTGGCTTGCAACATTTGGATTCTCGTCTGTATTTAATTTAAATACTTTAATTTTCCCTTCAAAGTCTTTAGAAATCTCCTCCACAACTGGGGCGACCATCCTGCAAGGTCCACACCAAGGAGCCCAAAAATCAACTAAGACTGGCAGTTCACTTTGCAAAACTTCTTTGTCAAATGAAGAATCAGTTACGGCGGCGGCTGATGACATAATTTAGATATTCCTTTAAGAAAATTTAGCAAGCTATTCTTTTAAGTGATGATTTCATTACAGATAAAAACATATAAGTAACAAAACGACTTAAAAAAGCCCGATAAATCGGGCGATTTGGTGTGTGAGGAGTATGGGGTTTCCCCCATAAATTAATGATAACTCCTTAAGAGAAATTTTTGACATTTAAATCGATAAATTTTTATGTTACTTACCCATTCCAAGTTGTTGAGCTTTTTGATACACTTTACCCTCTGTTAAGAGAGAGGGTGCAATTACAATCTCTACATTTTGCATTTCTTTAATATCTTTAGCTCCAAGAGTACTCATTGAAGTTCTAATAGCTCCAAGTAAATTATGTGTCCCATCATCAAGTAATGCAGGTCCTTTAATAATTCTTTCTAAAGAACCAGTAGAGCCTACCTCAATTCTTGTACCTCTAGGTAAAATTGGACTAGGAGTTGCCATTCCCCAGTGAAAACCATTACCTGGCGCACTAGAAGATTTAGCTATAGGAGACCCGATCATTACTGCATCAGCACCACAAGCAAGACATTTACAAATATCTCCACCAGTAATTATCCCCCCATCAGCAATTACTGGGACATATCGACCAGTTTCTTCAAAATAATTATCTCTTGCTGAACTGCAGTCAGATATTGCTGTTGCCTGAGGTATGCCAATACCTAAAACACCTCTAGAAGTACAAGCAGCACCTGGACCAATTCCTACCATAAGACCTGCTACACCTGCTTTCATAAGAAGGTCTGCAACTTCATAAGTCACACAATTTCCAGCAATAACGGGAACTTTTAAAGATTGACAGAGACTTTTAATATTTAATGTCTCCTTTCCATCCATACCTAAATGCTCTGTTGAAACTACTGTTCCCTGTAGAAAAAATAAATCTATTTTTGATTTGACAAGTGTTTCTTTAAATTTAATAGCAGCTTGAGGAGTTCCACTTAAAGCGGCTATCCCTCCTTTTTCTTTAATTTCATTAATTCTTTTAATTATTAGGTCTTCTTTTATAGGTTCACTATATATTTTTTGCATTAGAGGAACGAATTCACTTTTCCCAACAGATGAGATTTGACTTAATATTTCTTTTGGATTTTCATATCTAGTTTGAATACCCTCCATATTAAGAACACCAAGAGCTCCTAACTCTGAAAGCTCTACAGCTGTATCTACATCAACCACACTATCCATTGCACTCGCAATAATTGGAATTTCTCTTTTAACATTTCCAATTGACCAAGAAGGATTAGTTAAATCATAATCTAGAGTTCGAGTCCCAGGAACTAACGCTATTTCATCAATACCATAAGCTCTTCTAACTTTTTTGTTTAAACCAATTTCGATATTCACGATTTTTTTATTTATTCTGATTAAATTAACAACTAAAGGGGTAATAAGCCAATAATTATTGAAAAACAAAAGAGTTTTTTTATTATTTGTGTATAAATGTGAGTATTTGAAAATTAATTATTAGCTTTTTTTTATTCATTCTGACAATCAGGGATTATTATTAAATAAAGGTCTTTTATATGTCTGATATTGTTGATTCTGAGAATTCTGGTTTGAGTGAAAATAACGATCGAATCATTCAGACTGATTTAAGAAATGAGATGTCACGCTCTTATCTAGAGTATGCGATGAGTGTTATCGTCGGACGTGCTCTCCCTGATGCAAGAGATGGATTAAAACCAGTGCATAGAAGGATTTTATATGCGATGTATGAGCTTGGTTTAACAAGCGGTAGGCCATATAGAAAATGTGCGAGGGTAGTTGGAGAGGTTTTAGGAAAGTACCATCCTCATGGAGATACTGCTGTTTACGATGCATTAGTACGTATGGCACAGGATTTTTCTATGAGAATGCCATTAATTGATGGACATGGGAACTTCGGATCCGTAGATAATGATCCCCCTGCCGCGATGAGATATACAGAATCACGTCTTCAATCCCTAACAGATGAAAGTTTGCTCGAGGATATTGAATCTGAGACTGTGGATTTTTCAGATAATTTTGATGGCTCACAACAAGAACCAAATGTTTTACCCGCTAGGATCCCGCAACTCCTTTTAAATGGATCATCAGGTATTGCTGTTGGAATGGCAACTAATATACCCCCGCATAATTTAGGAGAATTAATCGATGGTCTTAAAGCTATAATCAAAAATCCCTCAACAGAAGATAAAGAACTTTTTGAATTAATTAAAGGCCCAGATTTTCCAACTGGAGGCCAGATATTAGGAAGAGATGGTATCAAAGAGACCTTCAAATCTGGGAAAGGGTCAATAACGATGAGAGGGGTTGCAGATATTGAACAAATTAAATCTCCTGGAAGAGCAGAAAAAGATGCCGTAATAATTACTGAGCTTCCATTTCAAACTAATAAAGCCGCTCTTATAGAAAGAATCGCAGATCTAGTAAATGAGAAAAGATTAGATGGGATATCAGATATTAGAGATGAAAGTGATAGAGATGGGATGAGAATTGTAATTGAGCTTAAAAGAGATGCCTATCCTCAAGTTGTTCTAAATAATTTATTTAAAATAACACCTCTACAAAATAACTTTAGTGCAAATATTTTAGCTCTTGTCAACGGAGAACCTACAACCCTTTCTCTCAGAAAAATGCTAGATGTATTTTTAGAATTTAGAATTGAAACAATAAAAAGAAGAACAAGTTTCTTATTGAAAAAAGCAGAGGAGAGAGATCACATTATTAAGGGTCTTCTTTTAGCCCTTGACGCTATGGATAATATTATAAATTTAATAAGATCTGCAAAAGATACGAATTCAGCGAGAGAACAACTGCAAAATGATCATGAATTATCTGTAATTCAAGCAGATGCAATTTTACAAATGCAATTAAGAAGATTAACAGCTTTAGAGGCCGATAAAATTAAAGCAGAGCATGATGAACTTACAAGGAAGATTACAGATTACAAAAAAATATTGAGTGATAAGGAGAGAATAAATGAAATTATTCTTGAAGAGCTTAGTAAAATAGATGAAAGATTTTCATCTCCGAGAAAAACAGAGATTCTCAATTTAGGCGGGGGGCTTGATGATATTGACTTAATAGCTAACGAAAGATCCGTTGTTTTATTAACGACTGCAGGATACTTAAAAAGAATGCCTGTAAGTGAATTCGAATCTACAAGCAGGGGGTCTAGAGGTAAAGCTGGAACAAAGAATCAAGAAGATGATGAAGTTAAATTATTCATAAGCTGTAATGATCATGATACTCTTTTACTTTTCAGTGATAGAGGGGTAGCTTATGCACTCCCAGCTTATCGAGTACCTATGAGTAGTAGAACAGCTAAAGGGACTCCCTCTGTTCAACTACTCCCAATACCAAGAGAAGAACAAATTACTTCTCTTGTTTCAGTAGATTCCTTCGATAACGAGTGTTATTTATTAATGCTTACCAAAGCTGGATTTATAAAAAGGACTCCATTATCCGCTTTTTCAAAAGTAAGATCAAATGGTCTAATAGCTATTAATCTAGAAGAAGGAGATGCTTTAACCTGGGTTAGATTATCAACAGAAGGAGATAGTGTCTTAATTGGGTCGAGCAGAGGAATGACTATTCATTTTAGGTTAGATATTCATGAATTAAGACCTCTTGGAAGAACTGCTAGAGGTGTTAAATCAATGAACTTAAAAGAAGGAGATAAACTTGTATCAATGGATGTTTTAAGTTGTATCATGGTTGATCAATTAGCAAATCTTGAAGAGGAAGATATTGAAAATGAGAATGAGGAAGATCTTGAAAGTAAGTCTTTAAAAGGACCTTGGGTTCTAGTAGCCAGTGCTTTTGGTCTTGGGAAAAGAGTTCCAGTTACAAAATTTAGATTACAAAAACGTGCAGGTATGGGACTAAGAGCAATTAAATTCAGAATCAAAGATGATTCACTCGTCGGCCTTAAGGTTCTTGGAGAAGGTGAAGAATTACTTTTGGTTACCGAAAAAGGCGTAATTGTAAGAACTAATGCCGATAAAATCTCTCAACAATCAAGAGCTGCTACAGGAGTAAAATTACAACGACTAGATGATGGAGATCATTTATCCGAGGTTGTGTTAGTTCCTCACGAACAAATTGAAGAAGATCAATTAATTTCCAATGAAGAAGAAACTTAAAAACCTTTAGATTAGAAAGTTCTTATGGAAATTCTTGATATTTTGATATTAGGTTCTGGGCCTGCAGCATTATGTTTAGCTTCAGAATTAGCCAAACAAAATCTTAATATCAAGGGGATATCAACAAAATCTCCTTATGAAAAATGGGAAAACACATATGGGATTTGGGCTTCTGAGTTAGAAGAATTTGGTTTAGCGTCTTTGTTATCTCATAGATGGTCAAAAACTGTAAGCTATTTTGGAGATGGAATAAAGGACAAAGGGAATAGTCCTACAAAACATTATTATGATTATGGTTTAATTAATCAGGAAGCTTTTCAAAATGAACTTTTGAAGACCTGCAAAGGTATTCAGTGGTTAAATGAAACTGCAAAATTAATTACTTCAGAAAACAAGATTTCTGAAGTAATTTGTTCATCAGGGTTAAAACTAAAGGCAAGATTAGTAATCGATGCAAGCGGACATAAGAGTAAATTTGTAAAAAGACCATTTTTAAAAGAAGTCGCACAGCAAGCTGCTTATGGAATCGTCGGTAAATTTTCTACTCCTCCTGTAGACAAAGATCAATTTGTTTTAATGGATTTTCGTTCTGACCATTTAGAGGATGAAGAGTTGTTAAAATCCCCCTCTTTTCTTTACGCAATGGATTTAGGTAGTGAAACTTATTTTGTTGAAGAGACATCACTAGCTAGTTATCCTTCTTTTTCACAAGACCATCTAAAAAAAAGACTTTTAAGTAGATTAAATAACAAGGGTATAAAAGTAGTAGAAATTTTTCATGAGGAGAATTGCTTATTCCCTATGAATTTACCATTACCATATAAGAAACAATCGGTTCTTGGTTTTGGAGGAGCCGCAAGTATGGTTCATCCCGCATCTGGATATATGATTGGATCTCTATTAAGAAGAGCTCCACTTCTCGCTGAAAAATTAGCAATCTTTTTGAAAGAACCAAACTATAGTTCACTAGAATTAGCCACTAAAGGATGGTCAGTCTTATGGCCATTTGAATTAATTCAAAGACATAGACTATATCAATATGGACTCAGGAGATTAATGAGCTTTGATGAAAGTAGATTAAGATCTTTCTTTTCTAATTTTTTCAAATTGTCAACGGAAGAATGGGTAGGTTTTTTAACCAATACTCTTCCATTACCTAAATTGATTTATGTAATGAGTAAAATGTTTATAAATTCACCTTTAAAAGTTAAGCTTGGGATGTTAAAGATAAAATGAAATTCTTATGATTGCCAATCTTCAATTCTTATATTAGGGAATATCTTATCTTCTTCTTCAATATTATTGAGAAATTCATAATCAATAAAAGATTTATCTTCTAACATCTCAATTAATTTCCAGAATCTAAAAAGATGTCTATCAATCCTTTCTTTAGCGAGTTCGGTTGTAGTTCCAGCCTTTAAAATGAAACTCCAATCAGAGGATTCGGACAGAAGCAACTCTCTTGCTGCTTGCTTTAATAATCTTAAAGAGAAATCATCATTAAAGTTCTTACTAGATAATTCAATAAAAACAGCACCAGCTTTTGTGATTTCTGGAACTATCCATGCGTTTTTATCATTAAGCCAATAATTATGAAATCCGCCCTGACCCCAGCTTGAAGGAGATGGATCACAAATTTGAAGGTCAGGATTTTGAAGAAGGATTTCCCTTAGGTTTGTAAGCTTAATGAAATATTTTGTAGATTTTTTAAGTATATTTTCTATAAATCTTGGTCCTTCATACCACCAATGTCCAAATAGTTCGGCATCAAATGGAGCAATTAACAAAGGTTCGAATGATGCGGATAAAGAAAGGTTCTTTAATTGTTTAGATCTTGATAAAAGATAATTGTCAGCATGTTCTTCAACTTTTTTTAAAGCTTCATCTTCTATGTAAAATTCTTTTTTACCTAATGAACACTCATTATTTGTAATTCTATGAAATTTTAATCCTAAAGGCCTACTCGTTGGAATTCCTTTTTTTTGTAGTTCTGTGGAAGACAATTCCCACCCTAAGTCTTTATGAAATTCCCTATAAACTGGATTCCCTGGGTATCCCTCTCTTGAGGACCAAACTGGCAATGTTGATTCACTATCTCTCCCAAAAAAAGCCACCCCTTTTTTTGAACAAATAGGTGCATATACACCATACCTTGGCCTTGGTGATCCATTTAAAATCCCATGACCATCTAAAACTGCATATCTAATTCCGCAATTAAGTAATATCTCATCAAGGTTTTCATAATAAGCGCACTCAGGTAACCAAATCCCTAATGGTCTTGTTCCAAAAATAACTTCATGACTTCTTATTGCCGTATTTATTTGACCTAACACTGTTTCAGGATTTTCTCTAAGGATTGGTAAATATCCATGTGTTGCTGCACAAGTAAGGATATCTAAATTTCCAGTCAAATTTAAATTTTTAAATCTTTCAATCAAATCTCCAGAACATTTTTCCCAATATAAATAATTATTTTTAATATTTCTTAGAAGAAATTCAGATGCAGCTTGTTCTTTTTTAGGTAAATCATTCAAAAATTCTATTCTTGTTTTAATCCAAGATGAGTATTTCTTTTGAATTTGTTTATTTTGAAGAAGTGATAATAAGGTTGGAGATAAACTGAGGGTTAATTTTGTATTGCTAGTATCTTTCTTTTTGCTTGATTCCATTACTTGAAGTAATGGAATATAACATTCGAGTATTGCTTGGAATAACCAATCTTCTTCTAAGGAATTTTTTTCATTTTTTCTAACATATGGGAGATGAGCGTGTAGAACTATTGCCAATCTGCCTAAGTAATTTTTATTAGGGAAAGGCCCATTCATAGTTTTTTAAAGATTATGATCAAAGTTCGTTTAAAATGTCAAAATTTACTTTTAGGCAGATATTTAATTATTTAATTTTGTATAAATAATACTTTATTAAACAAATATAAAAACTTCTTTCTTATAAAATTTTACCAAAAATAATAAGGTTATGATTCCTATGGACAGGGTTTATTTATACATATCTAGTAATTTTTTTTTAATTAGCTTAATATAGGATTAATTGTAATTAATAAATGTCCAAAGATCCTGGCAGAATATTGATCTTTGATACAACACTGAGAGATGGTGAGCAATCCCCTGGTGCGAGTCTAAATCTTGAGGAAAAGCTTGCAATTGCTCATCAACTTGCAAGATTAGGAGTAGATGTTATTGAAGCAGGATTTCCATTTGCTAGTCCTGGAGATTTTAAGGCAGTAAATAAAATTGCAGAAGTAGTTGGGGGAGAAAATGGTCCAATAATTTGTGGTTTAGCTAGGGCTTCTACAAATGATATAAAAGCTTGTTATGAAGCTATAAGCCCAGCCCCTAAAAAAAGAATTCATACATTTATAGCCACTAGTGATATCCATTTAAAACATAAACTTAGAAAAAAAAGAGCAGATGTTCTTTGTATAGTTCCTGAAATGGTTAGTTATGCTAAATCATTAGTTGATGACGTTGAATTCTCTTGTGAAGATGCCTCAAGGAGTGATCCTGAATTCCTTTATGAAGTAATTCAACTAGCGATAACATCAGGAGCTACAACTATTAATATTCCAGATACAGTTGGGTTCACAACTCCAAGTGAATTCGGGAAGCTTATTTTTGATATTAATAAAAATGTTCCAAATATTGATGAAGCTATTATTTCAGTTCATGGTCATAATGATTTAGGTTTAGCTGTCGCTAATTTTCTAGAAGCAGCAAAAAACGGAGCGAGGCAATTAGAGTGCACAATAAACGGCATAGGTGAAAGAGCTGGGAATGCCTCCCTAGAAGAATTAGTAATGGCATTACATGTGAGGAAAAGTTTTTTTAATAGTTTCTTTGGAAGAAATTCAGATTCACCTACTCCGTTAACAGCTATAAGAACAGAAGAAATCACCAAAACTTCACGATTAGTATCTAACTTAACTGGTATGAATGTTCAACCTAATAAGGCGATTGTTGGGGCGAATGCTTTTGCTCATGAATCAGGAATCCATCAGGATGGTGTATTAAAAAACAGACTCACATATGAAATTATTGATGCCAAAACTGTTGGTTTAAATGATAATAAAATTTCATTAGGCAAACTTAGCGGAAGAAGTGCCGTAAGAGCAAGATTGGAAGAGATGGGATACGATTTAAGCAGAGAAGACCTGAATGATGCGTTTGCTCGTTTCAAAGATCTAGCTGATAGAAAGAGAGAAATTACCGATAGAGATTTAGAAGCTATAGTTAGTGAACAAGTTCAACTTCCGGAATCTAAATTTCAACTAAGTCATGTTCAAGTTAGTTGCGGCAGTACATCCAAGCCTACCGCGACAGTGACTCTTATAAATACAGAAACCCATACTGAAGATACTGCTGTCGCAGTAGGTACTGGACCTGTAGATGCGGTTTGCGAAGCACTAAATGCATTAGCACAAGTTCCTAATGAATTAATAGAGTTTTCAGTAAAATCTGTAACGGAAGGAATAGATGCATTAGGGGAAGTTACTATAAGAATTCGGAACAAGAATAAAATATATTCAGGACATTCTGCGGATACAGACGTAGTTGTTGCTGCTGCCAATGCTTTTGTAAATGCTTTAAACAGACTTGTTTTTTCTGAGAAGAAAAACTCTATTCATCCCCAATTTGATAATTTAGAAAATCCTAAAAATAAAATATTATCAAATCCATAAAAATAATTTAGTTTTGGGATTATTAAGTTTAGTCAAAAACCAGTAACCTAATAATGTAGATTAAAGCTTTGATTTTATATTTAATCGAATAAAGTAATGAGAGAAAAGGTATTAGGATATTGGACTCTTGCATGGGTTGGTTTGATAAGTAATATTATTGCTTTACCCATAATCGCTTTAATAGTAAGTTATGGACCTCAATTAAAAGTGGCTAATATTACTCTAGCTATAAGCCTTGGCTGGCCTTCAGCAATAGTTGGGATAGTTTCTTCGTCTGCTCTTTTAGCGGAAAAGAAATGGGGTATTACCTTGACTCTGGTATCTCTTTCAATGATAATTTCTGGAACAGCTCCATACTCTATTTTTCGATTAGTCGCCCTTAAAGATATTTTTGGAATTGGAGGTTTTACACTTTTGTTCTCTTTATTTGGAATCTTAGCTTTAATATATTGGTGCAATCCGAAACATCGAAGAAGTATTAGATTATAAAAAATATTAGATTAAGAAAAAGTGTTATTTTTTGTTATTGGATATTGAATTCGTCTATGTCTAATTCTTTTCCAAACATTTAAAAAAGATTTTTTTATTAGAAAAATTTCTCCCTTGGAAAGATCACTATCATTTAACTGACCATCAACTTGCCTTGAATAAAATATTTTGGATATTGTTTCTAGTGCTTCAGAATCAGAAGCATTAATATCCATTGCTCTTAAGGCCGCTTCACATCCATCGGCAAGCATCAAGATAGCAGTTTCTTTGGATTGAGGGATAGGACCTTTATATCTAAAATCGTTCTCATTAAAATTTAATTTTTTCTCTTCAGCTTTATTAAGAAAATATCCCATTTTAAGAGTTCCTTGATGTTCTGGGATGAAATTAGCTATTGGTTTTGGTAATCTATTTTTTCTTGCAAATTTCAGCCCTTCATCTACGTGGGCTTGTAAAACCTCTGCGCTTTTTAAAGGATCATCAATTTCATCATGTGGATTCACCCCCCCATCTTGATTCTCAATGAACCAATTTGGAGCATGTAATTTTCCAACATCATGATATAGAGAACCTGTTTTGATAAGATCAATATCTCCTCCAATCATTCTTGTCGCCTCTTCAGCTAGACCACATATCAACAAAGTATGTTCAAAAGTTCCTGGGGCTTCAATAGAGAGTCTTCTAATAAGAGGTTTTTCTTTATCAGCCAATTCCAATAATCTTGCCTTTGTTAACAATCCAAATATGGACTCAAAAATGGGGATAAATAATATTGTTATGAGCATTATTATTGCCAGTAACAGAGAATCAGAAAATATTTTGCCATTTGAAGTAAAAATTTCTTGGTTATCCACAAAGGAATATTCCTCATTTCCAATTAGTAACCATTGAGAAATCAATGCCCCTATTGGAACAAATATTGAAAGTTGAAGTAACTGAGCTCTACTTCTTATTCTTCCGCCAAGAACTGAAACAACACTTGCGCAAATCAAGGTTATGAGTAGAAGATTACTATTAATATTTGTCAGAGAATCTGGCCAACTTAGGCTTGCTATTGAGACCCAAGCTAAAGCAGTTATGGTTCCCATACCTTGAGAAATAATTAAAGCAGGAGGTATGATGATTGATAAAGGACTAAATCCTGATCCAAATATATTTTTTATCATTTGAACAACTAATAGTAGTGAAATAATTAAGAGGATTTGTCTTGAATTAATATTTGGATTTTCTTTTCTAGAAACTAGTATTAAAAATCCGCAAGTAAATAAGACTTCACTAAAATTAATTCCCCAAGTTAAAAAATCTGAACCTTCTAAATTTTGAACAAGAAGAATTTCATAGGAAGATATTATGGAGATAACAATACATATTAGGAAGATAATTAATTTATCTATTGTTGAAATTTGAATAGGGTGCTGTGAAGGGAATTGACTTCTTTTCCATAAGTTATTTAAATTTTTTATAATTCTTGTTTTATTTTGCACAGAATAGAATTAAATCGAATTGATTAATTTAAAAATTATAGGCATGCTAGGAGTAAAAAGGAGAAGTTTTTCTAAATGTCATTAAAACTAGATGGTAAAAAATTATCCCTAGAAATAGAAGAAAGATTAAGAAATTATATTCTTACTAATAAAACAATTGCAAAAAGAAATCCTGGTTTGGCTGTAATAAGAATTGGCGAAGATCCCGCAAGCGGAGTGTATGTGGGTAACAAAGAAAAAGCTTGTTCAAGAGTTGGAATAAAGAGTTATATTTTTCATCTAAAAGATACAGTAGAGCAAAAAGAAGTTGAACAATTATTAAATAAATTAAATCTTGATAACAATATTGATGGAATGTTATTACAACTTCCCATATCAAAGAAATTTGATGAACAAAGATTGATAAGTTTTATTAATCCAAAAAAAGATGTAGATGGATTAAATGAGCAAAATATTGGGAAGTTAGTAAAAAATGAACAGGCAATGAGATCTTGCACACCAGCTGGGATCGTAAATTTACTAAAATCCCAAAATATTAAAATTGAAGGAAAAAAAATTGTTGTTATTGGAAGAAGTTTGTTAGTTGGGAAACCCCTATCTCTTATGTTGTTGAACCTTAATGCGACAGTGACAATTACTCATTCAAAAACTTTAAATTTAAATAAAATATGCAAGGAAGCAGATATATTAATCGCTGCTGCAGGAAAACCTAACCTCATAGACTCAAGTTTCGTTAAAGAGGGTGCTGTAATTATTGATGTTGGAATACACAGATTAACAACTTCCGACAAAAGCAAAACCAGATTATGTGGAGATGTATTATTAGAAGATGTCATTCCAAAAGTATTTGCATACACACCTGTTCCTGGGGGTGTTGGACCAATGACAGTAACAATGTTACTAGTAAATACTATTTCCAGCTGGCAAAAACAATTTGGTTTATCATCAACTCTTAATGACCTGCTGTCATAAAGCTCACGATTCAGAAAAACATTACTCAAAGTAAAAAATGACAGAAGTTATAGATAATATTCCAGATTTTGAAAAATATCTAACAGACACAAAAAAAGTCGTCGAAGAAGCTCTTGATTTCTCATTAGGCCCCGAGAACCCAGAAATCCTTAGGGATTCAATGAGATATTCTCTCCTGGCTGGAGGGAAAAGGATACGTCCAATTTTATGTTTAGCTTCTTGTTCACTAGCAGGAGGTGAACCCTCTCTAGCTGTTCCTACAGCAGTTGCCATAGAAATGATTCACACCATGTCATTGATTCATGATGATTTACCTGCTATGGACAATGACGACTTAAGGAGAGGAAGACCTACTAATCATAAAGTTTACGGCGATGCAATAGCTATTCTGGCTGGTGATGCATTATTAACGAGAGCCTTTGAAATGGTCTCACTAAGAAGCCCTGGCGTTGATTCCAATAGATTATTAAATGTAGTTGGAGAACTTTCCCTAGTAGCAGGAGCACCCGGACTAGTTGGTGGTCAAGTTGTTGATTTGGAATGCGAAGGTAAAGAAGTTGACCTCGAAACCCTTGAATATATACATCTTCATAAGACCGGTGCATTATTAAAAGCCTGCGTCAGAACTGGAGCAATGATTGCCGGAGCTAATGAAGAATTATTAAATGCCTTAACTACTTATGCAGAGGGTATTGGTTTAGCATTCCAAATAATAGATGACATCCTTGATTTAACTTCAAGTAGTGAGAAACTTGGTAAAACAGCCGGTAAAGATCTTTTAGCAGATAAAACTACTTATCCCAAATTACTTGGGATGGAGGAATCAAAGAAAAAAGCTTTCGATTTAGTGGACCAAGCTAAGAAAGCAATTGAGCCTTGGGGTTTAAATGCAAAATATTTAATCTCCTTAGCTGATTTCATTACAAATAGAGATAGATAAAGAGTATTTAACTTATGTCAGAATTTTCAGATTTCTTCGATAATTCAGTTCTTTTCTGGAGTCTATTATCTTGTTTAATAGCTCAATTTTTAAAAATTATATTTAATTTCTTTTCATCAGGAAAGATTAGATTTGGAATTATGTTTGAAACAGGAGGCATGCCCTCAAGTCATTCTGCTTTAATAACTGGGGCTACATCAGGAATAGGTTTTCAATTAGGGTTTGATAACCCAATATTTGCATTAGCTATTGCACTTTCACTCATTGTTATGTATGACGCAAGTGGGGTTAGAAAATCAGCCGGTATTCAGGCTGCAGAAATTAACAACCTATCAAAAAAATTAGATCCTAAATCTCAAGTTGCTTTAAAAGAAACTCTTGGTCATACAAAATTTGAGGTTATTATAGGGAGTCTTTTAGGCCCACTAATCACATTACCAGGAATTGTGTTTATAGGTTCTCCTCTCAATATAATTGATTTGATCATAAATTAAGCATCTTGAGAATAATTAACTTGTGTAGCATCTACGAAGTTTTTTGCAGCTTCTTGACAACTTGGTAAATGTAAATGAATCCAACTTGCATGTAATTTTTTATCTGACCAACCTTCTTTTTTAAATTTAGTCTCCCACGATTTAATTTCCCATGGAGAAAATAATTGGCTATGATTCTCATTTTTTGTTAAATCAAATTCTGAGGAAGCTCGTTCAACTTGCCAATAATGAAATTCATGTCCTCTAATTGATTGATTTTGTTTAATCATTGGAGTATCTTTTAAACCCTTTATATATCTATAACCTACCGACAAATTACTTTTCTTTGACTTAAAAGGTAATATTCCGCTCATTTTATGATTAATACCATTTTCATCTTTTATTAGGTCTCCTAAGATCATCATTCCTCCACACTCTGCATAAATAAATCCTTTTTTACGGAATTCTCTTAATGAATTTAAGCTTTTATCTGAATCACTGATGTGACCAGCATATTTTTCGGGAAAACCTCCTGGAATAATTAAAGATGCAGCCTCATTTGGAATTTCTTCATTATTGAAAATGCTCCATGAAATTAGTGGAATTCCTATTTCATCAAGAAACTCCTTCGTTTCAGGGTATTGAAAATGAAAGATTTTGTCCTCTGCAATTGCGATAGGTTTCTTTTTATCTATTTTAAAATCTTTACAACTATTGGCATTTAGTATATTTTTTTTTGAAGGATATTTCAGAAATTTACACAGAGAAACAACGTCAAGATTTTTTTCAGCAAAACCTGCAAAATAATCAACATCAATTTTACTATCACTATCAAAGGGAGAAATTAAACCTAAATTAGCCTTATTAACAGTTATTTTTGAATCGGAAGGTAAAAACCCAAGGATTTGGATATCCTCATTTTTAAAAACTTCTCTAATTAATTTTTTATGTCTATCTGAATTTACGTTATTAAATATAATTCCTTTTATTGATAATTTATTATCAAAATCTCTAAAACCTCTAAATGTTGGAAGAAGAGAGGCTACTTGACCTTTAGCATTAACAATAAAAATTATTGGAGTATCAAGAAGTTTGGCAACATTTGCAGTACTTGAATAAGAAGTTGCACCTAATCCATCAAAAAGACCCATAGCTCCTTCTATCAATGAGAGTTCATATTTCAAAGAATGCTTTAAAAAATTTTTTTGAACCCATTTTTCACCACTTAAAAAAATATCTAAATTCCGACAAATGGGTTGGCCAATTGAACTAAGTTGTTGTTGATCAAGATAATCTGGTCCCACCTTGAAAGTTTGTATTTTTATCCCTTTTGAAAAAGCCCAACAAGAAATCAACAGAGATAAAGTAGTTTTACCACTATCAGTTGAAGGAGAAGATATTACACAAGGCATTTAATTTCTTTTATTTATTAAAACCATTAAATATTTGAACTGCGACCTTAATAGCATTTTCAAAAAGTGGACTAGTATTTCCTCTACTACTCCCCAATAACTTACTTACATCAGATTCTGATGAAGAAAAAGAGTTTGGAACAACTTGCTCTATTAATTGCATATCAGCCATACCTCCAGCTTCAAGTCTCATACATTCAACAGATTCACACCCAAGAATTACACAAGTATTGTTTTTACGAACCTCACTAATTTTAGAAATCAACCTTAATCCAATAACTTGGCCTGAATGAATACTTGGATTTCCCAAAGGTACTGGGTTTATACATGTCAAAATTTTCTCGCCATTCTTTCTTTTGAATTCTATTTTTATTAAATCTCCATGTTTATTTATTTTTGAAAATACCCATTCTAGTTTGTCACTAATCCACGAAATTAGAAGTAAAGCTTGAAGGAAATTACCTTCTGCTATATCTATATCAATATCTGAAATATGTTCTAATATAGGTCTCCTGGAAGGAGGATCAAAAATCATTGCTAATGATTCACGCCAACTTTTAAGTCTTACCCAATTTAAATCATTAATAGCCTTATTTGATTTTATTGATTGATAAAGGATTTTTAAGCATCTTTTAGGAGAACCATTTGCAGTATCAATAATTAACCTAATACCTTGATCGGTGAAAAAATTAAAAATTTCTTGTGATTCATCAAGGCTGCCATTCCACCATAACCAAATAGGTAAATCTTTAATAGATAGGTCATCAATAATTTTCAATCCTTTATTATTAATAGAATTAGAGTCACCCCTTATGACGACCAAATCGCCACATATAGGTTGAGTTATAGTGTTTTCACTAAGTGGGCAATATGCAGATACAAAAGTTTTTATCTCTGATTCTTTATTTAAAGTTGGTGCTAAGGTGATTAATCTTCTAGGATTTAAAGTGCTTATTGAGGATTCAAAGAATTGCCCTCTTAAGTCTTCATAATCTTTATTTAATAAATTTTCCTTTAATAAAGTCAATAACTCTTCACTATATATAGAAGTAGTATGTGATAATCCTTTATCTATAATTAATTTTTTAGCAACTTTTATTATTTCTGGACTTAATGTTCCAGTAATTGGTCCACTTATTAAGCCTGATTTAACTAAACATTGTTCAAGCCATGCAGGCTGCCAGACCATCAAAGTAAAAGTATTTGCTCCAGCGCTTTCTTCATCTTCAGAAATCCATAATTGATTTAAATAATTAGATATTTCTTGATGAGGTAGTTCTAATGGGGTTTGTAGTGTTAATTGAGGTTTCATTATAAGATTAGGGTCTGCGCCAAAAAATATTGTCTTTAGAAAGTAATTGATCTGATTCAGGAGGTCCCCAAGTCATTGATTCGTATTTATGAATAGGTAACTTCCAAGGAGCGTCTTCCATTAATTCTATTAATGGTGTATAAAGTTTCCAAGCAGCTTCTACCTCATCACTCCTTGTAAACAAGGTAGGATCTGAGAGCATGGCATCAGCCAACAACCTTACATAACCTTCGTCAGAAGGCTCTCCAAAAGATTCATCGTAAGAAAATTCCATCTCAACTGGTCTTGATTTCATCCCAGAACCAGGTGATTTGACTTCAAATTTAAAAGTAGCTCCTTCATTAGGCTGAATCCTAAGAATAAGCTGATTTGGCGCAGGATTAATTATTGTTGATTCAAATAAATGTACTGGGACATCTTTAAATGTTAATACAATTTCCCCAAGTCTTTTCGGTAGTCTTTTACCTGTTCTTAAGAAGAAAGGAACTCCTTGCCATCGCCAATTATCAATAAATACTTTTGTGGCAATATAAGTCTCTGTTGTACTGTTCAAATTTACTCCATCTTCATCCCTATAACCTTTAAGTCTTTTAAGACTATTCCCTCCTTGTGCATACTGACCTCTGACACAGCAATTCCAGGGTTCATTCTCATCGGCAAGTTTTGAAGCTTGAAGAACTTTTGCTTTTTCATTTCTTATTGCCTCAGGTTCAAATTTACCAGGAGGCTCCATCGCAGTTACAGCAAGCATTTGAGTTAAATGATTTTGGAGCATATCTCTTAAAGCCCCAGAGCTTTCATAATAACCAGCTCTATCTTCAACCCCAACAGTCTCCGATGATGTTATTTGAACACTTGAAATATAATTCCTATTCCATATAGGTTCAAAAATAGTATTAGCAAACCTCATAACGAGTATGTTTTGAACAGTCTCTTTCCCCAAATAATGATCTATTCGATATATCTGACTTTCATCTGCACAACTTTGAACGATCTTATTTAATTTCTTCGCACTTGAATAGTCTCTTCCAAAGGGTTTTTCAATAACAATTCGACTTTTCTTAGGATCATCAAGTAATCCAGCAGCTTTTAGAGCCTTACATCCACTTCCATAAAAGTTTGGAGATACTGATAAGTAAAAGGTGTTATTTCCATGTGTAGCCTGTAATTTATCAATTTTATTTAATCTTTTGGAAAGTCTTACAACATGATCACTTTGCTGTAAATCAACTGGTTCGTAGAATAGATAATTTGAAAACTGTTCCCATTCCTTTTCATTGTCAGATATTTGATCAGCTAACTTAGCCTTCATTTTTTCCTTAAAATCTTGATCATTCCAAGGCCTTCTTGCACATCCAACTATGGCAAATTCACTTGGGATCCTTCTTTGCAAATAGAGTTCAAATAAGGCAGGTATAAGTTTCCTATGAGTAAGATCTCCACTAGCTCCAAATATTATTAGGCATTGTGGAGATATTACTCTTTCTTGTCGCAAACCTAATCTAAGAGGATTACTTAAGGTTGAGGACATATCTTTTTATAAGTCTTATATAGATAAAATCGTCTTTTTTGGACTAATTAGCTACATTTTGTGTCTAAACCAAAAAAGTTTTTTAGTTATTAAAAAGTTTTTTATAAGAAAATTTAATAAGTTTCTACGTGCCACCTACCAGCTTTTTTTAATTGTGGTCTTAACTCTGACCAATTTAATCCCTTCTCTTCAGCTGCTTTTGTCATAGCTTCATCTATCCCAGGTTCCATTCCTTTAAGACCACAAAGATAAATATGAGTTTTTTCATCTTCGATCATATTGAAAATTTCATTTGCAGATTCTAAAACTCTATCTTGAATATACATTCTTCCCCCTTTTGTATTTTGTTGCTCACGACTAATGGCTTTTGTATATTTAAAGTTATCTGGATAGGTTTCAAGATATCTCTGTAGATCTTCTTCGTATAACAAATTAGCTGATTTAGGAGCACCCATAAATAACCAAGCTTTGCCTTTGAAATTCCATTTATTTTTTTCTTTTTCAGTAGCTTCAAACATTCTTCGTAGATA
The DNA here is from genome assembly GCF_965655815.1 of Prochlorococcus sp. Lineage (NCBI taxonomy): Bacteria > Bacillati > Cyanobacteriota > Cyanophyceae > Synechococcales > Prochlorococcaceae > Prochlorococcus > Prochlorococcus sp. The sequence goes on along the minus strand of NZ_CBFHHZ010000003.1, from coordinate 46,058 downwards.
AGCCCTCATAGGAGCTATGCCAGTACCAGTAGCTAGCATGACTATATTTGCATCTTCTTCATCAGGAAGAAGCATTTCTTTTCCTACAGGACCTGTAATCTTTACCTTAGCTCCTGGCTTAATATCACATAAATAAGAAGAACAAACACCATTAATAGTTTCACCATCTTTTTCATACTGAAGTTGTCTGACACAAAGAGAAACGGTATTACCCTCAAAATCATCTCCATGCCTTGTACTAGCTATTGAATAAAGTCTTAGCTTATGTGGCTTACCATTAGCATCTTCACCTTCAGGCATAATACCGATGCTTTGTCCCTCTATATAGTTTAAAAAAGGATCGCTTTCTTTGAGGTCAAATGTAATGTGATTTACTCTTCCAATAGCACCTTCTTTAAGAAGACTGTAGTTCCCAGTCACTGTTCCTTCAAATGGAGTCTTTGGTCTATATATATTAACTGGTACATCAGCATGCTTTTTCTTCAAAGGCTTCGGGGATTCAACCTTTGCAGCAGCTACTGGTTTCGATTCACTCTTAGATTCCACTACCTTTGCCTCAGTTTTTTTTGATTTATTTGCTTCTTCAAATTTTATAGCCCTTTTATTAAAAAAAGTCATTATGAGATAAAAAACTGATATAACAATTGGAATATGAGCTAATCCACCTGCGATAACTTTTGCTTGTGAGTAAACCATTTTTTGAACTTATTTATACTAAAAGATTATCAATTTGTATATTAATTTGTATGTGTTTTATAAAAATGGTTACGTTTTGAGATCGGAATATTTAATTATAAATCTTTCCATTTTTAAATTTTTATAAATTTTATCGGTATAGTTACACAGGAATAATTTTTTATTTAATAAAAAATTCATCTATGAATAATTCTCAAAATGGTGACTATAGGACAATTGAGCAGACCATGGAAAAGCTTTCTGGAGGAACAAGAAGGCTTGCTGCTCAGTTAACTACTTCTGCGACATTCAACTCACTATGGAATGTTCTAACTGATTATGACCGCCTAAATCTCTACATCCCAAATTTGTTATCTAGTAGAAAAATTTATAAAAATAATAATAATGTTCATCTAAAACAAGTTGGTGCTCAAGATTTCCTTGGAATGAAATTTTCAGCGGAAGTTACTATTGATTTATTTGAAGAGAAAGAACTTGGTTTATTAAAATTTAGTCTAATTAAAGGAGATTTCAGAAGATTTGAAGGGAGCTGGAAAATTAAAAAAATAAAAGACACTTCAAAAAACTCATTAATTTATGATCTGACTGTACAGGGTTGTCAATGGATGCCAATAGGAATGATAGAAAAAAGGTTAAAAAAAGACCTTTCTGAAAATTTGATTGCAGTAGATAAGCAAGCAAAAGCTTCAATAAAATAAATAATTAAAATTTTGGAAATTAATTTATAGCCCCAAGGGGATTCGAACCCCTGTCGCCTCCGTGAAAGGGAGGTGTCCTAGGCCTCTAGACGATGGGGCCAAGGAAATAGCTCAACAGCTAATAAAAAATTAGGAGTAAAGCTATCCTTTCGTCAAGTGTTGTTGATCTTTGTTTTGGCCTTGCCACACTGGAACAGTAAAATGAAAGCATGAACCTTCACCAACTTCTGATACAACCCATATTCTCCCTCCATGCACTTCAACAATTCTTCTGCAAACAGATAGGCCAATACCAAATCCTGATGTTCCCTCAGATGTCTGTGGTAGTCTAACTCTATCAAGAAATATTCTTTTTTGCTCACTTACTGGAATTCCAGCACCTTTGTCACAAATCGTTATTTCTACCCATTGATTTGTTTTATGAATCAATGTAATTTTAATTCTTCCAGAATCTTCTGAAAATTTAAGGGCATTTTCAATTAAGTTTAAAAATACCTGTCTCATTCTTCTTTGATCTGCATATACGCTTGGGAGATCAGATGGTATGTCAGTATCAATTTCTATCTTCCTTAATCTCCAAAACTTTTCTAATTCAAGAATTGCCTCAGCACTTATGTTTCCTAAATCAATTTTTTGAGGATTAAAAAGAGCTTCCCATTTAGTTGTTCCGACCTCAAGAAGATCTTGAGATAAAAGTTCAATTTCCTCTAAACGTCGTTTAATTACGTCTTGCAATTTTTTTATATCAATTTGTCCTAGTTTTTGACTTTGAATAGCAAGAGTTGCTGCCGTCAGTGGCGTTCTTAATTCATGTGCAACCATTCTTAAGAGTCTTTCTTGTGATTCAATTCTTTTTGTAAGTGTTTCGTTTTCTTGTCTAAGGACCAATAATTCTTCTTCAAGGAGAAACTCTTTTTGGGTTCTAATTGAATCTATTTTAGAAGGTTGAAGATTAATACCTAAATTTTGTGTAACTCCTTCTTGTTTCCATCTAGGCAACCAAGTCTGCAACTGAACAAAAATATTACTTCCTGCAAATATTTGCTTTGGAGCTGGTGAAACTTTAATAAGAGCGGGAATAGCAACCAATCTATGCAATTCAAGTAGTTCAGGTTGTTCCGTTGGTTCAGAAACTTGAAGAGAAATCTCAAACTCGCAGTCATCAGACTCTAAATAAGATAGTAATGATTTAAGATCGCCTCTAGAAAGGTGATTTCTAGCAGCTACTAATATTAATTTTAATTCTTTTTTTTCATTCAAATCATTTGCCCAGAATTTTTGATAAGCTGTTTTTGCTTATAAACACATTAAGATATTTATATATATTTTACAGTTAAGCTATCAAATAATATAGACGATATTTAGAAATGGTTGCTAATATCCAAAACAATAATACGAATTACGGTGGATATAATTCCCCTGAAGTAAGCATAGACAGTAATTTAAAAAGATGGTTTTCTCGTAATATTGGACTTTGGAAATCCAATAGGACATATTTTCTCGAAGAAGAAAGGAAAACTTACAACCTTTGCATGTACATAAATATTGAGTCTCTTGAAAATAAAAAAGAATGGGAATCTCATTATAAATTTACTTGGTATCCAGAAAAGAAATATAGTTTTTTTGATGAACATCCCAAATATAGAGAAAGAGGAGAAATGCAAGCATTTATAAAGGACCACCAATTAATAAGAGAAAAATTTTATTTAAGTGATATTGATGGAATATCCAATATTAAACAAGTTGATGAACATGAAATGATTTTCGAATCATCTTATGAAGATTGGTACATCCTTGAACACACAAGACTTATTGACGGAGATAACTATAGATATAGAGTTATATATTCATGGAACAAAGATAAACTTAAAATAGTAGAGAATCATCATGAAATAAAAATTATTACATAAATTCTGTTAGCCAATTAAGTTTAAAAATAAAAAATGTTATCTTTAAAAAATAAATTAAAAATAATTTATGCTTATAAATTTGTATTCAAAAAAAATTTTTAAAATTCTAACTCTTCCTATATTTTTATACTTAACTTTTTTTGACATAACATTATTCAATAAAGAACTAAAAGCCGACAAGAAATTACAAGCGGCTACCGAGAAAGATCTTTTCTTATATAGGCAAATGGGGGCCTCTTATCTTTGTATTGCTACAAATGCTGAAGTTGATTTTGAGAAAAGTCTTGGAATAGCTAGTGCTACTTTCGCAAATGTAATTACAGGAAAGCATGAGGGCCTTATTAAAGAGTTTGGTACTGAAAAAATTGACCAAAAGAGATTATATAATGCTGGAACTTTTCAGATTGTGTCAAGTGCTCTAAATATTTGTCCTAAAAACATTCCTAAAGAAATAAAAAATAGTTACGAAGAAAGACTAAAAGAACTTATTAAACAAAATAAAAAATAAATTTATTATCTAAACATAGAGCTAACCGAACTTTCTTCATGAATTCTCCATATTGCCTCTCCTAACATATTTGCTACAGAAAGTACTTTTAACTGAGGAAATTCGTAATTATCAATAACTGGAATACTGTTAGTAACTATAACTTGTTCAAATAAATCTTTTGAACTTAACCTTTCATAAGAGGGCGGAGAGAAAACTGCATGGGAAGCACACGCAAAAATTCTCTTTGCACCTTCTTTATTTAACAAATTTGCTCCGGAACAAATAGTACCCCCAGTATCAATCATGTCATCTATAAGAATAGCCGTTTTTCCCTTGACTTCTCCAATAACAGTAAGACTCTCTGCGATATTATGAGCAGATCTTCTTTTGTCAATAATCGCTAATGGAGCATCATTCATTAATTTGGCAAATGCTCTTGCTCTGGCTACTCCACCCACATCAGGAGATACAACAACAACTTCCTCCAACTTTAGAGACTCAAGATAATCAATTAAGACAGGAGATCCATATATATGATCGCAAGGAATATCAAAATATCCTTGTATTTGAGCTGAATGTAAATCCATGGCAAGAACTCTATCCACGCCAGACTTCTCAAGTAAATTTGCTGTAAGCTTTGCTGTAATTGACTCTCTTCCTGAAGTTTTTCTATCCGCCCTTGCATATCCAAAATATGGAATGACCGCTGTAATTTGTCTAGCTGAAGCTCTTTTACAAGCATCAACCATAATCATCAACTCCATTAAACTATCGTTGACAGGAGCGCATGTAGGTTGAATAAGGAATACATCGCAACCTCTTATAGATTGTTGAATTTGAACATAAAGTTCTCCATCAGCAAATCTTTTAGATACTAAGGGAACATTTTCAATCCCTAAATATGATGCAATTTCTTCAGCTAATTTAGGATTAGAAGTTCCACTAACTAACCTTAATCTACTATTAGTAAGATTAAAATTCGGCTCTTCATTATCTACTGCCGTGATAAAACTTGTCACGAAATTAGCTTTAAAAAATCTACTAATATCGTAGTACCTAATATTAATTTCGCAAAAATTAATTAACTTATTTATCTTTCATAGTTAAAAGTACTAAGTTTGAATATTAAATATTCCGAAATATATAATTTTAAAAGTTATCGGTAGATATAAGAAACATCTAAATTTATTTGTTAAATGATATATATTTAATTATTCTTAATCTTAGATAATAATTGATAAAAGAATTATAAAAAAATCACCTTAATTAATGAGTTTAAAATCAGTTCTAAAAAATAAATCGTTAGGTATACTTGTTCATCCTTCAAGTCTCCCCGGAGGTAGTTACTGCGGGACCTTTGGAGAAGGCGCTAAAGATTGGATTAAGAAGCTTTGTAAGTATAAGATTAATCACTGGCAATTCCTACCTCTTACTCCAACAGATTCAACTGGATCTCCTTATAGTTCGCCATCCAGTTTTGCGTTAAATCCTTGGTTTCTTGATGTCAATAAATTAATTGAAGAAAACTTTATCATTTCATTAAATATGAGAGATTTACAATCAATTAATCAGAACGAAGATCATTTTGATTTTGATTATGCAAATAATTTATCGAAAAAATTAGGAGAATATCTTTTATTTGATTGGGAATCTCAATCTGAAATGAGGAAAACTGATTTTTATTTATGGAATAAAAAAAATACTTGGGTTGAAGATTATTCAATCTTTATGGTCTTAAGAGAGAAATTCAATATGTCGCCATGGTGGGAGTGGCCATTGGAGTTTAAACAAAAGGAAAATGAATCTATAAAAACATGGATAAAAGACAAAAAAAATGAAATACTTAAAACAAAATTAATACAATGGCATCTTGATAAACAGTGGAAGGAAATCAAAGTCTTTGCCAAAACTAATGGAATTACACTCATAGGTGATTTGCCTTTTTATGTTTCAAGAGACAGTGTGGATGTATGGAGTAATAAATCACTATTTTCTATCTCTCAAAATGGAGATTTACTTTATCAAAGTGGAGTGCCTCCTGATTATTTCTCATCTACAGGACAACTATGGGGTACTCCCACCTACTATTGGGCAAAGCACAAAAGTACAGCATTTAGATGGTGGAGAAAAAGATTTAAGAGACAATTTGAACTTGTTGACATATTAAGACTTGATCATTTTAGAGCGTTGGCTGGATATTGGAGAGTTGATGGGAATGCCCAAAATGCTATTAATGGGTCATGGATTAATTCTCCTGGAAAAGAGCTATTAAATATTTTAAAAAAAGATTTAAAATCTGACTATCTACCTATCATTGCTGAGGATTTAGGAGTAATAACTAAAGATGTAGAGATTTTAAGGGATAATTATGAATTACCTGGTATGAAGATTTTACAATTCGCATTCGATGGGAATGACAATAACCCTTATCTACCTAAAAATATCGAAAAAGAGAACTGGGTTGTTTATACAGGAACTCATGATAACGCTACCTCCACATCGTGGTGGGATTGTTTAGATATTACAATTAAAAACCATATTAAAGATAAATATAAATACTCAAATGATCCCTCTTGGAATTTAATAGAAATTGGCATGAGTACAAAAGCAAACCTTTTTATCTCTCCAATTCAAGATATCTTATCTTTGGACGACTCAAGTAGATTAAATACTCCTGGAACAATTACTAATAATTGGAGATGGAAATTAAATCAAACTCTTGACGAGATAGATATGAATTTAAAAAAATATAGTGACCTTGGAAATAATTATGGGAGATTAAGCAATTAGATCATCAGATATATTTTATTTTCCTTTTTCCTCAATAATTTGAATCTCAATAATATTAATATTTGAAATAAAGTATCTATTAAGAAAAAATAGTATCAAAATTAAAAATAAAAAATAAAAAAAACTTCCCTGCCAGGAATTTAGAAAATCAAACTTTCTTAAAATAATTTTTTTTTTGTTTTTTTCAAAAGTATTTGTTTCTCTAATTTCTAACCCTACCAATGTATTATTTTCCATGAATAAACATTTTTCCAACTTTAATAATATTGACCTTAGAAAAGGATCTCTTGGTCTAAGGTCTTCAATATTATTCTCAATTGAATTTATAGAAGATTCTGGGATTTTAGAGATATTTGATAATTCTTTAACAGAAAGATTATTTTGAGTCCTTGCTTCTTTTACTAATTTACCAAGTTCAACATATTGATCATATTTTTTACTATTATTTTGTTCCTCCAATGTTATTTTTTTATTTTTTTGAAAATTAATATTGAATAATCTCATTAGAATTTTTTTATTTGACTATTTAAATTATGCATCTAAAGGATTATTTAATTTTAATCAATTCATAAATCAAAAACTATAATTTAATGAGTTGATATAAAAGCAAACACTAAGCTGGAGATATAATGTTTTGAACAGCACTTTTAGCCAATTTTAGAGGACTAAAAGTATCTCTAAGCAAAATTAAGAGTTTTTCTGCATCTTTAAATTCCAATCTATCATCCTTAACAAGGCTTAATAAAAGGTTTTTTCTTACTTCAGATCCTTTGTCACTTACAATTAGCTTCAAACCTGCATTGGCTACTGGAATGAGATCTGCATTAATATTTTCGGTATCCTTAAATAATGTATTTAATAAACTTTCAAGCTTATCTATCTGAATCCTTCCTTCATTATCAAATACAACCTCAAGAAGAATATTTACAATTTCATCTGAATTATCTGTTAAAAGTTTTTTTGCAATATATGGATATGCAATTTTTAAGATCTTAAATTCAGGATCAAGTCTCAAAGCTAAACCTTCTTGACTTACAACAGCTCTAATTATTAGTGCGAACCTACTTGGAACTCTAAACGGATAAGAATACATGAGTTTTGAGAATTTATCAGTTACATTTTTTAAATTAAAATTTCCAACCTCGGCCCCAAATGAACCCCCAAGGACCTCTTTAAGTGGTTCTACAAGTTCTTCAAGATCTTGTTCTTTGGTTAAGAAACCTAATTTCTGAAAATCTTTAGCCATAAGTAAATATTCTTGGTTAATCAAATGCACAATTGCCTTAATAAGTGTAAGCCTATCTGAATTTGTAATAGTATCCATCATCCCAAAATCAACGTATGCTAAGTGTCCATTATCTAAAGTTCCTCCTTTAAGAGCAAACATGTTTCCAGGATGAGGATCTGCATGAAAATAACCATATTCGAATAATTGCTGCAGTCCACTTATCACGCAAGTTCTAATATAAGAAGAAGGTATTAAATTATTTTGCTCTAAAATTTCTCTGTCCCTTAATTTAACTCCATCAATCCAAGATGTTGTAATAACCCTTTTTGAGGAAAAATCTTTTTCTAATTTTGGTATAAATACATTGGGATTAGATTTAAAAAGATCGGCAAACTTCAATGCATTTTTCCCTTCTTGCTCGTAATCAATTTCATCAAAAAGGGCTTTACCAAATTCATCTATTATTTCTCCAATACCAACACCAATATTAAGTGGTAAAAATGATCCAAAAGTAGTCGCTAAGATTTTTAGAATTACAATATCTCTTCTAATAAGAAAATATAAATTAGGTCTTTGTACTTTTACAGCACAAAAATTATTATTTTTTTTTCTTGCTTTATAAACTATTCCTAAACTTGCTGATGCAATAGGTTCATCTGGAAAATCATCAAATAATTCATTAGCAGGAAGTCCAAGTTCATCTTCAATTATTTTTAGAGCAATTTTATGTTTAAAAGGTGGGAGATTATCCTGTAGATTTGTAAGTTCTGTTAGCCAATCTTGCCTTACAAGATCTGGTCTAGTTGAAAGTGCTTGTCCCAATTTAATAAAACATGGACCCAAATCGGTAATAACATTAAAAAGGTATTTTGAAAGATTTTTCTGTACACTCTTACTATTACTGTTACCTTGAAAAAGTATTCTTACTAAAAGAAAAATTAAAGTTAAAAGTATATATAAAACTCTTGGTAATAATATCCATGGTCTTAAGATCAACCAAATCATATCCCCTTTAGGTGAATATCTTGAATAAGAAGTTGCCATTTACATTTAAAATATTAAAGAAGAATTTGTTTTCTACATATTCTATATGTGCCAATAATACTTTATGAGTATTTCTTCTTTTCTAACTAAAAAGTTTTTAAAATCACTTTTTTTTCCTGCCCACAATAGAGGGAAAGCTTTACCAAAAGGCTTGATTAGATTATTAAAAAAACAACCAGGTTTTTGGGATTTGCCAGAACTTCCTGAAATAGGTTCTCCATTATCTAATAGTGGATTAATACATGATGCGCAAATATCAATTTCAAAAAAATTTAATACAAAAAAATGTTTTTTTGGAGTAAATGGAGCATCTGGTTTGATTCAATCAGGAATAATCGCTATGGCTAATCCTGGTGAATATATTCTTATGCCAAGGAATGTTCATATAAGTGTTATTAAAGCTTGTGCTTTGCAGAATATTATTCCAATATTCTTTGACATAGAGTTTTCTAGTGTAACTGGACATTATATGCCCATCACGAAAAAATGGTTTACAAATGTATTCAATAATATAGATTTTGACAATTCTAAAATTGCAGGAGTCATATTAGTTAGTCCTTACTATCAAGGATATGCAACGGATCTTGAACCTTTAATTAAAATTTGTCATCTACATAATTTGCCTGTTTTAGTTGACGAAGCCCATGGTTCGTATTTTCTTTTTTGTGAAAACTTTAATTTACCGAAATCAGCCTTAAGATCTAAAGCTGATTTAGTAGTCCATTCATTACATAAGTCACTTAATGGACTAACTCAAACAGCAATAATTTGGCATAATGGGAATCTAATAGAAGAAAATAAATTAATCAAAAGCATAAATTTACTACAAACTACTAGTCCTAATTCTCTTTTGCTTTCTTCTTGTGAGGAGTCCATTAAAGACTGGCTTAATAAGGATAATCTTAATAAATACAAAAAAAGAATTTTAGAAGCAAAATCAATCTACAATGAGTTAATAAAAAAAAAGATACCTCTTATTGAAACTCAAGATCCTTTAAAAATAGTACTAAATACTTCTAAAGTTGGTATTGATGGCTTTACTGCAGATAGATTTTTCTATAAAAACGGATTAATTGCTGAATTACCTGAAATGATGACGCTTACTTTTTGTCTTGGATTTTCAAATCAAAAGGATTTTACTTTTTTATTTCAAAAATTATGGAAAAAGTTACTAATTCATACTAATAAATCTTATGGTTTGAAAGCTATAAAACCTCCTTTTAGAATAGTTCAATCACCAGAAATACCAATAGGAGTTGCTTGGAAAAGTAAGACTATTAGCATTCCTCTAGTTGAATCTTTGGGGAAAATTTCTGGAGATATTATTTGTCCTTATCCTCCTGGAATACCTTTAATTGTACCTGGAGAGAGAATAGACCAGGAAAGAATAGATTGGATAGAAGCTCAAAGTTTGTACAACGAAGATCTGTTAAATTCTTATATAAGGGTCTTAAATAACTAAAAATCAAATATGAGATTGCGAAGTGGCTTATTAATCGGATTGTTTGGATTAGTTGTTGTTTTATTAGGCGGATGGTATTTCACAATAGCAATTGCATTACTTACCTATATTGCACTTCTCGAATTTTTTAGAATGGCAGAATTCACAGGAATTAAACCAGCCACCAAAACTACGTTATTTTCTTGCTTCATAATTACAATTGCGACATATCTAGAAGTAATTGGATTCCTTGATAGAGAGATATACAATTCAATATTACCAATATGTTCAGTAGGAATATGCACGTGGTTATTGCTGCAGCCAAAGTCAGGCACTATTTCAGATATTGCAGCATCAATTTTCGGATTATTTTATTTAGGTTTTTTACCTAGTTATTGGATTAAATTAAGAGCGATACAATCGACTATAAATAATTCTTCCGATGGAATATTATCCTTTGAAAACATCTCAAATTCAACAGGTCTTTATTTAACATTAATTTCTTGTTTATTAATTGTGGCAAGTGATATAGGTTCTTATTTTATTGGAAAGTCTTTTGGCAAAAGGGCACTTTCCCCATTATCTCCAAGTAAAACTATCGAAGGTTTGATCGGAGGAATAATATGCTCAATTTCAGTAGCAACCTTTTTTGCGTTTTTACTTAGTTGGCAGAATCCATTCTTAATTGGGATTTTATATGGAATATTAGTTTCTCTTATGGCATTAGTAGGAGATTTAATTGAATCAATGATGAAAAGAGATGCGAAAATTAAAGATTCTGGAACTTTTTTACCTGGTCATGGTGGAATACTTGATAGAATTGATAGTTATATATTTACCCCTTCAGTTATTTATTATATAATTATAATTTTGAAGTTTTTTAATTAATTCCTAAGTATTAACTTTACAGTTAAATCTATATTTACTAATTAATTTTTTTTTAAGGTAAAAATATTTTGTTCATATATTATTTAAATAACAAGTTTAAATTCTATTACAATTAAAATTATTAATAATACTTTTACTAGGTACAAAAATAATCATAAATAATCTTGCTAGATAATGATGGCAAATCTACATGTGGAAGATGACCACAATTTTTTAACCCAATAAAATTTAATTGATCTATTTGTTTTATTTTATTAATTTCTTTTTTACCGAGAATGCGATCATTCTCTCCACAAATAGTTTTAATTGAAATATTTTGCATGTAGTTATATGTCCCAGCAAATCCACCACTTTTTGCAAAAGAAGCTAAAGAATTTCTCCAGCCAGAGCATCCTAAATGAATTGAAGCAATTTGTTCTTCCATTGAACCAACACTTTTATCTGGATATGCAAAAGCTTGTCTACAAAGTCCCTTTCTAACTTGAGATAATCCTAAAAAAGACGCCCCAATCTGGTTTAGTGGGAAGGGAATATTTTTGGATTCTCCAAACAAACCCGCTGGAGATAACAGAATCATCTTATCAATGAGCTCAGGGATTTCCTTCGACAAGTTTATCGCTACGGATCCTCCCATTGAAGCTCCCACAACCATTAACTTATTTTTTAATTTAAGGGTATTAATAATATCAAGAAGATTAGAAATTATTTTACGAGGATTATATTGATTGGAAGCATTCCTCGGAGTAAATCCAAATCCTAATAAATCAGGAATTATTAATTGGAATTTTTTTTTTAAAAATGGATAAATTCTCCTAAATTCAAGAAAACTACTATCAAATCCATGTAAGAAAAGGATTGGTTGACCAGTTCCTCCCATAACGACTGGAAATTCAGAAGAATTCCATTTTTCGTTAAGCTTTATCCAATTAACGTCATTAGATATATTCAATCCTAATGGATCCTGAATAGAGTTTTTGACTTTTTCAAAATAATCAATATTCAACTTATTAGGATCATTATAAATATTGTTATTCAAAGTATTTATGCTATTTTAATTTTTTGTTTTTCAAATTTTGTAATAGTTTCTATTATATCTTGCTGATTGATTTCAAAAGGCAAAAAATGAATCTCTGATTTATCCCTGCATGTAAATTCAGCAATTTTTTGTAAATTATTATTTTCAAAAACATTTATTCCTAAGTCGGCAATAGTAGTTGGTAAATCCAATTTTCTCATTAATTCCATTAACTGTTTAATAGATTGATTAGCTAATTTATTGTTATTTTTAGTTTCTTCTAATCTCAGTTGCAATAAGATTCCTACTCCAACAATTTCACCATGTAAAGGCTTATGACTTGAAATTATCTGAGTAATAGCATTATGTATAGCATGAGCAGCTGCAGTTCTACACTTTTCTCCACCAATTCCACCAATCAATCCAGCAGTAAGTGAACATCCCTCTACAACATTACACCAAGCAACATTTTGGAATGACTGACTCTTATAAGCACTTTCTCCATTAATAAGTAATTGGTCTCTTAAGACTCTTGATATTTGAATTGCTTGCTGAACGAGTCCATCTTCCACTTTTGAACTAGTCAAAGAAGATTCGTACCATTTAGCTAATGCATCAGCTATTCCACTAGCAAGTGTCCGCTTAGGGGCTGTTTTAATAAATCCGTGATCAAGTACTAATATTTCAGGACAAGATTTCAACTCAATATCCTTGATAAATTGTCCATCTTTTGAATAAATATTTGATAATGCAGTCCAACCTGCACAAGTAGATGCACTTAAAGGGATAGTAATAGCTGGAATCGATAGAAAGTCTGCTAAAAATTTTCCTGCGTCTAAAACTTTGCCTCCACCTACAGCAATAATTGAATCGCAATTATTTTTAAGTATGATTCTTTCTATTCTTTCAAGATCTTCATAACAACAATCAAATTGTAAGTTTGATGTAATTATATGAAAATGATGATCTTGTAAGTCTTTATAAATTTGATGCCTTATTTCCTTCGTTGATAAACTTCTACCTAAAACTAAGGGACGCTTAGAAATTTTTTTTATTTGTGTCAGAGATTCTACCCAAGCATTATTTCCCCTAAATATTTTTTCTGGAGATATTAATTGCATATCAGAGAAGCTGTCTAGAAATTAGCCCCTGCCAACTCTTGAGAAGATTCTTCTGAAGAAATATTTACTATAACTTTTTTATTCTCATCAATATCAACTAAGGCTTTGTCTCCATCTTTAATTCTTCCTGATAACACCTCTTCAGCTAAACTATCTTCTAATAAGCGCATGACTGCTCTTCTTAAAGGCCTTGCTCCGTAAGCTGGATTATATCCTTCCTCGACAAGCCTTTCTTTAAAAGCATCAGTAACATCTAGTTTTATACCCTTCTCGTTTAATCTAGAAAAAACTTCTTTTAACATTATTTCTGCAATATCTTTAACTTCATTTTTAGATAATTGTCTAAATACAATTATTTCATCGAGCCTATTTAAAAATTCTGGTCTAAAATATTGTTTTAATTCCTCATTTACCAAAGATTTTATCCTATTATATTGGCTATCTTCAACTGAATCTCCTGAAAATTCAAAGCCTAAACCTCCACCACCTTTTTCGATTACTTTAGAACCAATATTAGAAGTCATTATTAAAAGTGTATTTTTAAAATCGACCGTTCTACCTTTTGAGTCTGTTAGTCTTCCATCTTCAAGTAATTGTAATAGTAAATTAAATACGTCTGGATGAGCTTTCTCAACTTCATCAAAGAGTACGACAGTGTATGGTCTTCTTCTTACTGCCTCTGTAAGTTGGCCTCCCTCATTAAAGCCAACATACCCTGGAGGTGAACCAATTAATTTGCTGACAGTATGTCTTTCCATAAATTCAGACATATCTAATCTGATCATGGCTTCTTCACTACCAAAGAAATACGAAGCCAAGGATTTGGTTAATTCAGTTTTTCCAACCCCAGTAGGACCTGAAAAGATAAAACTTGCAATAGGCCTATTAGGATTTTTCAAACCGACTCTAGCTCTTCTAATAGCTTTTGATACTGCTTTAACAGCCTCATCTTGACCTATTAACCTTTGATGCAAAGTCTCTTCCATATTAAGAAGTTTGACTGATTCGGTTTCTGTTAATTTCTGAACAGGAACTCCTGTCCAAGAAGCAACTATATGAGCTACATCTTCTTCACTTACAAGAGGATCATGAATAATAGTTGAGTTATTTTCCGTAGTTTCTTTAGCATTACTTATATCATTTTTTTCTGAACTTTCTTTTTTATTTTCCAAAAGCTCTTTTATTTTTGCAGATAATTCAATCTCTTTTTCTCTTAACGCACCTGCCTTGTCAAAGTTCTGATCTCTTACTGATTCTTCTTTTTGTTTCTGGATTTGTCTTAATTCTTTATCAATTTGTTTCGCTTCGGGAGGAAGTTTAGAATTAATCAACCTTACTCTACTACCAGCCTCATCTATAAGATCTATAGCTTTGTCTGGTAAAAATCTGTCAGAAATGTAGCGATCACCTAAATGAGCTGCTGCTTCTAATGCATCATCTGTAATTTTTAAACGATGATGTTGCTCGTAACGTTCTCTTAAACCTTTTAAAATTTCAATAGTATCAGCAATAGATGGCTCCCCAACCATTACAGGTTGGAATCTTCTTTCGAGAGCAGCATCTCTTTCAATATGCTTTCTATATTCATCAAGAGTTGTAGCACCTATACATTGGAGCTCACCTCTAGCTAATGCTGGTTTTAATATGTTGGCAGCATCAATTGCTCCTTCAGCAGCTCCTGCACCTATTAAAGTATGAACCTCATCGATAACTAATATAACGTTGCCGGCAGATTTAATTTCTTCCATTATTTTTTTTAGTCTTTCTTCAAATTCACCTCTATATTTTGTTCCTGCTACAAGGAGGCCAATATCAAGAGTCAGAACTCTTTTATCCTCAAGGATATCTGGAATTTCTCCAAGTTGAATTCTTTGTGCTAAACCTTCAGCAATAGCAGTTTTTCCCACTCCAGGTTCACCTATAAGAACAGGATTATTTTTAGTTCTTCTACCTAAAATTTGAATAACTCTATCAATTTCTGCATAGCGTCCAACAACTGGATCGAGTTTTGATTCGCTTGCTAGTTTTGTTAAATTTGTACCAAACTCGTCAAGAGTAGCTGTTTTTAAATTACCCTTATTTGAAGAGCCACCTGAACCAACCTCAGCAGTCTCTCCTAGCATTCTTATAACTTGAGTTCTGACTTTCGTTAAGTCGATTCCAAGATTTTCTAAAACTCTTGCTGCAACCCCTTCTCCTTCTCTAATTAAACCTAAAAGTAAATGTTCCGTACCTATATAATTGTGACCCAATTGGCGTGCTTCTTCAAGAGATAATTCTAAAACTCTTTTCGCTCTCGGTGTAAAAGGTATTTCAACTGCTACAAATCCTGAACCCCTTCCTATTATTTTCTCAACTTCTATTCTTGAATCTTTTAAATTTACACCTAGTGATTTGAGCACCTTTGCAGCTACACCTGTTCCTTCTCCAATTAAACCTAAAAGTATTTGTTCTGTTCCAACAAAGTTATGTCCAAGCCTCCGAGCCTCTTCTTGCGCAAGCATAATGACTTTGATTGCTTTTTCTGTAAATCTTTCAAACATTACTGTTTTTAATTTCTTATTTATAACCTACCAGTATTAAGTCAATTTTGTGTTCAGAATGAGCTTTTGTGAATACCCAAAAGTATAAATTAATCAATATTAATTAATATTATTGATGATATAGCAGCTTATTAAAGTGATTTCAGGGATTCTGGTTATCCGCACAAAAGATTTTTAAATAATTATTATATGAATTTTTTTTCTTTCAAGACAGCATCAGCACCACTTTTATAATAGTTTTTTCTTCTTCCAACAGTTAAAAAATTAAATTTGCAATAAAAGATCTCAGCAATTGAATTAGTTTCCGAAACTTCCAACAGTAATTTTTTTATATTTAGTTTTTCACAATCTTTTATCAAATAGGTCATTAGTTGACTTCCATAACCTTTTCGACGAAATTTTTGTTTTATTGAAAAATAACTTATTTGAGCTTCATCAATTATTGTTTGAACTACATAAATTCCAATTATTTTCTTTTTTAATAATATTGCAACTACTTTAGTACCACTTTTATTAAACTCACTTTGCCATTGTTTTTTAGTCCATAAACAAATTGTAGCTGAATCTAATTCGTAACATAATTCAAATTCTTTTTGATCAATTTCTTTAATTGAGATCATCGAAGTAAATATTTTCTCTCTAAATATTTTTTTGATATTTAATTTATTATAAATGTTCTGAAAGTTGTAGAATGAATTTACGAGAGAGTTTCCCATGAATGTAAAAACATCATTCTTAAAAAATAAAATTAATGAAGATAGTCCCAATAAAAACATAGTTCCTGTCACAACGACCATTAACAGTGAAAATAAGTTATTTATTGGTCAATGTTCTTTGGAAGATTTAGTAAGAAAATACGATTCACCCCTTTATGTTTTGGATGAGATTACCTTAAGAAATTCCTGTAGAGCATATAAAAAAGCACTAGAAAAATATTATCCAGGACCATCACTTCCGATATATGCATCCAAGGCAAATAGTTCAATATTTATGAGTAATTTAATTGCATCAGAGGGTTTTGGGCTCGATGCAGTTTCAGAAGGAGAATTATTGACAGCTCTAAAAGGTGGAGTTCCTAATGAAAAAATTGTTTTTCATGGAAATAATAAATCTGATAAGGAAATTGAATTTGCGATAAAAAATAATATCAAAGTTATTGTAGATAACGACCATGATTTAAAAAGACTTGAAGAGATATCTAATTCCTTCATTCACGATATAGAGATAATGGTTAGATTTACACCTGGAATAGAATGCCATACACATGAATACATCAGAACAGGTTCTTTTGATAGTAAATTTGGATTTGGAATCGAATCACTAGGCAAGCTATTCAAAGTTATAAGTAAAACTAAACACATTAAATTAACAGGATTACATGCTCATATTGGTTCTCAGATTTTTGAACTAGATCCTCATAATGACCTTGGGAAAATAATGGTAGATGTCATTTTACAAGCTAAAGATTTTGGTCACAACATAAAAGAACTTAATGTAGGTGGTGGTCTAGGAATTAAATATACTGAGGAGGATGATCCTCCTTCTATTGATGAGTGGATTAAAACAGTATCATTATCTGTTGTAAAAGCCTGTGATAAAAATAATTTAAAATTACCAATTCTTATGTGTGAGCCGGGTAGGTCTATAGTTTCAACAGCAGGAGTAACTATATACAAAATCGGCTCATTTAAAAAAATCCCTGGGATAAGGACATACTTATCAGTGGATGGCGGTATGAGTGATAATCCCAGACCAATTACATATCAATCAAATTATTCAGCTTGTTTGGTAAATAACCCTTTAAATAGTAATGCCAAAAATAAATATACAGTTGCAGGAAAACATTGTGAATCTGGAGATGTATTATTTAAAGAACTTGAACTTGGTGATTGCAAAACAGGAGACTTGATATGTGTTTTTGGCACTGGTGCATATAATAATTCTATGAGTTCAAACTATAATAGAATTCCCAAACCTGCTGCTATTTTAGTTTGTAATGGAGAAGCAGAGATTATTCAGCAAAGAGAAAGTCCACATGATCTTCTAAAATATGATGTCCTTCCTGATCGCTTTATCAAACAAAGTTAGGTACATTTAATATAATTTAAATTTCGATGTGAATTTTTGGGGGTTTATAAACTTAAAACTTTTACTAGATGTACTATTTGCTCTAGGATTTGGTCTTTTATTATTTTCAAGAGTCAAAGAACAGCGAACGCTGTGGTTACTAAGAGGGTATTTATTATTAGTTTCTTTTGCCTGGTTTATTCAAAGATATGCTTATCTTCCTCTAACTTCAAAATTAATTGATGCAGTAGTACTTGCTTGCTCTCTATCTTTAGCAATCCTATGGCAGGGTGAACTTCGACGATTAATGGAATTACTTGGGACTGGAAGGCTAGCTGTATTACTAGGCAACCCACCTAAAGAATTCAGAGCAACATCTACGACAGTAAACCAATTAGTTGATGCTGCAGGAAAACTATCACAAAATAGAAAAGGAGCTTTGATAGTTGTAGATTTAGGAAGCGATTTAAGACCAGAAGATTTTTTATATTCAGGTATCAAGATTGAAGCAAAATTGTCTACAGATCTTTTAATAAATTTGTTTGCAACAGATACCCCCTTACATGATGGAGCAGTCTTAGTTAAAGGTAATAAAATAATTTCAGCGGGAGTAATATTACCTCTATCAAGGCAAGGTATTAGTAGATACGGAACAAGACATCTTGCCGCGTTGGGCATTACGGAAAGGTTTGACAGATGTATTTGTATTGTTGTCTCTGAAGAGACAGGCACTTTATCATTAGCTAATCAAGGAAAACTCGAGAGACCTATTACGAGCAGCAGATTACAAGAACTTCTCATAAAGTTAGTAGGAAATCAAAATATATCGGGTACTCCAAAATCATCTTCGAACAAAACCAATTCGTACCAAAAAACAAATACTAATGATACTATTACTGTTGAAAAGAAGTTAGACAAACAAAATACTATTCAAGATTAGTTTATGAGATTGAATAACTTACAATTAAAAAAAAATAATCTTAATTTATCGAATGAATTAGATAAGGAGAGAATTCCAGAACACATTGCAATAATTATGGATGGAAATGGGAGATGGGCTACAAAAAAAGGGTTACCTAGATCATTTGGGCATAATAAGGGTGTTAGTGTTCTAAAGGAAATTATTAAGGCATCTAAGAACATAGATTGTAAAGTTCTTACTGTTTATGCCTTTTCAACTGAGAATTGGAATAGACCCTCCAAAGAGGTTGATTTTCTTATAAATCTGTTTGAAAAAGTTTTGAAAAAAGAAATTTCTGAGATACATCAAGAATCAATAAAAATTAAGTTTATTGGAGATTTATCACCTCTTCCTAATTCATTAAAATTACTGATAAAGAGTTCAGAAGCTCTTACTAATAACAATAAAAAATTTACCTTGAATATTTGTATAAATTACGGAGGTAGGCAAGAAATAGTAAAAGCTGCTAAAGAAATAGCCATCAAATCTTCCCAAGGTAAAATAAAACTCAGTGACATCGATGAACAATTATTTAATTCAGAACTACTAACTAAGGGAAGCAAGGATCCTGAACTACTAATACGAACAAGTGGTGAAAAAAGGATTAGTAATTTTCTTTTATGGCAATTAGCTTATTCTGAAATTTATATTACTGATGTATTATGGCCAGATTTTACTGAGAGGGAATTTTTAAAAGCAATAATAGATTATCAATCGAGGAATAGGCGTTTTGGAGGTATAGAATCATTATCAAATGAATCTTTTGAAGATTCTTGCTATTCTTCCCTAAGTAAAAATGATTAATTCAGATAATCAAAAATTTAGCGAAATAAGATTTGATTGGGAAAGAGACGAGATTTTGGAAATTTTAAATTACCCATTAATAGATTTAATGTGGGAAGCTCAAATTATTCATAGAAGATTTAATCAATATAAAGTCCAACTAGCTTCTCTTTTCAGTGTAAAAACTGGCGGGTGTCAAGAGAACTGTTCTTACTGTAGCCAATCAATTTATAGCTCTAGTCAAATTAAGAGTCACCCTCAATTTGAAGTTGAAGCTGTTTTAAATAGAGCTAAAACAGCAAAAAAAGAAGGTGCTGATAGATTTTGTATGGGTTGGGCTTGGAGAGAAATTAGAGACGGCAAACCTTTCAACTCAATGATAGAAATGGTTAAAGGTGTAAAAGAACTTGGAATGGAGGCATGTGTAACTGCAGGGATGCTCACAGATGAGCAGGCCTTGAAACTTGCCGATGCCGGGCTAACCGCATACAACCATAATCTCGATACAAGTCCTGAATACTATAAAAATATTATTACGACAAGAACTTATCAGGATAGATTAGACACTATTAAAAGAGTAAGAAATGCAGGTATAAATGTATGTTGCGGAGGAATTATAGGTTTAGGAGAAAATAATGGAGATAGAGCATCTCTTTTAGAAGTCCTCTCAAACATGAATCCTCACCCTGAAAGTGTCCCAATCAATTCTCTGGTAGCCATAGAAGGAACAGGTTTGGAGGGGGGGAAAGAAATTGATTCTATTGAGATGATAAGAATGATCGCTACTGCTCGAATTCTTATGCCAAAAAGCAAAATAAGATTAAGTGCTGGAAGGGAGAACTTAACTAAAGAAGCTCAGATTCTTTGTTTTCAATGCGGAGCAAACTCTATTTTTTATGGAGATGAATTATTGACAACCTCAAATCCATCTTTTCAGGATGATAGAAAACTACTTAAGGATGTAGGAGTTTTATTTAATAAAGATTTTGAATATTGTGATAAAACTGTTTCTACAGTATGAGTAATAATATTTACAAGATAGTTTCGCTCTATTCTTTCTTCTCATTTCAAGAAAATTCAATAATTGAACTGAAAGAAAAATTATTTAGTATCGAGAAAAACAATGATCTTTCAGGCCTATTAATAATTGCGAGAGAGGGTCTAAACGGAACCATTTGTTCTGAAGAAGGCATTATTGAAAATATCCTAAAGTTAATCAAAAACATTGTTGGGAATAACAAATTAAACATTAAAGTAAGTTATTCAAAAAAGAAGATTTTCAAAAAATTAAAAATAAAAATTAAAGATGAAATAGTAACTATGGGTGTCCCAGAAATAAATCCATCAAAAGATTCCGGAACTTATATTGATTCATTTCATTGGAATAAATTAATTAAAGATAGAAATACAATCGTAGTTGATACTAGAAATCATTATGAAGTATCTATAGGAAGTTTTAAAAAGTCAATCAATCCAAATACAGATAACTTTAGCGAGTTTCCTGAGTGGGTGGATAATAATTTAGGGAAATATTTAGGCGACGATGATTCTAAAAATATAGCTATGTTTTGTACTGGAGGTATTAGATGTGAAAAAGCTACTAGCTTATTAAAAAAGAAAGGTTACAAAAACATCTTCCATTTACAAGGCGGGATACTTAAATACCTCGAAGACATGTCAAAGGAAGAAAGCCTGTTTGAAGGAGAATGTTTTGTTTTTGATAAAAGAGTGGCTTTAGATCACGAACTAAAAAAAGGTTCATACTCAATTTGTCATGCATGTGGGATGCCAATTTCTATAGAAGATCAAAAGAATAAGGAATACCGAGAAGGTATTCAATGTCATTATTGTGTAAACAAATTCAGTGACAATGATAGAAAAAGATTTGAAGAAAGGCAAAAGCAAATAAATAAATACAAAGAGAAGAAATCAAAAGTTTATAAGGATTAATTCATAATAATTATGAGAGTTGAAGAATTACAAAATATTGCATTTTCCTTAGGCCTTGTTATAAAAATACAAGTGAGAGAAACTCTTGGATTATGTTTTTTTAAAATTGTTATTGCCGAACAAAAAGATAATATCGTAAAGATTTGGGGAGAGATGAAAGGTTGGACTTACTTTAATAAGCAGGGTATTCAACTTGATACATTAAGGATCCTGAGTGACTCTCCACCTTTTGTTTCAGAATTAATATGGGCATCTACCATGGCTTGGGCAATCGAAATGAAATTTAGTAAAAAAGCACGATTGTTAGCCATTTATGATACCGAAGGATATAGTAAAAAACTTGTCAGATACTTTAATATTATAGGATTTAAAGTTGTAAAAGAAGTTGGCTCTAGTCCAATTGACCTTTTCTTAAGATTAATTTGGGGCGGAGCGGGAACACTAATGAAAGGAGACTGTTCTTATGTATTAAACAAAATGAAAGAAAAACTTTCTTTCAATTGAAAAAGTTTAACCAGCGTGATAACTACTTCTAACTAAAGGGCCACAAGATACTTTTTTAAACTCTAATTTCTTACAAAAACTTTTTAGGTATTCAAACTCCTTTGGTTCCCAATATTTCTTAACTGATAAATGCTTCAATGAAGGTCTTAGATATTGTCCAATTGTAATTTGATCACAATCCACTTTTTTAAGATCAAGAATCGTAGTTTCTATTTCTTCTAACGTTTCTCCTAAACCCAACATTATTCCTGATTTTGTTTGAATATTAGGAGCAATAGACTTTGCTTTTTCTAATAAGCCTATTGAATTTTTATAATTAGCACCTCTTCGAACTTCTTTTTGAAGCCTTTCCACTGTCTCAAGATTATGATTAAAACAAATTGGCCTTTGTTCTAGAATTTTTTTAAGTCTATCTTTTTGAAGTTTATCTTTATCTTCAAAAGATTTTCCACCTCCCCATAAATCAGGGGTAAGAACTTCAATTTGAATTTTTGGGTCAATTTTTCTAATCTGATTAATCGTAGAGACAAATAAATTTGCTCCATGGTCGGGGAGGTCATCTCTGGCTACTGATGTAAGTACTACATATTTTAAATTTAGAATTTTCACCGCTTCTGCTACTTGAATACTTTCATATTTGTTTAATTCACTTGGTTTACCTTTGCTTACCTGACAAAAAGCGCAAGCACGAGAACAAATTGATCCACCAAGTAAAAAAGTAGCAGTCCCTGAGGCATAACATTCGGCCCTATTAGGACATCTCCCTTCTTCACAAATTGTATGTATATTTGACTTTTTAATGAGCCTTTGCATTTTCTCAAATTCTGAAGCTTTACTAATAGGGAATTTTATCCAAGAAGGAAGCCTTAAAATTTTTTCTACTTTAATCTGATTCTTATTTTCCATTTTTAAATTAAATTTGTTCTTCCTTCTAAGGCTCTCGCTAAAGTAACTTCGTCAACATATTCAAGTTCGCTCCCCATAGGAAGACCATAAGCAATTCTAGTAACCTTAGTAAAAGGAGTTAGTAATTTTCCAATATAAAGGCTTGTAGTATCGCCCTCAACACTTGGAGTAAGTGCCAGTATTATTTCTTCAATGTCTGATTTACTTACTCTCTCAACTAAACTTCTGATCTCTAACAATTCTGGACTAATTGAATCCATAGGAGAAATTAAACCTCCAATAACATGGTAAGTCCCTTTAAACTCCCTTGATCGTTCTAAAGCGAGTAAATCTTTAGTTTCTGCTACTACACAAATTATTTTTTGATTCCTCTCAGTATTTCTGCATATTTCACATTCTTCTTCTGAAGTTAAATTAAAACATTTTTTGCAATAGCCAACATTACTACGTGCTTCTAATAATGATTTAGAAAAATCTCTAATACTACTTTCAGGTTGTTTTAAAACAAATAATGCTAATCTTTGAGCTGTTCTTGGACCTATTCCTGGAAATTTCTCAAAATGAGCAATTAATTTTGAAAGTGGTTTAGTAAATGTTATCAAGATTAAATTTCTTCTAGAAACAATTTAGACGCATTTTTTGTAATTGGATTTATTTGTTTGCTTTTAATGTCTTATTATATTTTTAGTTAATAATTTCTAACAACAATGAAAAATATGAAAATTAACCCTTTTAAAAATTTATTATTAATAATTTTATGTTTTGCATTAAGTGCCTGCAGTGGAGGAATCAATGCAGGATTAGAGGCTTATCAGAGTCCCGATGGAAGATATGCCTTTTTATATCCAACAGGTTGGACAAGAGTAAAAGTAGATGGGGGGCCTGAAATTATTTATCACGATCTAATTAATAGTAATGAAACTTTAAGTTTGGTGATTTCAGATGTAAATAAAGAAGTCGAATTAGAGCAATTAGGGGATCCAAAAGAAGTTGGACAAACATTAATAACTAAGGTCATTGCGCCTGAGGGTTCAGGAAGATCAGTAAAACTTATTGATGCAAACAAAAGAGAAGCATCTAATCATATTTTTTATGATCTAGAGTATGAATTAAATCTTAATGATCAAGATAGGCATGAACTTGCGACTGTCGTAATCGACAGAGGAACTTTATATACTTTTGCCGTCGGAACAAATGAAGAGAGATGGAATAAAGTTGATGGTATGTTTACTAATGTTATAGAATCTTTTAACTTCTTAATTTAGTTTTTGAAAAGATATTTTCTAAATACCTACTTGAACATTCCATAAATCTGAATACACGTTCTTGTTATTTAGCAACAGCTCATGTTTCCCGCTCTCAATAATTTTGCCCTTATCTATAACAATAATATTATCAGCGTTTTTAATAGTACTTAATCTATGAGCTATAACTATAGTTGTTCTTTCCTTAGTTATTTTAGATAATGATTTCTGAATTAAAACCTCTGTCTCATTATCCACTGAAGCAGTAGCCTCATCTAAGATCAATATAGGTGCATCTTTTAAAACAGCTCTCGCTAAAGCAATTCTCTGTCGTTGTCCTCCTGAAAGTTTTTGTCCCCTTTCCCCAACGATTGTTTTATAACCATCCGGTAATTGTTCAATAAATTTATGAGCTTCAGCAATTTTAGATGCTTTTACAATATCTTTAATTCTTGGACTAGTTGCCCCATAGGCAATATTTTCCTCAACAGTTCCATGAAATAAATAAGTTTCTTGACTTACTAGAGAAATACATTTTCTTAAATCTTTTAAATTAATATCCTTTATTGGAATGTTATCCAAAGATATTAAACCCTTATTGGTATCATAAATTCTAAGAAGAAGTTTAATAATTGTACTTTTGCCAGAACCAGTTAATCCAACAATTCCTAATGTAGAGTTATTATGAATTTCAAAATTTATGTTCTTTAATGTTGATTCTCTACCTGGATAATTAAAATTTACATTTTGAAAACTAACATTACCTTTTATCTCTTTAGAGCCAATTTTTATTTTGCCATCTTTTATTTTTATAGGGGTATCTATAAGATCTATTACTCTATTTATTGATGCCATTGAGCGTTGAAAATCATCTAAAACATGACCTAGAGTAGTTAAAGGCCATAACAACCTTTGAGTAATAAAGACTAAAAAACTATATGTTCCAACATTAAGGACCTTATTCCAGGTTTGAAAACCTCCAATAAGTAAAATTGCTATAAAAGCAAATAAAATAGCAAATCTTATTAGTGGAATAAAAGCAGATGATAATTTTATTGCTGCTTTATTACTTCTTTGATATGCAAGGCTTTCTTTATTTAATCTATTAAGCTCCCAATTCTCTTTAGTAAAGCTCTTTATCGTAAGTATTCCACTTAAATTATTATTTAATCTTGAAGCCAAAAGACCTGCTTTATTCCTGACATCTTTATATTTTGGAGAGAGCTTTCTTTGGAATCTTATTGATCCAAGAAATATTAAAGGGATAGGTAAGAAAGCAAATAATGCGATTTTGGGCGCAACAAAGATCATTGTCCCCCCAATAATTAAAACCGTAATAAATAATTGAATAAGTTGATTAGCGCCTTGATCAAGAAACCTCTCGAGTTGATTTACATCATCATTTAATATCGAAAGTAGTCTTCCCGTATTATCGTTTTCAAAGAAAGCCATATCTAGTTCTTGAATATGCTTATAAGCCTTAATTCTCAATTTATGTTGTGATATTTGGGCTAAATTTCTCCATAAAACTGAGTATAAATATTCAAAGAAAGATTCTGCTGACCACACTATCCCAGAAGCAAATGCAAGAAATATTAATTGGTTTGGCACTTCCTTTATCCCTAAACTAGCAATCCAAGAATTCTGTTCTTTTACTACAATATCTACAGCAAGCCCAATAATTACTGGAGGAGCTAAATCTAAGATTTTATTTATTATTGAACTTAAAAAAGCAAATAAAAGTAGACTCCTTTCCTCTCTTAAATTTAGATAAAGCCTAAATATAGGATTTTTATTATTTATAAATCTCATTGTTGTTTTATTATAATTTAAATTTTTTCTTAGTTTCTAACTTACATTCATTAATTGAATGTTGATGACTAGTACCTTTTCTAAATTTTTCTAAGTAGCAATTACAAGTATCTTTAGCAATTTCTTCGTCATAATTTAAATTCGCTTTTAACATTTCCAACTTAAAACTTTCAATACAAAACAAATTTATAATTGAATTATTTTTTGTATCTGCTAAATATTCAGAATTTAAAAATCCGAACAAAAGAAAAAAACTTCCTAGAACAAAATGTTTTGTAATAGAACCCATGATCCAAAATTAATTCCTTATTCTTAAATTTTTTAGTTTTTTCCTAACTTCACCATGTAAATCTCTTGGTAAATCTACCAAGCTGTACTCATTAAATATTTGTATCTTTCCAATCGATCTTCCATTAATATTTGTAGACGTACAAATAGAAGAAATAATATTTGCTACTCTAACTCTGTCCATTTTTCCAAAATTAAATTTATAGGTTTCAAAAGAATCATTTTGATAATTATTTCTTCTATTTGTATTTCTCATACGATTATTTCCATTTCTATTTGATCTATTACGATCAGAATTATTTTGTCTATAAAGCCAAGACTCGTCTTCGTTAATAAAGAAAGATTTATTACCTATTGCTAAATTAATAGCTGCCATTGCTATATTTGAATCTTCCATAGAATGCTTTTCTCTTAGGGTATCCAGAATATCGATCATCAAAGCTTTTTTTTCTTCATTATTTTCCTGATCTAAAGAACTTTCATTCAAATTTGTAATTAATTTACCCATTCTTTTTTCATTAATTATTTTATTATTAGGTATCTCAATTTCTTCTATTTTATTTCTTGTTGAATTTTCTAAATTCCTAAGAAAATGTTTTTCTCTTTGATTTACAAATAAAATTGCTTCCCCAGACCTACCTGCCCTCCCTGTTCTACCGATTCTATGAGTATATGTTTCCTTATCAAAAGGAAAATCGTAATTAATAACAAGTTTAATCCTTTCAACATCTAGGCCTCTAGCAGCGACATCAGTGGCAACAAGAATATCAATAAATCCTTTTTTTAATCTATCAACTGTATTTTCTCTTTGACTTTGTGGGATGTCACCATTAAGAACAGCTACACTATGACCTGAGTTTTCTAGAGCTTCCGCAATTGAGGTAGTAAGTAATTTAGTCCTCACAAATATTATTACTCCTTCATTCGTTATTTCTAATATTCTTTTTAGAGCATCTAACTTATGGTGCCTTTGAACATTAATATATTTTTGAGTAATTAATTGAGTTTCTTGTTTAACGCTTTTAATGAGTATTTCAGCTGGTTCATTTAGATATTTTTTTGCTATGTTTCTTATCTCATTTGGCATTGTTGCAGAGAACAAAACCATTTGTTTATTTTCTGGAAGTTTATCTATAATCCATTCAATATCTTCAAGAAATCCCATTTTTAACATTTCATCTGCTTCATCAAGAACAAGACAACTTATGTTATTGATCTTAAAAGTTCCTTGTCTTATATGATCCATTATTCTTCCAGGAGTTCCAACGACAATGTCTGTCTTTCTTTTAAGTGATGAGATTTGATTCCTAAAATCAGTTCCTCCATATATTGCTAATGTCCTTAAATTAGTTGATTCAGCACTATAACTTTTAAAAGAATCTGCTACTTGAGTAGCCAACTCTCTTGTTGGGGTCATAACCAAAACCTTAGCGTTTGATTCTTTATTATTTTCAAGCTTTTCTATTAATGGGAGAGCAAAGGCTGCTGTTTTACCTGTACCAGTCTGAGCTTGTCCTAACAAATCTCTTCCAAGCATTAATTCTGGAATTGCTGCTTTTTGTATAGGTGTAGGAGTTTTATATCCTTTACTTTCTAATGAATTTAATATTAATTTATTAAACCCAAAGCAAGCAAATCCATTATCAATATCCTCTTCTTTAAAAGAAATTTCATCTTCTGTAACTTCTAATTTTTGTTCTGATTGAATTGAAGGATTATTAGAAATATTTTCTACCCCCAAATTATCGTCATTTTTTTCTACTAATTGATTGTCTTTATTTGAAGCCATTAAAATGCCTGATTATCTACTGATCAGGCATTCAACATTTATCTAAAGAATATTAAATTGTTGACTAGCCTTTCAGAGCCGAATCACTAATCTAACATCTGGAGGTAAAGATAAGTCTGATTTCACGAAATAAAAACTTAATTAAGAAAATAAATATCCAGAAAATTCTTTGCTCTTGTAATTGCGGTATATAGTAATCTCTTTTCATAACTATCTCTAAAGAAAATTAATTTGCTTTCTTTCAGATCTTCCTTGTAATTGTTAATTTGAGATTTTTGGGTCCACAAAATACTTACTTTTTCAGATTCGCTTCCTTGAGATTTATGAATAGTGATAGCAATTGCTGGCACGACGTTATCAAGAGTTGATGGTTCAATAAAGTCAACTACAAGATCATTATTATCATTAAATTTCCTAAATAGAAATTTCCGGTTTTCATTTTTTCCTATTAAGACTCCAATATCTCCATTTGAAATTCCGAGTTCGTTATTATTTTCAGTACACATTATGGGGATCCCTTCTTCAAGGCTAGTAAAGTCATAAGGTTTTCTCTGGCCTAAAACGATATCATTTATATTCTCAACGCTCCATGTCCCAGTATTCTTCTCACAAAGGATAAGGTGACTTTGTAAATCTGTAAAAATATTATTTATTAAGTCTTTTTCATGGCTTATTAAATCTCCAAATGTTTTTTGAAAGATATATTCTTTTTTACTTAAGTTTGATGTTGAAATTCGTAATTTATTAATGTAATCTTTAATTTCATTTAATAATCTTAGAGGAATATTCTTATTAATGCTTTTTAAGATATTAGCTTCTTTTGATTTTTTATCATTTTCTAATTCTTTTATCTTTTTCTTAAATAAGGAATCTGTAGGATTAAAAATAAGATTACTCAGTAATTCAATATCCCCACTATTTCTATAAGTTTTATTGAGATTTACTATACAAGATTTGATTACCTCATTATTAGAATATTCAAATAAATAATTCCAAATAGAGGAATTTTTTACTGGAGGTAATTGATTTTTATCACCAACTAGGATTATTTTACAATCTTTAGCTAATAAATCTAAAATCAATTCAATAATATCAATATTTACCATTGACATTTCATCAATAATAAAAATATCTAATTCCTTTAATTTAAATTTTAATTTAATAGCTTTATGTTCAGAATTAAAAATCCATTTATGTAAAGTTTGACATTCTATTTGATCAAGACTTTTACTAAAAATTATATCTTTTTGTTCATTAAGAGATTCTTTTAGTCTAGAGGTAGCTTTTCCAGTAGGCGCTGCGAGTCCTATATTTAAAAAACTGTCAGTTTTCAAAGAATTTAATATAAAGTTTATAATTAAAGTTGTTTTGCCTGTTCCTGGTCCTCCTTGCAGAAATACTAAATTTGAACTTTTAAAAATATTTTTAATTTGATGAAGTTTATTATCATCATTTATTTTTATTGGGATTTTATCTATTTTCTTTAAGAAGATATTTATAACTCTATTTATCTTTCCAGACCATTTTGCTAATGATAATTTTCTATCACTAAATATAAATGGGGAATTAAAGGAGTTTAACAATCCTAAATCTTTGAGAACTTTTAAATGTTCATTAGGCCATCCATCTTTTAATAAATCAAATAATATTAACCTTTTATCAACTTCTACAATAGTTTCACCATTTTTCTCAAATTCTAATAATATTTTTAAAGTATCTTTTACGAAATCTCCATCTTTTATTTCATTAAATCCAAAAATATCCTGGAGGAGATTAAATATATGATTATATTGAAATGCTTCTATATCCAAATTAGTATGATTCATTCTAAAAAAGTTTATCTAAATAATTAATTCTATTTATAGGAGCCTGGCCAATAAAAACTCCTGGAGAAATATCTTTCTCAACAGATTTTTCAAACAACTTTTTGTCAGGTAATCCCTTTAAAAATAAATATACATATCCTCCAAGATGTAGATTAGGTTGATAATTTTTTAATCTCCACTTTAATAATCTATGTAATGCCAATAGATAAAGATGAGATTGCAATGGGTAATGATGTTTAATCATTTCTTCTTTCATATTTTCATAGTTATAGTTTCCAGGTAAACAATCACTATTTTCGCTTCCAGAAATAAAATTACTTTTCCAATCGATTACCCACCATTTACTATCCTCTAACTTATTACCAATAGGGACTACACAGTCAATACAACCTGAGTGAAAACCTTTATTTAGAATTTGTAGATCATTAATTTTGTTTGAGTAGCTTTTACCAAATTCAAATTCTTGATCCAATAGAAAGCATTTAGAAATATCATATGAATTAATATTTTTTCCATTATAAGAAAGTGTTAAATTGTACTTAACCTCTTTTAGAATATTATTTGAAGAGATATCAATTAATTTTTTATTTAATAATTTCCTTCCAAGCGAGACGTTAATGATTCGCAATATACCTTCTCTTACATTTAATGCTAAAGAAGAATCAATTTGAAAGAAATTTAATTCTTCATTAATTAAATCAAGTAATTTATCGTTGTTATCATTTTGAAAATCAAATCTCTCTATTATTTTATGCAAACATGTACCAGCAATAGTACCTTTAGGAAAATCACTTAAGGGATTGGAGAGAGTTAAGTATTTGGGACAATTTTTTGATTTTTCTAAATTAGTATCTTTGTAATTATTAAGAATTGAGATATTATCTTCATAATCCTTGTATTGATTGGAAGCATAGTCTGTTTTTTTTTCTTTACTAATCCATGAGGAATAACTTGAGAAAGAAATAACTTCTTCAGAAGGAATTTTTTTAGGTTTTTTTGTATTAACTTTATTTATTTTCCAAAGATTATTCTTCAAACCATTAAAATTGAATTTATTAGAAATTTCTCTAATATTTATTGCCTCTATTTTATGTTCAATTTTAGGTTTATGAAAATTAATATTTTCTAGGTTAGGTAACAAATCATTATTAATAATATTATTTGTATTATTAATATCATTAAAGATAATGAGCTTATATTTACTCCTGGTAAGAGCCACATAAATCAATCTTTCACTTTCTTTAAATAAATCTCTTTCTTCTATTAATTTAAAATCTTCTACCTTACTGTAATTATTAGAAATATTGATATAGATAGACCTATCCAAATTTGATTTCCAGATTGGACCTTTGGTTTTATTTGATTTATTGGAAATAATAGATAAGTAGGGACATAAAACTATTTCATATTCAAGTCCCTTACTATTATGAATTGTCGAAAGATTAATTCCATTTTGAAGATTATAATCTTTCGTAAAATAATCGTCTCCAGTACAACTCCTTAAAGAATCATCTAATTGGTTTAGATACCACTTAAATACTTTATTTAGATTAAAGTCATTATTGATTAATTCTATTTCAATTATCTCTGACAATTGAAATAGATTCGAGTATAAATCTGCATCAAATATAATTGAGGATGACTTGTAATTAATAATGAGTTCATTAACAAGGGTTAAAAATCCTTTCTCTTTTAATTCCAAAGACCATGAAATACATTGATTAGTTAAAATTTCAATTTTTTTACTAATTTGATGATTAATTAATTCTGCCATATCCATTTCTATAAATTTAGAAGTAGCCAACAAACTTATATTCCTATAACGCCTTGGATATAATATAGATTCAATAAATAAGACTAATAGAGTACTGGCTTCAGTATCAAAGATATTTTTTTTATTTTTAATCTGGCACGGTATATTTAACTTTATTAATTTATTTTTTAATTCTAAACATTGAGAATTATACAAGGTAAGAATTGAAATTTTATTAATATCAATTTCATTATTATTTAAAAGAAAACTAACTATATATTTAGTGACAAGATCTTCAATATCAACTTCTTTGCTTGAAAATTCTACAATTTCAAATACATTCTTAAAATCAAATTTATGATTAAAACTTTTATTAAGTTTAGAGTTTAAATTATTATATTCAAGTTTTGATTCTCTAAGTCCATTTTTATATAGATTATTAATAACATCAAGTAATTTATTTGAAGATCTAAAGTTATTTGTAAGACTAAAAACTTCAATGGCATCAGATTTAGCCTCTAAATAAGTTTCAATATCTCCACCTCTAAATTTATAAATAGCCTGCTTTGGATCTCCAACGCAAAGTAAAAAGTGATTATTTGTATAAAAGAATTTTTTTATTATGCTCCACTGAATATTATCTGTATCTTGAAACTCATCCACTAGAACACATTTAAATCTATTTTGAATTTCTGAAAGACTTTTATCATTGGTAAGATCTGATCCTAGATATTTTTCCTCAACAGTCTTTATAAGATCATTAAAATTAAAAATAGATAAACTTCTTTTTAAGGTAATTAGTTTTATATAAGCTAATTGAATAAATATTCTTACAAATTCAGTATAAAAGCCTTCTTTAATTTTATAAATTTTATCTTGAAGTAATTTAAACCTACTAAAATCTAGACTTAGATCAAATTTATTAATTTCTTTATTGATATTTTTATTATAAAAATATTTAAATAAAAGATCTTCATTTGAAATCTCATATAAAAGTTGACTTATATCTTCTGAATTAAGTCTTTTATTAATATCTTCTATCCATTCAGTTATTTGATTAAACTTATTGTTTCTTGGCTTGGACGAATATACCTGACTTTTGCATCCAATTTCCTTTATTAATTTCCCTAATGAAATAAGTTTAAGATATAATTCTTTCCCATTATTATTCCATTCAACACAAAACGCTTTCCAATTTATATGTAAAAATTCTTTTAAATAAGTTGATATATCAATATTCTTATATTTATTTATTATTTCAAATTTGCAAATATTTTCTTGATCAATATTTTTTAAAATTTCAACAAAAAATGATTTGTTAATTTTACTTCCATATATAGAACTTATTTTTTTTTGATTAACTGCAGAAATTATTTCTGGATCAAGATTTTGAAATTGCTCAATCCATAAATCATCGATTATATCTTGGTATAAATTATCTATATTATTTTCAATAAATGGATCTTGTGCTGAGCCTATATCTATACTAAATTCCTCTAAAATATTATTGCAAAAAGCATGGAACGTAGTTACTTTTAGTTTATAAATAGTATTAATAAAATTATCAATATCAAATATTATTTTTTTCGGATTCGTTTCCTCCTTTTGAAAGTTTTTATACCATTCTAAAAGAGTATTATCTAATTCAGTTTCTTCGGGATTCTGTAAAAATAATTTGAGTTTACAAAATCTTGAAAGTATTTTATCTCTTAATTCTGTACATGTATTTTTCGTGAAACTTAATAAAAGTATTTCCTCTGATTTGATCTTTTTCTCCAATACATTTCTTAAAACTAAGTGAGCCAAAGTAAAGCTTTTTCCAGTTCCTGCACTTGCTTCTATTAATTTAAAATTATTATCTAATTTAATTTTGTTAATATCCATATCTTATTTAAGTTAATATTTAACCTTATCTGTATAAATAAAATAATTTTTAAATTTTTTATTTAAATATTTCTCTTCTAAAATTATCTTTAATTTAATTATTAAAGCAAGACTTATTGTTAAAAATAAATAATAAAAAGATAATTTAGTAATAAAAAAACCAAAAGATATCAGTATTAAAGAATAATACATAGGATGTCTAATGAAACTATAAATGCCTGAAGTAGTTAGATTGCCATTGACTATAGGTCTTGGGAAAGGAGATAAATTTCTACCTAAGTCTTTAATTGAAATCAACATGACAATTGTTGAGATTATGATGAGTGAGAAACCCACAAAACTAAAGAAAAAATTAACTTGCATTATTTCTTTGTTAGGAATAAATTCCAAATGAATAAAATGAAGAATAATGATGAAGAACTGAAAAAGAACTAGGGAAAATTCATAAGATTTCTTAAGAAATATTTTCAACTGTAATTTAGACATTATTTATTTTTTAATGCCTCAAATAAAGGGCCATATAATCTGAAAGATAAATCATCAAATTTATCATTTCCAAAAAAGAAGTCTGCTTCTTTTTTATTTCCAAAACACATTTGAATTACACTATAATCTCTTTCTCCTTTGGTAAATGTTTTATTCCCTATCCATTTATCAGAAAAAGCTTTTTTCTCATTTTTCAATAGCTTTTTTGCTTCTACATATTTATATGTACTTTCTGGAGGGAGAGGTAAACATTTATCAGAGTAATTCTTAAAAATATTTATATATTCTTCTAATATTTTCTTTGATTGGAGTTGGCCTGGTGTTTGAAGAATTTCTGATTTATATTGATTTTCTTTTCTAAAAATTACTTTTGTCTTTGTTATCCTCTTTTCTAAAGAAGAAATAAAGAGTAACTTAATCCAAGCTTCTGACAAACTTTTCAAACTAAGTTTGGAATGAATCAATTCAATCACAACATTATCAGAAATGAAATATTCTTCTTTATTTGAATTTGATTTAACGTAAACTCTTTTTATATTTTTATCATTACTCAAATTTTCAACTAAACTTCCTAACAGATTTTGTATCTCTTTTTCTTTTGTAAAAATACTATTTCTTGGCGCAATAATTCCATTTTCAAGAAATTGTTCGTTTATATCTAAATTTTTTAATTGATCAATAATGTCATAATTATCAATTTCTAGTTTCTGAATAACTTTAGTAACTAATTTAAATTTCTGTAAATTACTTACATACTCTTCATCTGGATGATGATTAAATATTCCTTTAGGAGAAATATTCTTTTTATTGAGCCAATAGAGCTGAGGAGCTTTAAACCAATAAATTAATTCAGATAATTTAAAGTCCTTACTATCATAAAATTTTTCTTCCCAATCTATTTTATTTAATAAAGAATATTGACTTTTTAAAAAATTACTATTATTAGGATTAACAACTTCTTCTTTCTCATAATCAAAGTATTTGATTATGGACTTTCTTTGTTTTACAGTTAAAAAGCTCTCTAAATAGTTTATTAGTTCCTTAATAGGGAAGGAAATATCTAATATTTGATTATCTTTATCATTATTAACCCAAGAAACTATAAGTTGCTTTCTACAGGAAATTAATAACTCTAGGAAAAAGTATTTTTCTCTATCAAAAGAAGATGGATCCCCAAGAAGGTATTTTCTAGTTAGCAAATTTATATTTTCATTACTCGATAATCTTGGATAATAAAGACTATTCATATTAATTAGGAAAATAATCTTACGAGGAATTAGCCTAACCTTCTCAATATCACTTACTAATATCTTATTTATATAAGATTGATTTCTATAGTTAAGTTTATTTATACATGTAATTAATATTTCTCTAAAAACATTCAACACAATTACTTGATCAGATGTTGAAGATATTAAATAATTATCAAGAATTCTATTTATTTCATATATATCTAAATTGAAATTCTCATTAAACTTTCTAATTTTATTAAGTATAAATTTAATCTTTTTAACCCAATCAGAATAATTAAAAGATCCTCTTAGTAAATTAATATATTGTTTTAATTGAACTAATATTCTAACCCATTTATTCAAGTCTAAGCTTGAATTCTTAGGGGTAAATGATTTAAGGTTAGAATTATTTAAACTAAATTCTTTATCATAAACTAGACCTAAAGTAATTCTATTTATACACCACTCTAAAGTATTTTTTTCTTCACCCAACCTTTCGTTAGTATCTAATCCCCAATGAAAACCAACTTCATTTAATATTAAAATAATCTCATTTTTCTCAGCAACATCAAAATCAAAAATATTCTGATTAACTTTTTTAGAAAGAAAATATTCTATTTTTTCAAGCGTAATTTTCTTATTTGCTAATTCAATAATATCAAGTAAGAAATTATATACATTTGAAGAATCTTCATAATTCTCTTCAAGAAATAAATAAGGTAGCTTTTGTCCGTTTATTAATTCATTATTAAAAATATACCTAAGATAAGGTTTTATTAAACTAGTTTGAGGAGATACTATAGCGATATCACTGTATTTAATATCATCGCAAGTTTCTAATATTTCTATGACTTTATTTCTTACATACTCTAATTGACTTAATTGATTAAAATGCTCCCTAAAAATAATTGATTCATCCTTTTCATTTATCATAAAATCATTTTGACTATTATCAATTAGTCTTTTCTGTATTTGATTAATCAAAGGTATATCCTTCTCACTTGTAAAACTAAATGTTGGATCAATATATATTGAATTATTGTTTATTTTTATATTTTCAATATTAGAACTTTCCTCAATTAATTTCTGATAATTAGCTCCAAATTTGCCAAAAATATTTTCGATATTTGAATTATTTAAATTAAATTTGCTTTCAATAGAACTAAAATCAACCTCTCCCTCAAAAGAATTTATTCTATTCCACAAATTATCTCCAGCAGAGAGTAAGTATAAATTAACCTTAGTAAATTCTGCTAATTTAGAATAAAATCTAACATGTAATCTTGATAGATTATTATCAGAAATAATATATATTTGTTTAGGTATTAGATTTTCTTCATTATGTATTTTTTTAATATTATTGATTATGTCCATCATGAATAAACATGAAGGTTTCTCGGTCATTTTTTTCTCAAGTAATTTATATAAAATTGGTTGCCAATATTCATTTGAATTTAAATTATTAAAAAGATTTCGTGAACTCAACTCATATCTATGCCAATTAGCTATCATCTCAGGCCTAAAAATTAGATACTCAATAAAATTATTTGCAATCTTTTTGGTTAAGTTGTGAATGTCCCCATCAATTATCTTTTTATTGTTTAAGTATTTATTAATCCAATTACTTAGCGGTAATGATTCTTTATAGCTGTTTAATTCTTCAAATGAATCTATAATTCCCCATTTTATTGAATCAAAATTCCATACTCCCATATCAATTGCCGGGAAAATTTTTGTTAATAATGCTTCGGTATAACTTGATATGGTCTTAAATTCATAGAGAGCACTTATTTGATTACTTATTGTTATTTGGTCCCACAACCACTTCCCTAAAAAATAATTTGGAACTGCCACATCCAGTTTTTCTGTTAAAAAAGGGGGGCTAATTATTAATTCTTTTGCTAATAGCTCAGTAATAACTTCAATTTTGTTTGATTTATAAATATTTAGCAATTTTCTTTTATTATTTTTTACTCAACTTTAAAAGGGTCATTAATTTCGCTATTAGGGCTTTCAAATTCTCCTACAGCAACAAATTCTAAGCGAAGCTTTAAGAAGGTAATAAATTTTTTATCTGTAGAGATAACGGCTGCTGGAGTATTAGGGATTTTTTTAGATAAATCTAAAAATGCCGAAGATTTCAAAAAAGATGGATTCTTTAAAAGCCAAAAATCTATTTCCTTTTTATTTTCTTTATAGTTTCTGATCCTTTCTTTTAAAATCTCTTCAAGAGGTTCTTCAACTGTTAAAAATTTCTCACTTGCTGCAACGAAAAAATAAGTTGTCATTTTAAATAATTAATTTATTGAAATTAAAGTCTTCATTTCGCGTACAGCTCTTTCAAGACCTACCGCTAAAGCCCTTGAAACAATACTATGTCCAATGTTTAACTCATTCATATTGTTAATTGATGCAATCTTTTTTACATTCTGATAATTCAGTCCATGCCCTGCATTAACGACTAATCCAATATCTACAGCATAATACGAAGATTCAATAATTTTTTGAAGCTCTACATATTGATCTTGTCCTTTCAAATCAGCATATTTGCCAGTATGTAATTCTATAAAATCAAATCCTATTTCTCCTGAAGAATTAATCTGATCATTTGCAGGATCTATAAATGCGCTTACTTCAATATTGGAACTTTTTAAACTATTAACGTAGTTTTTAAGGTATTTCTCATTATTTTTGACATCTAACCCCCCCTCTGTGGTAATTTCCTTTCTTTTCTCTGGTACAAGTGTTACGTAATCTGGAAGTAACTTTTTTGAAATTCTCAACATTTCTTCAGTCGCTGCCATCTCTAGATTGAGTTTCGTTTTAATAGTATCTTTCAAAAGATAGATATCTCGATCTTGTATGTGCCTTCTATCTTCTCTTAAGTGAATTGTTATAGAATCAGCTCCGCCTAATTCTGCTAAAAAAGCAAATTGAACAGGATCTGGTTCTACAGTCTGCCTAGCCTGCCTGACATTTGCAATATGATCTATATTTACTCCTAATGTTGCCATAAATTGATAACTCTTTGATTTAGACAATTTACTAACCATCTAATTCTAGCTAATAAAAAATTACATTATTATAATTTATTAATATAAAGTAAATTGAATTTGAAAAATAAGACTATTAATATTTGCCATGAAATTAACCCTTTTTTGGGCCTTATCGCAATGTTTATAACCCAAGATATCGTTATGAAAATATTTTTTAAAAAAAAGAAAATAATTAATAATAAGTTTCTAATCCCTAATAACAGTTCCGTTATTTTAGCCCCGACCCATAGATCGAGGTGGGATGGATTAATTCTTACTATGGCGATGGGTAGGAGAGTAACCAAAAAGGATTGTAGATTTATGGTCACAAAATCTGAGATGATTGGTATTCAGGGTTGGTTTTTAAAAAAACTTGGTTGTTTTTCAATAAATCAATTATCTCCTTCTCTTGCTGTCTTGCGATATGCTGTTGATCTAATCGTCAAAAAAAAGCAGTTAGTTGTTTTTCCAGAAGGAAAAATCAATAAACATGGAAAAAAAATAGTCCTAAAAGAAGGACTATTTAGATTAGCCCGATTAGCTAAAAAAAAAGCAACCTTGATAACTATAATTCCTATCGGTATAGCTTACAGTGAGGTAAATCCAAAATTTAGAAGTAATGTTTCTCTATGTTTTGGAGAACCTTTAATCATTAGTGACAATATAAACTTTTCTATAAATGAATTTAATGAAATATTGCACGAAAAAATGACAGCCGCTGAAAACGAAGCTCTAAAAATAGTCGGTCGATGAATCCATTATCAGTTAGTATTGAAACTAACAAATACGACAACATGAAAGTCTTAAAGTTAATTCCGATTATTTTTATATCTTTAGGAATATTTTCCTCTACTAATACTGTTTATGCAGATAGTGATGATCCAAACAATTATAAAGTCCTTTCAAGCACTAATAAAAGGCTTTCAATTACAAACGTAGAAGCCCTCTTAAGAGAAGGTGATAATCTAATAAAATCTGGTGAGATTGAAAAAGCAAAAGATTATTTTGATAAAGCAAGAAATTTAGCAAAAAAACTAGCAGGATTTTACGGGGATTTAAATGGCTCGTTTAAAGGATTAGATGCCAGGATCCCAAGGGAGATGGCAGAAAAAGGTAAGAATTCATTAAAAATCTGGGCAGAATCAAATGAAAGATTAGTTGCAGTATATAAAAGTAAAAATCAACCCGAAGTCGCTGTACCTTTACTTGTAGAAATAATCAGATTAATGTCGCCTACCAGCTCAGAAGGTAAAGAAGCTTATAAAGAGTTAGTTCAACTTGGTTTTGTTGAAACACCCTACAGAGGATTATAGGAATCAATAATGGCTACTAAAAGTGAAGTAATTAACTTAATAAAGCAAAAAATAGTTGATTCTGAAGTTTATGTTGAGAATCTAAAAGGAAATGATCATTTGCAAGTAACTGTAATTTCATCTGAATTTAATGGATTATCATTAGTTAAACAACATCAGCTAGTCTATTCTGCACTTAAAGAAGAATTAGCTTCAGAGGCTATCCATGCGTTAGCACTAAAAACAGAAACTCCTAATTAAATTATGGAAAACCCTACTAAAAATAAAATTCAAAACCTAATTGACTCTAATCCAGTTATGGTTTTTATGAAAGGAACTAAATTAATGCCTCAATGTGGGTTTTCTAATAATGTAGTTCAAATTCTTAATTCACTTGGAGTGACATTTAATACATTTGATGTCTTAAGTGATTTTGAAATAAGAGAAGGTATTAAAGAGTATTCGGAATGGCCAACAATACCTCAAGTTTATTTAAAAGGAGAATTCTTAGGTGGTTCAGATATTCTTATCGAGATGTACAACACAGGTACATTGAAAGAAAAGATCGAGATTGCATTAGCTTCTTAAAATATTTACTAAGTATAAATACTAAATTTAGTTAATAAAAATTAATATTTTAAATCTTTTTTTTATCAAAAAAACCTTTATTTTCATCTCCATCTGGATTTATAAAACTGGATGGATCTAATATCCATCTTTCAATTAATCTTTCTAATTTCTCTTGATCTTTTAGCTCTAAACTATTGCAATTCCTTAAAGCTTGGAGATAACCATCACTGTATAATTTCAAGTCTGAGGGAGTATGAAATCTAGTTACTAAGTCTTGGCAACTATCGCAGATTGATTGAAAATGGCGAATTGCTACTGGATTTTCAAATGATGTCATAATTCGATAGATACTGATTTTTATTTAGCATTTGTTATACCTTATTAAGGATGATCAAAAATTGCCTGGCCTAACAGTAATTAAGAATGCAATCAACTGAGCAAATCTTAGCTTCAGCTCCTGGCAGCTCCCAATTGCCTTCGACCTCTCAAACACCCTCGAGAGTTCTTGTTGTTGAACCTCACCCCACACTAAGAACAGTCTTAGTACAAAGACTTCGTCAAGACGGTCATTTAGCAGCCGCCGTAGGTTCAGCTATTGAAGCTGTTGACTTATGCAGAGAACAATCTCCTGACTTGCTTGTCAGTGCTGAGATATTAGAACAAAATACTGCAATGAGGTTAGCTCAACAACTAGGTTGCTCAGTTATAGTTCTAACAGCAAGATCTGGGGTAGAACCATTAGTCAGCTTATTGGATGAGGGGGCTGATGATGTTCTAAGAAAACCTTTTGGACTAGAGGAGTTAGCCGCAAGATGCAGAACTCTTCTAAAGAGGGGTCGTATTGGTTTACAAGAGAAAGTTGCAGTAGGTCCTTTAGAAGTTCATTTACTTTTAAGACAAGTAACTCTAAGCGAGAAGCCTGTAGAATTAAGCCCTAGAGAGTTTGCATTGCTTTGTGCTTTACTTATGCCCCCTGGGATGGTTCGAAGTCGCCAAGAGCTTCTAAGATTGGCATGGCCGCCATTTAGCGGAGGACCAAGATCTGTAGATACTCAAGTTCTGACATTGCGTAGAAAATTAGAGCAAGCAGGATTAGGAGAAGGAGGAGGAATTACCACAGTTCGACAGCAAGGATATAGATTTAGTATTGATAATATTTAAATTATAAAAGCTATTCCTTCACCTACAATCATTAATATTGACAAGTAAGTTAGTAGTTTATATGTCCATAAAGGTGAAATGTA
Source organism: Prochlorococcus sp. (assembly GCF_965655815.1). Classification (NCBI taxonomy): domain Bacteria; kingdom Bacillati; phylum Cyanobacteriota; class Cyanophyceae; order Synechococcales; family Prochlorococcaceae; genus Prochlorococcus; species Prochlorococcus sp. The sequence continues at coordinate 4,568 of NZ_CBFHHZ010000003.1, read as the reverse complement.
TGATAATTTATCGATATTTAACTTTGTCTTTTCCTCAATTATAGATACAAACCTTTCGAAATTTTCAACCCTTTGAGGAACAAGAAAACTTTCTTTTTTATTACTAATGAAATAATGTACATTACTTCCTTGGCTGGTTGGCAAAGATTTAATTAATTTAATATCTTTCCAAAAAATTTCCCAATTTTTTTTTCCAAAAATTTTAGAAATAAAGCTTGTTTTATAAGAAATTTTTTCATCACAGATATCCACATAATCATTTGTAATATTGATAATCAAAAGTAACCCAAAGACAAAAGTAATTATTGAGAATATTTTTAATTTTTCACTTGAAATAAACGGGATAGGAAATGTAAGTGCTAAATACAATGAAATCAAAGAACTTTTAACAAAAAAAAGAGTTTTGAACTTTTCTACCATCTGATTAATCTTTTTAGTCTGGTAAATTAAAACTATTTATATTTAATTTTGATCCTATTTTATGAGCGCAAGCATAACCACTAAAAGCAACGGCATTAAGACCTTGTCCTGGAAAACATGAATCTCCAACGCAATAAAGGTTTTTAATTTTTGTAGTATTGAATGGCATAGGAAGTAATCCAAGCAATTTTTTATTAGGAATTGGTCCATAACTGCCTTGAAATCTCCCAAGAAATTTTCTATGAGTTCTTGGAGTACCTATCTCTTTATGATCAATATTTTGATCTAAGTTAGGAATTATTTTAGAAATTTTTTCTATAAGGAATGAATAGTAAACTTGCTTCTTTTTAAGATAATCTTCTCGTGAGAGGTCCTCCCATTCCCTGATTGATGAAGGAGTAAATGCATGGATAATATGTTTACCTTCTGGAGCCAAGGACGGATCTAGTATTGTAGGTATGGAGATGAAAATTACCCCTTTTTCATTCTCTAATTCATCCCAATTTTCAACAATTATATGATGACAATTAAAGTCTTTATTTATTAAATCTTTTGTAACTCCAAGATGAATTGAGACGAAAGAGGGAGAAGGCTTATAAGTTTCAGACCACTTATTTTCACTTTTTGGTACTTGATCACTTTTAATTAAACCTTTTTTAAGATTATTAAGCCCAAAAGTATCCCATCTTGTAGAATTGGATACAACAATATTCGTGTAAATTTCTTCTCCATTTAATAGCTTTACTCCTACTGCCTTTCCATCTTTTAATAGTATTTCAGTCACATTAGCTCTGTAACGAATTTTACTTCCAAGTCTTTCCAACCCAGAAACTAATTTTTCTGCAATCTTGCCAACTCCACCTTTTGGATAATTAATTCCTCCAGCATGTCTATCAGTAAAAACCATTCCAGCATTGATCATAGGAGTTTTAAGGGCTGGCATTACTGACCAACAAAAACACTCAATATCAATAAATTTTAAAAGTTCAGGATCCTTAATAAACTTTCTTGCAACATCTCCTGCATTTATTGGAAGCCATCTAGCCAAGCCTAAGCAAGATAATGGCGCCTTAAAGAATACCTTAAAAAGATAACTAGGATCCTCTATCGATAAGAGAGGCATGGAATCTAAACAATTAAAAACCTTTTTACAAGTTCCATAAAATTTGTTTATTCCATCCTTCTCATGAGGAAAACGTGCTGATAAGGTACTGATAAATTTTTGATAACTTTTATCAACAGAAATTCTAAGTTTATTTGGGAGATGATATTCAAGTTGAACGGGATCGGGAATAGTTTCACATTTCTCATTTACATCTTTCAGGGCACGAGTTAACAAATTTGTATAACCTTTCTCTCCAAACCCAAAAATCATTGAAGCGCCAACATCGAAAGTATAACCATTTCTTTTAAATGAACCTCCACTTCCACCTGGAATAATATATTTTTCAAGCACTAGGACTTTGGCTCCCTTAGCAGCTAATTGTGATGCTGTTACTAAACCTCCTATACCTGAACCAACAATAATTGCATCGAAATTTTCTTTATTTAATTTCATTTTTGATTTCATGAATAATCCATTTTAATTAATCTCAACAAGTAATTGATCATTTTTAAAAGATGCATCTAATACTTTTTTAAATACTTGCAATTCCTTTAGTGACCTTTCTTGATATGCCTTATATCTTAATTTTTTATCTTTTATTTTATTAGTTAATTCTGGAACTAAACCAAATGAAGCAGGCATTGGTTGAAATTTATTTTTTTTCTGATTGGACATGATTTCATTTCTATTACTAATGAAGTTCATTAGAGACCCAATCATTGATTCGTTAGGAAAAGTCACTAGATTTTTATTTTTAGCTAATAATGAAGCGTTTATTCCAGCCAACAAACCTCCAGCAGCAGCTGCTGCATATCCCTCTGTACCTGTTATTTGACCAGCGGCAAAAAGAGTTTCTCTTTTCAAAAATTGAAGTGTTGGCAGAAGTAATTTAGGGGATTCTAAAAATGTATTTCTATGCATTACTCCAAAACGTACAAACTCAGCTTTTTCTAGGCCTGGTATCATCCTAAATATTCTTTTTTGCTCTGACCATTTCAGATTAGTTTGAAAACCAACCATGTTTAGTAATTTACCTTCAAGATCCTCCTTTCTTAATTGAACAATTGCATGAGGTCTTTTTTTTAATCTATTTTCCCTATCAAATAAATCCCCCCAATCTGGATTCCATAAGCCAATAGATTTCAAAGGTCCATATCTCATCGTTTCAATACCCCTTCTAGCTATTTCCTCTATTGGTAAACAAGCTTCAAAAAAATTTGCAGATTCTTTATCGAAATCTTTTAAAGAAGCTTGTTCTCCATTTATCAATGCATTTCTAAAATTAAAATAATCCAATTTATTAATTGGACAATTTAAATATGCAGGATCTCCTTTATCGTATCTACTTGCCTTAAAAACAATTTCATGATTTATACTATCCCCATAAATAATTGGACTTGCTGCATCAAAAAAATGACAAGAATCAATACCTGTAAATTTTTTAATCTTAGTAGCTAGTTCATCAGATGTTAATGGTCCTGTTGCCAGTACAGTAATATTTTTTTTATTTGGAAGATCAAGTTGCTCAAATCTGCTTATTTCCACGAAAGGATGAGCAGATAATGTTTGTGTTAATGATTTACTAAATTTTGATCTGTCAACAGCTAAAGCGCCACCAGCGGGCACAGAAAATTTATCAGCTGTTTGAATTATCAATGAATTAAAAGTCCTCAATTCTTCTTGTAGTAAACCTGCTGCCCTATCTGCGCTCAAAGCTCCAAAACTGTTACTACAAACTAGTTCTGCAAATTCACTCGTATGATGGGCTGGAGTTGAATTAAGGGGCCTCATTTCTACAAGTTTTACTGCTATCCCAGAATTAGCTATTTGCCAGGCAGCTTCACAGCCCGCTAGTCCTGCTCCTATTACAATTACTTGTTTATCTATCAAATCGAATTAGTCCTTTCCCAAAAAGTCTCTGTTAAATTGTTCTCTGGCAGGTTTTTGGATGTTAAAGACAACCCAAGCTAATGCGGCAATAATTGGTGCGAAAACTACAATTGCTCTTAACATTTTAAATATTCAATAATTCATATACTACTTTACCTATCATCTACAAATAAAGAGAGTATTTTTAATTTTTATATCATAAGTTAAGAATTGTATTTCAATTGTTCAACTTAGGATATTAAGTTGTTTTTTTTACCTTTAGAAGGGATAATTTCATATGTACTCAATTTTACAACTGGGTCGCTAGCTCAGCGGTAGAGCATCCGGCTTTTAACCGGCTGGTCCTGAGTTCGAATCTCAGGCGACCCACATTTAAAAATTGAGTCTGTATTAATAGTCCAAATGAATTTTAAAGGTTACATATTTGGTTGAATTATAAATAAAAACATTCTCAAGTTTATGCGGCTATATGTAATTGATTGGTCATTTCAATAAGAACAAAAATCAGCTATTACCTACAAATTAATTCGGTCAATATCAGTAATGAAGGGAAGTAAAATAAATAATTGGACGGATTTATATTAAAATAAACATTTAAGATCCTGCAAAACGTTTGAGGGGAATTACTTGTAGATATAAAGATATAGAAAAGATGTAGCTGTAGTATTTAAAGTTTTCAATACCTGAAAAAAATTTTTTAATATTACTTTTTACTTCAAACCAGTATAAAAAAAACGAAGAACTTGCTTCTTTACTTAAGTGGAAATTATTTGAGGTTAAGCATGAAAATAATATACATTTATGTATCAAATATGTCTTTTATTCATACAAAGCCCGAATTTACCTGGAATTTCTAGTTAAAATCTTCAAATAATTTACAAACCTTCATATATCCTGTTACAATATTTAATATAAAAACACTTTAATTATCATGACTCCTGAAGCAGAACGTTTTAATGGTTGGGCAGCAATGTTAGGTTTCGTAGCAGCTGTTGGTGCTTATGTAACTACTGGTCAAATCATTCCAGGTTGGTTCTAAATCTTAACGATTTAGGATTGAAAGTATTGGCACGTTGTTCTACTATTTTCTTTAAATTTAAATTATTTATTTCTGATAATAAATTCTTCATTAATATATAAATTTATTCCAGAT